>DAHUYD010000024.1 GCA_027315385.1 Acidobacterium sp.
CGTCCCTGGAAGATGGAGAGCAGGCCGGTGTAGAGATATCCCACGACAAAGAGCAGCAGAAACGGCACGGTAAAGAAGTTCTGGTTGGCGCAGGCGTACCAGATGCAGAGGACGAAGTACCCGCCGATGGCCAACTCGAGCAGAGGAATGATGCCGAGACGTTTGCGGTATTTGGAGGCTTGGGATTTCTCGCCCTTCCTGCGGACGCGGTATTTGGGCGTGCGCTTGAAGGCGGACTGAATGCCGAAGACGGCTTCCATGACGGCGATGGAATTAGTAATGGTGAGGCCGATGCCGAGCGCCATGAGGAACGGCATATAGACGAGACTGCGAAGCCAGCGGCGCGGGAAGAGTTCTTTCTGCGAAACGAGGTAGAACGCGGAGATGGAGAAGGAGGAAGCGACGAAGAGGGGGAAGTCAATGTAGAGCATCTCCCACCAACCCTGATAGAAGCGGATGATCATGGCGGGCATGAGGAGGACGGACAGGACGATCATGAGGGGGTAGCTGATGTTGGCGGTGAGATGATACCAGGCTTCGATCTTGACGCGCAGCGGGATGTCGCTGCGGAAGACCCTGGGGAGGATCTTCTTCGAAACCTGGATAAGGCCCTTGGCCCAGCGCTGCTGCTGGGTTTTGAAGGCGGTCATCTCGATGGGCAGCTCGGCGGGGCAGGCGACGTCCTGGAGGTATTTGAACTTCCAGCCAAGGATCTGGGCTCGGTAGCTTAGGTCGGTGTCTTCGGTGAGGGTGTCGTGCTGCCAGCCGCCGGCCTGGTCGATGACGCAGCGCCGCCACATCCCGGCGGTGCCGTTGAAGTTGAAGAAGAGGCCGGAGCGGGCGCGCGCGCTGTGCTCGATGACGAAATGGCCGTCGAGGAGGATGGCCTCGACCTGGGTGAGGAAGCTGTAATGGCGATTGAGGTGCGACCAGCGGGTCTGGACCATGCCGACGGTGGGGTCGGCGAAGTGGTGGACGACGCGCAGGAGCCAGTCGCGGGGCGGGACGAAGTCGGCGTCGAAGATGGCGATGAACTCGCCGGAGCAGACCTTCATGCCTTCCTGCAGCGCGCCGGCCTTGAAGCCGGTGCGGTCGGTGCGGTGCAGGTAGACGATGTTGTGGCCCAGGTCGCGATAACGCTGGACGATCGTCTGGGCGGCCTCTTTCGTTTCATCGGTGGAGTCGTCGAGAACCTGGATTTCGATCTTGTCGGCGGGATAGTCGAGATTACAGCAAGCCTCAATGAGGCGATCGACGACAAACTGCTCGTTAAAGACAGGGAGCTGAACAGTGATGCGGGGCAACTCGTCGAAGTGAGCGGGCGGCTCGTGGGTAGCGTTCTTTTTGTAGTGGTAATACTGCCAGACGAGCTTGTAGCGATGAATGCCGTAGATGGAAAGGACGATCATCACCAGGAAATACGGCGTAAGCAGGAGCGTATCGAAGGAGAACAGATGCCACTGGTAGAGATTCTGGAAGGTGTGGTCGGCGTAATGCGTGCGGAGATAGTGGCGGAAGCCACCTGGGGACTGGAACAGGCAGAGCGTCTGCGCCGTGGAGGCGAGCAGGCGAACGATGTAAGCCAGGGAAAAAGGGTGCATGGCGATGGAGGCCGGTGGTCATCGCCATTGTAACGGGTGAGAAGAGATGAGGCAGTCAGAGGTGAGGCAGTGAGGGCGCGGCAGGAACACCGCGGGTATCCTCAGTGCTGGCGGCCGAAGCGGTAGAGAAGGCTGACGTTGAATCCCTCATTGCGCCGGAAGGAGCTCTGAGCCGGCTGGACGGCATTGTTAGTTCCCAGAGTGGAACTGTTCAGATCTGTGAAAAGGGCGGTCGGGGTGAGACGAAACGAAAGTCCGGGACTGAGGTTGTAGTCGACCGAGACCCCAGGCGACACGGCAAGCGACGTACCGTCATTCCAGAGTCCGACCGGAGCGGAGCCGAGGCCGCCGGTGCCGGTAGCGAAGTTGCCGTGGATCGCGCCGACGAGGATCTGTGCAGTCCAGCCCCAGTGCTGGCCCTCGAAGATGCGGTACTGCGGGCCAGTCATGAAGGTGTACTGGCTGATGCTGGGATTGAAGACCTGGAAAGCACTCCTGCCTGTGTAGGTGGTGCCGTAATAGCCTCGAAAATCAGCCGCGACACCCAGCTTGCCGTGGAGGTAATCCACCATGCCGATGTTCCAGCCGGTCTCGCCCATGTGCTGCAGTTTCGGGCCGGGCAGGAAATGCAGGTAGTTGCCGCCAAAGTAGATTTCATACTGGTGGCTGTAGGTATCCCGGATGATCTGGCGGATGCGCTGCTCGCGCCGTGCGTTGACGCGCGCCTGAGCCTCGCGGAGGATGAGCGCGCGCTGCTGCTGTTCATTCTTCGGAAGAGGCTCCTGCATGACGACAGGAGGAGTCTGGGGGGTGGTCTGCTGGGCAGCGGGCGGTTGCTGCTGGGAAGTCGAGTCCTGCGCCCGAAGGACAGAGGTACCGAAAAGAATAGCGGCCAAAAGCGGATACACAGTGTACCCGAAACACTTGCGAAAGTGCATGAACCTTGTTGCCTCCACTGCCTGTGAGGAGAGATTGTTCAACAACAAGGTTACAGGGTAGAGAGAGCATGGGCAACCGAGCTCGGGGCTCAACGGATAAACGGGGCCGGCGGTATCCGGAGGGCGAGGATTGCGGAAGATTCACGAAGAGGAGAAGATGGCGGGGACGCGGTTGATTTATGTTGGGGTTGAGGCACACGAAACATGAGGAACTTCCTGCTGGGCCTGGTGGTGGGACTGCTGCTCGTTCCGGGGGCGGCGTGGGTATATTTCCGCTTTGGGAATCCACCGGTTGCGGTTGCCGACCCGCCGCTGCCGTTCGAGAAGCAGATTGTGAAAGTGCCGCTGCACGCGGTCATCGATCGGGAGATGCCGCATCAGTCGCCGATCCAGCCCACTGACGCGAATCTGGTCGCCGGTGCGGAGACGTACCGGACCAATTGCGCGGTGTGTCATGGCCTGCCCGCGCGGGCGTCGGACATCGCCGATCACATGTATCCTCCCGTTCCGCAACTGTTCAAGTGGCACCGCGAGGGGGTGATTGGGGTGAGCGACGATCCTGCCGGCGAGACCTACTGGAAGGTGGCGAACGGAATCCGTCTGACGGGGATGCCTTCGTTCGACAAGGTTCTGAACCAGACGCAGATGTGGCAGGTGACGCTGCTGCTGAAGAACGCCAATAAGACTCTGCCGGATGCCGCTGTGAAGCTGCTGGATGCGCCGCTGCCGTCGGACACGCCGTCAGCGCCGGTGGCGACGCCTGCGCCGCCGCCGACCGGAAAGAAGGCGCAGGAATCCGGTCAGGATCGCCGGCCAGCGGCGCGGCACTACTGAATCCTGGTCAGCGCCATATCGATGCACGTCCACGCCATGGCCAGTGCACCGTCAATCAGCGCCTTGTCCGCGTCGGACGTCACGCAGTGCGCGGTGAACTCCGGCTGATGATTGACCGCCGGGAGCGAGTTGATGCCGATCATCGGATGGATCGACGGCATAGCCAGCGAGACGTTGCCCATGTCCGTCGAACCGGTCGGCCGCCGTCCCAGCTCGCCCAGATCCGGGAATGGGCGGCCGAGCGCCTGGGAGTTCGCGCGGAACATTGCGGCCATGCCGTGGTCGTGCATCATCTCCGCGTAGGGCTTGTCGCCGCCGGTGATCTCGACTTTGGCGCCCGTCGCCAGGCCCCCGGCCTCGAAGCAGCGATAGACCTTCGGCCGCAGCTCCTTCAGTTGCTCCAGCGTCTCGGAACGGATGATGTACTTCGCCGCGGTGTGGGCGGGGATGACGTTGGGAGCGACGCCGCCCTCGGTGACGATGCCGTGGATGCGGTCTGTGGCGCGGATGTGCTGGCGCAGCAGGCCGAGCGCTGTCTGCGCGATGGTCAGCGCGTCCGCCGCGTTGATGCCGAGTTCGGGGAAGGCCGAGGCGTGCGCCTCCTTGCCAGT
>DAHUYD010000178.1 GCA_027315385.1 Acidobacterium sp.
CGCTCCCGCCGTCTGCTTCGCGCTATCGCCCGGCGCGGCCTGTTCCGTTTCTCCCGCCGGATGTGCGGGCACGATCCATTCACCGCCAGATAATCTGGTAAGCAACGCTGTTTTTCCAGGAACTCCGTATGGCTTCAGCCCTCGCCGCCCCACACCCGCGCGCCTTCCATATCCTCACCAAGCCCACGGGGCCCATCTGCAATCTCGACTGCAAATACTGCTTCTACCTTGAGAAGGAGGCCCTCTACCCCGACGTCGCCAAGTGGGCCATGTCCCCTGACGTTCTCGAGGCGTACATCCGCCAGTACATCGAGCAGCAGGAATCCAGTACCATCCAGTTCGCCTGGCAGGGCGGCGAACCCACCCTTCTCGGGGTCGACTACTTCCGGCGCGTCATCGAACTCCAGGCGCGCTATGCGGCCGGCAAACGCATCGAGAACGCTTTCCAGACCAACGGCGTCCTCCTCAACGACGAATGGGCCAGATTTTTCGCGGAGCATTCGTTTCTCATCGGCATCTCCATAGACGGACCGCGCCAGTTCCACGACGCCTACCGCGTCGACAAGGGTGGACATCCCTCGTTCGACCGCGTCATGCGCGGCATCGATGTTCTCCGCCGCCGCAACGTCGCGTTCAACACCCTAACCACCGTTCACCGCGCCAACTCCGCGCATCCACTCGATGTCTACCGATTCCTCCGGGAAAACGGCAGCGGATTCATGCAGTTCATTCCCATCGTCGAGCGCGTCTCCACGCAGGTCACCCCCGGCGGCCTCACCCTCGTGTCCCCCAGTTCCTCACACAACGCCGCCGTCTCCGACTGGTCAGTCGATTCAGACCAGTTCGGCCGCTTCCTCTGCGCCATTTTCGATGAATGGGTTCGCAACGACGTCGGACGCATTTTTGTCCAGCTATTCGACGTCAGCCTCGAAATGTGGACAGGCCTTCAGGCAAGCCTCTGCGTTTTCCGCCCCACCTGCGGCTCCGCGCTCGTCATAGAGCACAACGGCGACGTTTACTCCTGCGACCATTTCGTCTATCCCCAAAACCGCCTCGGCAACATCATGGAGGCGCCGATGGAGCAAATGGTCTCGTCTCCGCAGCAAATCCAGTTCGGCCAGGACAAGCAGACCACTCTGCCCCAATACTGCCGGCAGTGCGAAGTGCGATTCGCCTGCAACGGCGAATGCCCCAAGCATCGCTTCGCCAGAACGCCCGACGGGGAGCCGGGCCTCAACTATCTATGCGCCGCCTACAAGCGCTTCTTCACCCACATCGATCCATACATGCGTTTTATGGCTGAAGAGCTCCGCCATCAGCGTCCCCCTGCCAACGTCATGCAGTGGACGCGTGCCCGCGATCTCAAGGCCTCAGTTGCGACCAAGCCCGGCCGCAACGAGCTCTGCCCCTGCGGCAGCGGACTCAAATTCAAACGCTGCTGCGGCCTCGCCTGACGCGCGGGCAATCGACATCGGAAACCCAGTTGAGGAAGCGGGGTGTCGCGGGTGATCGAATGGGCAGCAGATGGTAGGGGAAGATGATGCCGCTGGCGCTGGACACTACCTGCGCTCGAACGCGTTCGCGCGGCGCTGCAGTGTGACTCTCAACCATTGACCCGGCGAAATCCGCACGAGCAACGGCGAATACGCTCGCCGTCGCGCCATCGAGCCTCAGCCGTTGATTGCGTCCGGTGCCACCGCAACGGCTGCTGCCGGGAGAGCAATCGAGGGGCTCATCTCCGCGCCAAAGGTAAAGCGCGGCCTCACACCCCGGCCCCTGTAACCCGAAGTTCTGTCCCTGTCTTCTACTGGTGGGCTCGCTGCTCCGGGCTGGTCGTCGGAGGCACGTTCAGAACCGCCGGCTCCAGCGGCGAATCTTCCCTCAACTCGGGCAATGGCGATTCCAGCGCGATCTTCAGCACCTCGTCCATCGTGTCCACAAAGTGCAGCTTCATGGCGGTCTTCAGGTTGTCCGGAAGATCCGGCAAATCCTTCCGATTATCTTCCGGCAGGATTACCTCGAAAATGCCCGCGCGATGCGCGGCCAGCAGCTTTTCCTTCAAGCCGCCGATCGCCAACACCTTCCCGCGAAGCGTTACTTCACCGGTCATCGCCAGATCGCGGCGGACGGGAATCCGCGCCAGCGCGCTTGCCAGTGCCGTCGCCAGCGTGATGCCCGCCGACGGCCCATCTTTGGGGATTGCGCCTTCGGGCACGTGAATGTGGATGTCGATGTTGCGGTAGAAGTCCTTCGGCAAGCCGAGGTGATGCGACCGGCTGCGCACATACGACAGCGCGGCCTGCGCCGACTCCTGCATCACGTCACCCAGTTGCCCGGTCGTCGTCAGCTTGCCTTTGCCGTCCAGTACCTGCACTTCGGTCTGTAGAATGCTCCCGCCGACCTCAGTCCATGCCAGTCCGTTCACCAGGCCGATCTCGCTCATTTCGTTTACCTGCGAGTCGCGGAACTTCGGCACACCGAGGAAATCGGCGAGGTTCTCCGGCGTAAGGGTTTCCTTGTGTTTGGCGCCGCTTTTCACGACCTTGCGCGCGACTTTTCGGCAGACGTTCCCGATCTCGCGCTCAAGGTTGCGCACGCCGGCTTCACGCGTGTAGCCGCGAATCATCTCCGTTAGCGCCGTATCGGTGAAGACCACATTCTTCTCGGTGAGTCCGGTGTTGTCGCGCTGCTTTTTCAGCAAATACTGCTTTGCGATCTCCAGCTTTTCGGCCTCGGTGTATCCGTGCAGCCGCAGGATCTCCATGCGATCCTGCAGCGCAGGCGGGATCGTATGGAGCACATTCGCCGTCGCCACGAACAGAACCTGCGACAGGTCATACTCCACGTCGAGATAGTGGTCCTGAAAGCTGTGATTCTGTTCGGGATCGAGCACTTCCAGCAGCGCGGACGAAGGATCGCCGCGGAAGTCCGCAGCCATCTTGTCCACCTCGTCCAGCATGAACACCGGATTCCGCGTGCCGGCCTTCTTCATCGACTGGATGATCTGTCCAGGCAGCGCGCCGATATAGGTGCGCCGATGCCCGCGAATCTCCGCCTCGTCGCGGACGCCGCCCAGCGACATGCGCACGAACTTCCGCCCTGTCGACTTCGCGATGGACATACCCAGCGAGGTTTTGCCAACCCCGGGAGGCCCGACGAAGCACAGAATCGATCCCTTCGGATTTTTGACGAGCTGCCGCACCGCGAGGAACTCGAGAATGCGCTCCTTGATCTTTTCCAGCCCGTAGTGGTCGGCGTTCAGCACCTTCTCCGCATGATCGATGCTGCGCGTCTCCTTCGACTTCTTCTTCCACGGCACGGCCAGCAACCAGTCCAGATAATTGCGGGAGACAGTTGATTCGGCCGACATCGGCGGCATCGCTTCCAGCTTTTTTAGTTCCTGGGTAGCCTTCTCGAAGACGTCTTTGGGCATGCCCGCCGTTTCGATCTTCTTCTTCAACTCGTCGAATTCGCTCTTCTCGCCGCGCCCCAGCTCTTTCTGGATCGCCTTGATCTTCTCGTTGAGGTAATACTCTTTCTGCGCCCGCTCCATCTGCCGCTTGACGCGCGACTGGATGCTGCGGTCCATGTTGAGCTTCTCGATCTCGATATCCAGGACATCTGCGATCTTCAGCAACCTCTCGGGAACATCGAACAGATCCAGCAGCTCCTGCTTGTCCGGAACCTCGAGCTGCAGGTTCGCGGCAATCGTATCGGCCAGCTTGCCCGGGTCCTCGGTGCGGATCGCCGAAGCAGCGGTTTCCACGTTCAGCGCCTGCTGCAGCTTCACGTACTGCTCGAACAGCGAAGTCACGCGCTGCACCAGCGACTCGATCTGCGGCGTAATCTCCGTCAGCGGTTTCGCCATCTTGACAGTGGCGACAAAGAATCCGTCGGTATCGCTGATATCGTGGGCACGCGCGCGCTCGATGCCTTCAACCAGAACTTTGATGTTCCCGTCGGGCATGCGTACACTCTGCACAATGTTCCCCACAGTGCCCACCTGGTAGATCTCATCCGGACGCGGTTCATCCACGCGCGCGTCGTGCTGCGTAGCCAGGAAAATCTTACGCTCGCCGTTCAGCGCCTCCTCCAGCGCGCGCACGCTGGACTCGCGACCCACCACGAAGGGGGTCATCATGAACGGGAAAATAACCATGTCCCGAATGGGCATCATGGGCAGCTTGCGAAGATCGTTTCGCTCGTTGCGTTCGCGACTTTCCTTGGGCGGCTGACTCACGGGATTCCTTTCGCGCGGCTGTCGAGCTTCCAGCGGGGGAAATGGTTCGTACCGTTAAAAGCAGAGTAACCCATCCGCCACCTGAGGGCGAGGGGAGGGCGCTTTTTATACAAGTTGCCGGGTCCCGGCTGAAGGTGCTATTGGCATTCTCGCGCCGGTTTTGACCTTCTGAAAGAAGAAGAGCGCACCCACGCGGGATGCGCTCGTGAAAATTGAGAGCCAGCTTACGAGGCCTTCTCTTCCCCGCCGCCTTCCGCGGCTTCCTGCTCGGCCATCGCCTTCTGCATTTCTTCGCGCTTTTTAGCTCGTGCTTCGGCGCGCTTCTGGCGCTTTTCGTCCAGAACCTGCTCGGCGTCCACCAGTTCGATGTACACCTTCTCGGCGCCGTCGCCGCGCTGGAAACCCGCGCGCACGATGCGCAGATAGCCGCCGGGACGCTCGCTGTACCGCGGCGCGACAGTTTCGAACAGGCGGGTGACCGCGTCGCCGGTTTGCAGATACGCCAGCGCCTGGCGCCGCGCATGCAGGTCGCCCCGCTTTCCCAGGGTGATCAGCTTTTCCACGTGCGGACGCGCGGCTTTCGCTTTGGCGACCGTGGTCTGCACGCGGTCCTCCATCAAAATCGACGTCACCAGATTGCGCAGCAGCGCCCGCCGATGACTCGTGTTCCGTCCCAGTTTGTAACCTGCATTGCGATGACGCATGTTCAGACCTCGGTGATCAGCTCTCGGCGGTCAGTTGTTGGCGAGCGGCATCGGCGTGGCACCGGACCGATCGCTGTTCACTGATCACCGCTGGCTGTTTTTAGAAATTCTCCGTCTCTGGCTGGAGCGGAATATCCGAATCCAGTCCCTCGTCCTCGTCGTCGTCGAATCGGCCGTAGCTGGCGGCAAGCTGCGCGGCCGGCAGAACCGACGTCGGTCCCGGCACCGCATTGCCCTGCTCGTCGATTCGCATTCCGAGCGACAGGCCCATCTGCGCCAGAATTTCCTTGATTTCGTTCAGCGACTTCCGCCCGAAATTCTTCGTCTTCAGCATCTCGGCCTCGGTCTTCTGCACCAACTCGCCGATCGTCTGAATATTCGCGTTCTTCAGGCAGTTGTAGCTGCGCACGCTCAGTTCCAGCTCTTCCACGCTGCGATTCAGGTTCTCGTTCTTCAGCTGGACCCGGCCTTCTTCCGCATGTCCCTCGGCTTCGATCTCTTCCTCGAAGTTGATGAAGATGCTCATGTGGTCCTTCAGCAGCTTGGCCGCGAGGCCAATCGCGTCCGCGGGCAGCACGGAGCCGTTCGTCCACACTTCCATCGTCAGCTTGTCGTAGTCGGTGATCTGCCCCAAACGCGCGGCGTCCACGGTGAAGTTCACCTTGCGCACGGGCGAGTGGACGGAATCCACCGGAATGAAGCCAATGCCCAGGTCGGAGTCGAAGTTCTTGTCGGCCGACACGTAGCCGCGGCCGCGCTTCAGCCGCATCTCCATGTTCAGCCGTCCGCCTTCGCTCACGGTGGCGATATAGACATCCTTGTCGAGAATTTCAACGTCCCCGTCGGCTTCGATCATGCCGGCAGTGACCACGCCCGGCTGATCGGCATTCAGATAGAGCGCCTTCGGCCCGTCTCCGTTCAGCTTGAACGGAATCTGCTTCAGGTTCAGCACGATATCGGTGGCGTCTTCCACCACGCCAGCAATCGACTGGAACTCGTGCAGCACGCCCTCGATGCGAACCGCGGTGACCGCGGCGCCCTCAATCGACGAGAGCAGGGTGCGTCGCAGCGCATTGCCGATGGTCGTCCCGAATCCGCGTTCGAACGGTTGCGCGCTGAACTTGCCATAGTGATCGGTCAGCGACTCGGTGTCTACCGCCAGCCGCTTCGGCTTTTGAAATCCTCTCCAAAGCATATCCATTCGCCTCTTCTGCCCGGCGACGCCGCGATGCACTTTGCAGCGGCCGAGCCGTTTCACTCCGTGATTGAAATTGCGCCTTTCGGCGCAGCAACAGTTGCCAGCAACTTACAAATAACAACTATTTACTGTACAACTCGACTATGAGCTGCTCGTTCACAGGCAGGTTGATGTCTTCGCGCTTCGGCAGCGCCAGCACCTTACCGCTGAGCGTGTTTGGCTCAGTGGAAAGCCACGAAGGCGCCGGCTGATGACTGGCGAATTCGCGCGACGTCTCCACGACAGACAGTTTCGTGCTGTTGGGGCGGATTTTGATCTCGTCGCCCACGCTCACCTGATACGAGGGAATGTTGACTTTGCGGCCATTCACTTCGACGTGCCCATGGCGGACCAGTTGACGCGACTGGCGGCGCGAGATGGCAAAGCCGAGCCGGAAGGTTACGTTATCGAGGCGCCGCTCCAGCTGCTGCAACAGCAGCTCGCCGGTGACGCCGGGCGTGCGCGCGGCCTTCTCGTAATATGCGCGGAACTGCCCTTCCAGGGCAAAGTAGATGCGGCGCGCCTTCTGCTTTTCGCGCAGCTGCAGGCCGTAGCCCACAATCTTCGCTTTGCGGTCGCGGCCGTGCTGACCAGGGGCAAAATTGCGTTTCTCGATGGGGCACTTGTCGCTGGTGCACTTGGTGCCCTTGAGGAACAGCTTCATGCCTTCGCGCCGGCAAAGGCGGCAAACGGCTCCCGTATAACGTGCCAATGCATTCTCCTTATTTCAGAGGCCGACCGGTTTACGGGCATCGCCCTTCGTCCCGGTCCAGAAGCAGCTAGCAGCATTCAGCGGTCAGATGCCAGCCAATTTATGCAGGGGCAAGCTCACTGGGCTCACCCCATATAGTGTACCGCATGCGGCCGAAGCTTGCTGCTGGCCGCACGAACCTAGACCCTCCGCCGCTTGGGTGGCCTGCAGCCGTTGTGCGGAATCGGGGTAACATCCCGAATGGATCGCACCTCGATGCCCGCGGCGGCCAGGGCGCGCACGGCGGACTCGCGGCCCGAACCCGGCCCGCTCACCCGCACATCCACCGAACGGACACCGTGATCCCGAGCCATGTTGGCCGCGTTCACCGCCGCCTGCTGCGCGGCAAAGGGAGTGCCCTTGCGCGACCCGCGGAAGCCCAGCGAGCCCGAGCTCTTCCACGAGAGCGTGTTGCCCTGCTGGTCTGTGATAGTCACGATGGTGTTGTTGAACGTGGCCTGGATATGCACGAGCCCAAACGGGACGCTCTTGCGCTCGCGCTTCTTGAACTTTTTGTTGCGCGCCGCTTTCCCGGTCGCGCTCTTCGCTGGTTTGTCCGCCATTAGGTCTTCGCCGTCGCTTTCTTCTTGTTGGCCACCGTGCCCTTACGCGGCCCCTTGCGGGTGCGGGCGTTGGTGTGGGTCCGCTGTCCGCGCACCGGCAACCCGCGGCGATGCCGCTGTCCCCGGTACGACTGGATATCGACCAGCCGCTTGATGTGCATGGCTGTATCCTTGCGGAGGTCGCCTTCCACATCACCCTGATCTTCGATGACCTGGCGGATCCGGTTGACCTCGTCTTCGCCGAGGTCCTGGATCTTCCGGAACACATCGACGTTTGCCGCGGCCAGGATCTTCAGTGCCCGCGGTTGTCCGATGCCGAAGATGTACGTCAGCGCTATCCTTGCCTGCTTGTTGCGAGGCAAATCGACGCCTGCAATACGTGCCATACCGTGTCCTTCGCTTTGCTCCAGACTTAACCCGTCTGGAGCGGCTAATCCGGCCGCATCGCGAACCGGAGTGATGAGAGCCGGAGTATCCTCGGGGTTCCTCGCAAGCCTTTGTGGCTAACTCGCCCCTGATTCCTCAACCGCCGGAATCACAACTCTCGATTCAAGCGCCCTGCTGTCCCCGAGCCCTGTGCTCGGGTCTCAGCCCTGGCGCTGCTTATGCTTCGGGTTTTCGCAGATCACCCGCACGACTCCTTGCCGGTGGATGACCTTGCACTTGTCGCAAATCTTCTTTACCGATGCCCGAACCTTCATAGAAACTCCAGCTTCCAGCCGCCAGACACCAGTGGTTAGCTCGCCGCTTTTCCGCCGAGGTGCGTTGCCCTGATCCGGCCAAAAGCTGGCAGCTGACTACTGGCTGCTGACTGCTATTTATAGCGATACACAATCCGGCCGCGGTTCAGATCGTACGGACTCAGCTCCACCGCCACCCGGTCACCCGGCAAAATCCGGATGAAATTCTTTCTCATCCTGCCGGAGACGTGAGCCAGCACCTCGTGTCCGCTGCTCTCCAGCTTAACTTTGAACATGGCATTAGGCAGCGTCTCCAGCACCGTGGCCATGACTTCAATCGCGTCTTCCTTCGACAATCGTTATCCTTTACTTCGTAGTCTTCCGTCGCTACTTCGTCAGCACCAAAGCCCCTTCATTCGTCACCGCCACCGTGTGCTCGAAGTGCGCGCTCCAGCATCCGTCTTTCGTCACGGTGGTCCAGCCGTCCTTCAGAGTCCGCACCCCGGCGTCGCCTTCGTTCACCATCGGCTCAATCGCGAGCACCATGCCGGCCTGCAGCCTCGGTCCGCGGCCTCGCGTTCCAAAGTTCGGCACCTGCGGATCCTCATGCAGATGCGTACCGATCCCATGCCCAACAAAATCCCGTACCACACTGAAGCCCTGGGCTTCCACCGTCTCCTGCACCGCCGCGCCCACATCGCCCAGCGTTGCCCCCGGTTTCACCGCGCGAATCGCGCTTTTGAGCGACTCCTCGGTTACCGCGAGCAGCTTCTGTGCCTTCTCCGCCACCTTCGACCCTACCGCGACCGTAATCGCCGCGTCGCCGTAGTAGCCGTCCATCACCACGCCCGTATCGATCGAAACGATATCGCCGTCGCACAGCTTTCGTTCCGCCGAAGGGATTCCATGCACCACTTCATTGTTGATCGAGGTGCACAGCACACAGGGATACCCGTGGTATCCCTTAAACGCCGGAGTCGCCCCCAGTTCTCTGATCCTGTCCGCGGCCACGCACTCGAGATCCTGCGTCGTCGCTCCCGGTTTCACTGCCTGGCGGACAAGCTCCAGAACTTCCCGGACCACCTGCCCGCTGCGCCGCATCTTTTCGATTTCCCGCGGCGTTCTGATCGTAATGGCCACCTGTTCAGCTCCTCAGGCGCGCCACGGCGGCTATGACATCGGCCGCCACTTTTTCTACCGGCTGATCGCCGTTCACTTCCTCGAACCGTCCCTGGGCGCGGTAATGTTCCACCACCGGAGCCGTCTGCGCTTCGTACGTACGCATCCGCTCCCGAAAAACTTCCTCACTATCGTCGGATCGCCGCACCAGCGGGGTACCATCCAGGTCACACTTTTCATCGTCCCTGGGTGGCTGCAGGTAGATGTTATAGATCGTCCCGCAGACCGGGCAGATGCGCCTCCCGGTAATACGGCGCAATAATTCAGTATAGCCGACCCGAATACTGACCGCAATCACCGGCAGAGCCTCCTCGTCCGGCGCCAGATGGCTGTCCAGCCATTCGGCCTGATTCAGCGTGCGGGGAAAGCCGTCCAGAATGTAGCCGCCAGCCGTGTCCGGATGCTTCAGCCGCTCCGCCACCATCCGGTTCACCAGTTCGTCCGGCACCAGCTTGCCGGCGGCCATGATCTCTTTCGCCTGCTGGCCCAGCGGGGTTCCGTGGTCGCGATGAAAGCGCAGGAGGTCTCCGGTTGAAATCTGCGGAATACCCCACCTGGCCATCAGTTCTTTGGCCTGCGTTCCCTTTCCGACGCCAGGAGCCCCCAGCAAAAGAATCGGCCCCGGCGAAACATTCCGTGATTTCTCGCCCTCCACGTGAGTCTCCGCCGCAGTCGCAGTCATTTACCAGGCCCGCCTTCCCCTTACGCGTCCGCTCTTGGGCGAGAAGCCTTCATAGTGACGCATGATCAGATGCGACTCGACCTGGTTCACCGTATCCATGGCCACACCCACGACGATCAGGAGCGAGGTTCCGCCGAAATAGAAGTTGAAGCCCAGGCCCTGGGTCACCCACAGCGGCATGTGCTCGAACCAATTCCCAACCAGCCAGAGGTGATTGAGATGAATACCGCTGATGAGCAGCTGCGGAATGATGGCTACGACGACCAGGTAAATCGCGCCGACCATGGTAATGCGGGTCAGAATGTCGTTAACAAAATCGGAGGTCCGCTTGCCCGGCCGGATGCCCGGAATAAAACCGCCGTACTTGCGCATGTTATCGGCGATATCGTCGGGCCGAAAGACAATCGAAATATAAAAGTACGCGAAGAAAATGATCGCGACGACGTAGATAAGCTCGTACCACGGCTCGCCCGGCCGCAGCGCGTCGAACGTCGACGAGAGCCAGGCGCTGTTCTTCACGAACGATGCCTGCCCGAACAGCATGGGGGCCGAAAGGACCGACGCCGCAAAGATGATCGGCATGACGCCGCCGGAGTTCACCTTGAGCGGGAGGTGCGTGGACTGGCCGCCCATGAGCCGCCGTCCCACAATCCGCTTGGCGTACTGCACCGGGATGCGCCGCTCACTCTGCTCCACCCAGACGATGAACGCCACAACGGCGACCATGAAGAATACCAGGCCGGCGAGGGCTGGAATCGTGAACGCTCCAAACCGCTGCGACTTCGCGGTGTCGTATAGGTTGCCTATCGCCCGGGGAAGTCCAACGACGATACCGGCAAAGATCAGCAGGCTCATCCCATTTCCGATGCCGCGTTCGGTAATCTGCTCACCCAGCCACATGACGAACGTAGTGCCGGCAGTCAGGGTGATGATGGTCATGAAAACGAAGCCGATACCGTGATCGAGCAGCATGTTGCCCGAAGAGCTGCGCAGCGCGATGGCGATAGCCGCCGACTGCACAATGCCCAGGCCCACCGTCATATATCGCGTCCACTGGGTGATCTTCCGCCGTCCCAGTTCGCCTTCCTTCTGCAGCTTGGCCAGCGGCTCATAGACCACCGTAAGCAGCTGGAAGATGATCGACGCGGTGATGTACGGCATGATGCCGAGCGCGAACACGGTCATGCTGCGCAGGTTGCCGCCGCTGAACAGGTCCACCAGACCCAGCGAAGAGCCAGCCTGGCTCTGGAAGAAATCCTGCAGCGCCTGGACGTTTACGCCGGGTGTAGTGATGTGGGCTCCCAGCCGGTACACGGCCAGGATACCAAGGGTGAACAGCACACGCCGGCGCAGGTCCGGGATACGGAAGATATTCGCAAACTTCTCAAACATGGGTCGATGTTCCCATCATACATACGCCGGAGTCATGTTTCATTACCGGACCTGGTGACGAGGCGGCGGTCACTGGCCGTTCTTCCGCCAATCGGTTCGCCGACCGCCTATTCGCCGGTTCCGCCGATCACAATCGCTTTGCCGCCGGCCTTCTCAATTTTTTCCTGCGCGGACTTCGAAAACTTATGCGCGTGCACCGTCACCGCTGTCTTCAATTCGCCATTACCCAGCACCTTCAAGAGCCCGTTGCGCCCCTTCACCAGCCCGAGGCTCTGCAGCCTCTCCATGGTGAGCTCCTTTTCGCCCAATTCGGCCAGGCGATCCAGATTCACCATTGTGTACTCTGTGCGGAAGATGTTCGTAAAGCCGCGTTTGGGCAGCCGGCGGTGCAGCGGCATCTGGCCGCCCTCGAAGCCGCGCATCAGGCTGGAGCCTGAACGCGATCCCTGTCCCTTGTGCCCGCGCCCGGACGTCTTTCCGGTGCCGGAGCCCATGCCGCGCCCGACGCGCTTCTTGTTGCGATTCGCCTTTTTCGGCGCCTTCAGATTCGACAGATTCATTATTCCCTCGCTCAACGCCGGCGAAACGCCACCGACTCGCATATTGCGCGGCTACAGGCCACGATTGACTGGACGTCTAGTTTACGATCCGAACAAGGTGCGGCACCGTCTTCACCATGCCGCGGATGGAGGGTGAGTCTTCCCGCTCCACGATCTGGTTCAGGCGCGTGAATCCCAGCCCCCGGATAACCCTCTTGTGCTTCACCGGCGCCTGAATCATCGACCGGTAATACTGAATCCTGATTTTTGCCGTGGTCGCCGCCATCGTCAGATCTCCCCTGCCTGCTTGCCGCGCATGGCCGCAACTTCGGCGCGGTCGCGCAGTTGCACCAGGGCGTCGAAGGTGGCTTTGATTACATTGTGCGGATTCGCCGTGCCCAGGCTCTTGGTCAGCACGTTCTGTACGCCAGCCGAAGTCATCACCGCCCGCACCGCGCCACCGGCAATCACGCCCGTGCCTTCCGGAGCCGGCTTCAGCAGCACCTGCCCTGAGCCGAAGCGCCCCAGCACCTGATGCGGAATCGTGGTCGCCGTCAGATTTATGCGAACCAGGTTCTTTTTGGCCGCCTCAATCCCTTTTCGAATCGCCTGCGGCACTTCGCGCGCCTTGCCCGAGCCGTAACCTACCACGCCTGCGCCTGGATCGCCCACGACCACCAGCGCGGCGAAAGACATGTTCTTGCCGCCCTTCACCACCTTGGTCACGCGGTTGATCGCCACCACCTGATCTTTCAGGTTGTACTGTCCCGAGTCCAGCTTCTTCCTCAGTATCGCCATTCGCTTCCCGATTCCTTCCGCGCTTCGCCGCGCTTAAAACTCAAGTCCCGCTTCGCGCGCCGCATCCGCCAGCGCCTTGATGCGTCCGTGATACAGATAGCCGCCGCGATCGAACACCACTTTGCTGACGCCCTTTTCCTTCGCGCGCTCGGCGATCAGCTTCCCGATCTCCTTCGCCGCCGCCACATTGCCGCCGGTCTTCGCTTTCGAGGCCACAGTCGAGGCGGAAACCAGCGTTACGCCCTGGGCGTCATCGATCACCTGCGCGTAGATATGGTTCAGGGAGCGGTATACGTTCAGCCGCGGACGCTCCGCGGTCCCCACCATCCGCCGGCGAATGCGCGAGTGCACGCGCCGCCGAATCTCGTTTCTCTTCCTAAGCGGAATCATCTCGTAGTTTCCTTCCTAAAAGCGAAGCCGCCCTGCGGCCTCGTTCGGTTTGTAATACAAGGGTTACGTCCTGCGGGTCAGGGTATAGCAAGGTTTCCGCACCCTGAACGGCACCCGAATTCCCTGATTTATTTCGCTCCCGTCTTGCCGACTTTCTTCTTCAGCTTCTCGTCGGCGTAACGCACGCCCTTGTTCTTGTACGGGTCGGGCTTGCGCAGCGCGCGCATATCAGCCGCCACCTGTCCCACAAGCTGCCGGTTCACGCCGCTCACCGTCACCCGCGTCTGCTTCGGGTCGATGGCGGCCGTGATGCCGGTCGGCAGCGGAAACTCAATCGGGTGCGAATACCCCAGCGTAAACACGACCGTATTTTTGCCCTTCAGCTCGGCGCGGTAGCCGATACCGACGATATCCAGGTCCTGCGACCAGCCCTTCGTCACGCCGTCGACCGCATTCGCCACCAGCGCGCGCGACAATCCGTGAATCGCCGCCTGCGAGTCACTTTGCCGTGTCGCGTGCAGGTGCCCGTCTCTGTGCTCCAACTGAATGCCCTCGGGAATCCACTGCGTCAACTTCCCCTTTGGGCCCTCCACCGTCACCACGTTACCCTGCATCGAGAACTTTACGCCCGACGGCAGCGGAACCGGCTTGTTTCCAACTCGTGACATCTTCTTTTTTCCTTTTGGCTTGCGAGTCCCGGCGTCCGCCGTTCCACTGCAGCCCCGGCCAGCTTCTGGCTCGCCGTCTTCCCAATCTCAAGTCCAGGCCATCGGCCCGGGGCGTCAACGTTTCTTGCTGCGAACTGGGACCGAAGGAAGTGGGTGCCCGATACGGCGAGCCTCACCAGATTTCGCAGAGAACCTCTCCGCCCACGCCTTCCCTGCGCGCCTGGCGGCCGGTCATCACGCCCCGCGGCGTGGTCATGATGCTGATACCCAGTCCGCCCTGCACCCGGCGAATCTCGTCGCGACCCACATACACACGGCAGCCGGGACGCGAGATTCGCTCCAGATCCCGGATCGCCGCTTCGTTGTTGGCGCCGTACTTCAGATACACCCGCAGCACCGCGCGCCCGTTCTCCTCGGTCGTTTTGAAGTTCGAGATATAGCCCTCTTCCTTGAGGATGCGGGCAATCTCGGCCTTCAGCTTCGAAGCCGGAACATCGAGCTTTTGGTGCCGTGCACGAATCGAATTGCGAATCCGCGTCAAAAAATCCGCTACCGGATCGGTCAAACTCATCGCTTCTCCTTCATTCCCCGTTCGCTCCGCCCGCCCTGCTCAACCTGAGCGGAGAACCAGCCGGAATGTCTTCTCCTGAAATCGGGCTCTCGCCCTCCGTCGAAACCTGTGGGTGCCTCACCATTGTGCGTGCTGTTCGCGCACCCGGTGGGTCGCCGTCACCAGCTCGACTTAATTACGCCCGGGATCTCGCCCTTCAGCGCCAGACTCCGGAAACACAGCCTGCATACGCCAAATTTCCGCAGAAACGCCCGGGGCCGTCCGCATAGCTGACAACGATTGTGTTTGCGGCTCTTAAATTTCGGTTTCCGCGCGTCCTTTACCCGTTTTGCAGTGGTTGCCATAAATTTCCTCGCTTACGCCGTCTGGCGGAACGGCATCCCGAACTGCCGCAGCAGCGCGCGCGCCGAGTTATCGTCCCGGGCCGACGTCACAATCGTGATGTTCATGCCCTTCAGCTTGTCAACCTTCGAATAGTCGATCTCCGGAAAGATCAGCTGGTCCCGGACGCCCAGCGTGTAGTTGCCCCGTCCGTCAAAGCTCTTCGTCGAGACGCCGCGGAAGTCGCGCACGCGCGGCAGAGCCACCGAAATGAGGCGATCCAGGAACTCGTACATGGTGTCGCCGCGGAGCGTCACCATCGCGCCAATAGGCATATTCTCTCGCACCTTAAATGCCGCGATCGACTTTTTCGCCCTCGTGGTGACCGGCTTCTGGCCAGCGATCGCCGCCAGATCGGCGGTCAGCGGATCCAGCATCTTCGAGTTCTGCGTGGCCTCGCCCAGTCCCATGTTCACGACGATCTTCTCAATCCGCGGCACCGCCATCGGATTCGCGAGGCCCAGTTCTTTCTGGAGCACCCCTTTGATTTCCTTGTGATACTTCTCTCTCAGTCTCGCTGCCATCGCTTTGTCTCTTCCTGTTTCTCCGCCCTCGGACTGGCTCGCGCCGTCTGCCGTGTCGGAGCGCTGTACGGTAACCTTTATCCCCTGCTACTTACTTTTCCTGGCGACAATCGTGTTGCCGCACTTCCGGCAGATCCGCACCTTCTGATCGCCTTCGAACTTGTGCGCCACCCGCGTCGGCTGATTGCAGCTCGGGCAAACCACCATCACGTTGGAAACGTGCACCGGCATTTCCTGTTCGGCGATGCCGCCCTGGATGCGCCGCTGCGGATTCTCGCGCAGATGCTTCTTCGCCACGCGAACATGTTCGACCAGGATGCGGCTTTCGTCGGGATAGACTCGCAGCACGCGGCCCTTCTTCCCACAGTCGCTGCCCGAGATCACCTGCACCGTGTCGTTCCGCTGAATGTTCAAACTCGCCATCTCTTTAGCCCTGCCCTTGCCGGCCAACTCACCGGCCGCGTTTCGCTGCTTTGCTGACTCGCTGACCCGATGACTTACAGCACTTCCGGCGCCAGCGATACGATCTTCAAAAACTTCTTCTCGCGCAGCTCGCGGGCGACTGGCCCGAAGACGCGCGTGCCCACTGGCTCGCCCACATCGTTGATCAGCACGGCGGCGTTAGTGTCGAACCGGATATAGGTCCCGTCGCGCCGCCGCGTCTCCTTGCGGGTGCGCACGACGACCGCCTTGACCACTTTGCCCTTCTTCACCTGCCCGTCGGGTGAAGCTTCCTTCACGGCCGCGGTAATCACGTCGCCCAGACCAGCCTTCAGCCCGCTTGCGCCGCCGAGCGGCAGAATCATCTGCAGCTTGCGGGCGCCGGAGTTGTCGGCGACTTCCAGCATGGTTCTCATCTGCACTGCCATGGCCTTTTCTCCTTCTTCCCCTGACGAACCGTTCCGCTACTCGGCCGCGGGGCCCGCGTTATCCGCGGCAGCGGACTTTTCCTCGATCTGCGCAAGCGCCGATCGCCGCAGAATTTCTTCCAGCTTCCACCGTTTCAGCTTACTCAGCGGGCGGGTTTCCCGAATGCGCACCATGTCGCCCACCCGTGCCGTATTTTGCTCGTCGTGCGCGTAGAACTTACGATTGCTTCGCACAATCCGCTTGTATTTCGCGTGGGCCTTGCGCATTTCCACTTCCACCACGATGGTCTTCTGCATCTTCGTCGAGACCACCTGGCCTACCTTCTCGTTGCGCCGGGACGTTCTCGGGGCCCCCGGCGCACCCGCCCGGGGCGTGGTGGGGTGATTGGCTCTTTTCTGTTCCGTCGTTTCGCTCATGGCTCAGCCCTTCTTCACGCTCGATGAGCGTGCCGCTTTCTTTTTGCTCGCCGACGGCTTCGTAACCGTCCGTCGGCCTGCGCCCCGGGCCCGGCTCGTGCGCGCGCCTGCCGCTTTCTTCGTGGCCTTTTTCCTGGCCGGCTTTGTCGCCTTCTTCCGCGCGGGCTTCGCCGTTGCTGCCGCCTCGGGCTTCTCGGCGTCGCTCAGTCTGCCGGCGGGTGCAGGATGCAGTCCAAGCTCCCGCTCCCGTTCCACGGTCTTGATCCGGGCAATATCCCTGCGCAGCTCGCGCAGCTTCTTCACGCCCTCGGTCTGGCCCAGCTTCATCTGAAAGCGCAGACGGAACAGCTGTTCCGCCGTCTTGCGCGCCTCCAGCGCCAGTTCATCGTCGCCCAGGTTGCGATACTTCTCCGCTTCCATTTCTCTCTTATCTCCGTCTACTTCGCGGCGACCGTCGCCTTCACGTCGTGCCGTTGCACGAATTTCGTCTTCAGCGGGAGCTTGTGCGCCGCAAGCCGCATCGCTTCCTGCGCGATATCCGGCGTCACGCCCTCCATCTCGAACAGCACGCGCCCCGGCCGCACCACGGCGACCCAGTGATCCGGCGCGCCCTTGCCCTTGCCCATGCGGGTTTCAGCCGGCTTCTTCGTCACCGGCTTGTCGGGGAACAGCCGCAGCCAGATCTTCCCGCCGCGCTTGATGAATCGCGTCATCGCGACACGGCTGGCTTCAATCTGCCGATCAGTGATATACCCGCACTCCATCACCTTCAGGCCGTAGTCGCCGAAGGACAGCTCGCTGCCCCGCCACGCCTTGCCGCACATGCGCCCGCGCTGCTGCTTACGGTACTTGACTTTCTTTGGCATCAACATTGCAAAACCCTCAAATGCGCTTCCCGATCGGTCGTTGTCAGCGGCTCGCTGCCAGAGCCAGCAACCAGCAACTAATAACCAGCAACCTCTCCTAGAACACCGACGTTCCGACCGCAGCCTGCGGCTCGCGCCGCTTCTGCTGATAAATATCTCCGCGATAGATCCACGTCTTTACGCCAATTACTCCGTAGGTCGTGCGCGCCTCGGCAAAGCCGTAATCGATGTCTGCGCGCAGCGTGTGCAGCGGCAGACGCCCCTGCAGATACCACTCCGACCGCGCGATCTCGTTTCCATTCAGCCGGCCCGACACGCGCACCTTGATTCCCTTGCATCCGAAACGCAGGGCCGAGTCCACGGCCTTGCGCATTGCGCGGCGGAAGCCTACGCGTTTCTCCAGCTGCAGCGCGATGTTCTCCGCGACCAACTGAGCGTCCAGCTCCGGCTTGTTCACCTCGAGAATGTCGATGAACACATCGCGGTTGGTCCGTTTCTGCAATTCGCCCTTCAGCTTTTCGATCTCGGCGCCCTTGCGGCCGATCACGATGCCCGGACGCGCGGTGCGAATCATCAGCCGCAGCTTGTTACCCGGACGCTCGATTTCGACCGAGCTCACGCCCGCCGCCTTCAGCTTCTCCTTCAGCTCGCGCTTGAGGTGAACGTCCTCGATCAGCAGCTTGTCGTAGTCGCGGCTCACGAACCAGCGCGACCGCCATGGCTTGTTGATGCCGACTCGGAACCCGTACGGATGGACTTTTTGTCCCATAATCTCTCTCGCCTCTCGCTACTTCTTCTTTGCGGATTTCTTCGCGGCCGCCTTCTTGGCCGGCTTATGAGCCGCCGCCTTTTTTGCAGGTTTGTGCGCCGCTTTTTTGGCCGGAGCCTGTCTGCCCGCCGTCTTCTTCGCCGGCTTCACAGGCTCCTCGCCCGCCGGCGCATCGTCCACGCGGTGCACCAGATGATCGGCCTGCGCCCGTTCCGCAAGAGCGATCTGGATGTGCGACAGCCGCCGCTGATACCGGTACGCCCTGCCCATGGGTGCCGGACGGATCCGCTTCATCCGCGGGCCTTCATTAGCTACCGCCCGCTTCACGAACAGATTGTCCAGATCCACATCGAGGCCCTGCTCCTGGCTCAGGTGGTTGGCGTTCTGCACCGCCGAGCGCAGCACTTTCTCCACCAGCGGAGCTACCGCCTTCTTTGCGAACGCCACCGTATGCAGCGCCTCTTCGACGCCCCGGCCCTTAATCAGATCCAGCACAAGCCGCGCCTTCTGCGGCGAGACCCGCTGAAACTTCGCTTCGGCCCGGAATTCCCGTGTCTGCGTATCCATTCCTTGCTCCAAACCTTCCCAATCCCTGACTGACTGCCGACTGCGAGAGGCTTATCTCGGCTTCGCCGTGGTCTCGGCGGCTTTCATCGAGTGTCCCTTGAAGATGCGAGTTGCCGCAAACTCGCCCAGCTTGTGCCCCACCATGTTTTCCGTCACGTACACCGGCACGAACTTCTTGCCGTTGTGCACTGCGATCGTGTGTCCCACCATCTCCGGGTGGATCGTCGACCGCCGCGACCAGGTGCGCACCACCTTCTTGTCGTTGGAGCGGTTCATCGCCTCGATCTTCACCATCAGGTGACCATCCACGAAGGCGCCCTTCTTTGTCGACCTTGCCATCTCAATTCCTCTCAGCTTGTACCGCTAACTCGCTTGCCTGCTACGTCGCCGACCGCTACTTCCCTCTGCGCGACACGATGAACGTATCGGTCCGCTTGTTGTTGCGGGTCTTGTAGCCGCGCGTGGGCTGGCCCCACGGCGTTACCGGATGGCGTCCGCCCGAGGTCTTGCCTTCGCCGCCGCCGTGCGGATGGTCGACCGGATTCATGGTCACGCCGCGGTTGGTCGGGCGAATGCCCTTCCAGCGATTCCGTCCGGCCTTCCCGATGGAGACGTTTTCATGATCGGTGTTGCCCACCTGCCCAATCGTCGCCATGCAGTCGATCAGCACCCGCCGCGTCTCGCCGGAAGGCAGCTTGAGCAGCGCGTAATCGCCTTCCTTCGCCACCAGCTGCGCCGAAGCTCCCGCCGAGCGCACCATCTGCGCCCCCTTGCCGGGCCGAAGTTCCACGTTGTGCACGGTGGTGCCGGCCGGAATGTTGCGGAGCGGCAGGGCATTGCCCACCAGAATGTCCGCTTCCGGCCCGCTCATGATCGTCTGGCCCACCTTCAGCCCCACCGGCTGGAGGATGTAGCGCTTCTCGCCGTCCGCGTAGCTGACCAGGGCGATTCGCGAAGAACGGTTCGGATCGTATTCGATCGTCGCCACCTTACCCGGCACGCCATGCTTCTCGCGCCTGAAGTCGATCAGCCGCAGATTTTTCTTGTGTCCGCCGCCGTGATGGCGGATCGTCAGGTCGCCCGAGTTCCGCCGTCCGCCCGTCCGCAGCTTGCTTACCAGAAGCGGCTTATATGGCTTGTCAGTCGTGATCTCGTCCCGCACCAGCGTGGTCTGGAACCGCAGCGTCGGTGTGATCGGTCTGTATGTCTTAATCGGCATCTCGTTACTCTCTCTGCCCTAAACCCTAACCCGTAAACCCTGTCCTACAGATTGTTCACGTAATCCGGCATCTTCTCGCCGGACTTCAGGCGCACGTACGCCTTCTTCCAGTCGGCCCGATAACCGGCAAACTTTCCGCGGCGGCGTTCCTTGCCCGCCATGTTCGCAGTGCGCACCGCGCGCACCTTAACCTTGAACAGACTTTCCACCGCCTGCTTCACTTCCGTCTTCGTCGCCCTGGCGCTCACTTCGAAGACCAGCGTGCCTTCGGCTTCCTTGGCCCGCAGCGCCTTCTCCGTGATCATTGCCCGGCGAATTACCGTATAAGTCGTCGGCATCAGGCCACCTTCGCCTTTCTGGACTCGGACTTCCTGCCGCGGGAGATCGACTTCTTCAGCGATTCCTGCAGCTTCTCGATTGCCGGCCGCGAAAAGATCACACGCTCGGACCTGAGCAGGTGGTAGGGATGCACCTCGCTGTTCAGCATCAGCTCCACGCCCGGCAGGTTGCGCGCCCCCAGCAGCAGGTTGCGCCCCAGCGTCTGGCCGTTCTCCACCAGCAGCGCCGTCTTCTTCGCCTCGAGCTTCTGGAGAGCCGCGCGGTACAGCCTGGTCTTCGGCTCCGTGGCTTCCAGCGATTCCACCACCGTCAGCTTGCCGTCGGCCAGCTTCACCGCCAGGGCCGAGCGCAGCGCACCCAGCAGCTTCTTGCGAGGAAACGGATATTCATGCGAATGAGGCACCGGCCCGTGCACCGTTCCGCCGTGCCGCCACAGGGGCGACCGCACCGACCCGATGCGCGCCCGTCCCGTACCCTTCTGCTTCCAGAGCTTCTTCCCCGACCCGGACACAAGCTTGCGGTTCTTCGTGGCATGAGTGCCCTGGCGCAATGCGGCGCGGTAGTGCTTCACCGCCTCCCACAAAAGCGCCTCGTTCACCTGTCCGAAGACCTCATCGGCCAGCTCCAGCGAGCCAACCTTCTGCCCTCCGAGATCCACTACGTCAATGTTTGCCATCGTCTTAACTCTCTAACCCGTAAACCGTAAAAGAGGCTACTTGCCCTTCTTCCCGCTGGCGCGCTTCGAAGCCTTCAGCGGATCCACCGTTCCCGAGCCCGCAAACCCGCGGCGCTCACGCGGCGGAGCCTTAGCCTTCATGATCAGCACGTATCCGTCCCGGGGACCCGGCACCGCACCCTCGACCATGATCAGGTTCTCGTCGAGGTCGATGCCGCGAATCCGCAGATTCCGCACCGTCACGTTGTCCACTCCCATGTGTCCCGGCATGCGCTGCCCCGGAAACACGCGCGACGGGAACGACGACGCACCGATCGAGCCCTGCACCTGGAACATATGCCCATGCGACTTGGGACCGCCGCCGAAGCCGTGCCGCCGCACTACGCCGGCGAACCCGCGGCCTTTGCTGGTGCCCGTCACATCCACGTACTTCTCGTTCGAAAAGATATCGACCAACACGCGATCTCCGGCCTTTACCGCGACCGCCGCTCCTTCGCCTTCCGCGGCCGTCTTCGCGCTCTCGATTGCGACTTCCTTCTGGAACTTCACTGGCGCGACGTTGCTCTTGGCGAAGTGACCGACCTGCGGCTTTGGCACCTTCGACGCTTTCACGAACTCGACCAGCCCGATCTGGGCTGCATCGTAGCCGTCCTTCAGCACCGTCTTCAGCTGCGTTACCACGCACGGACCGGCCTGTAGCACGGTGATCGGGTGCACTTCACCCTTCTCATCGAAGACCTGCGTCATCCCGATCTTCTTCCCCAAAACCCCGTTTACCGGCATCTTCCTTTTCCTTTCCTCATCATGGCTGCGTCCTCCGCGGCCACTGCAGGCGCTGCTCCGTTCAGACCGGCTTTCGCGCCGAAGGCGCGTCGGCCCGGCCGACAGTCCCTATTTCTCGAAGGCCTTGATCTCCACATCCACGCCCGCCGGCAGATCCAGCTTCATGAGCGCGTCCACAGTCTGCTGCGTCGGCTCCAGAATGTCGATGAGCCGTTTGTGCGTGCGGATCTCGAACTCCTCGCGCGATTTCTTGTCGACGTGCGGCGAGCGCAGCACGCAGTACTTGTTCTTTACCGTCGGCAACGGAATTGGCCCCGCCACCTGCGCGCCGGTCCGCTTCGCGGTGTCCACAATCTCGCCCGTCGAGGTATCAAGCACCCGGTAGTCGTATGCCTTCAGCCGAATTCGTATTCTCTGCCCAACCATTTGTCTTGTTCTTTCTGGTCAGCTGAACCGGACTTCTCCGATTCCGCCGCCTTTGTTTTCGCCGGCGGCCGGCTGCTATGCAATGATCTCCGAGATCGTTCCCGCGCCGACGGTGCGCCCGCCTTCGCGGATTGCGAAGCGCAGGCCCTTCTCCATGGCCACCGGCGTGATCAGCTCCACTTCCAGCTCCACGTTGTCGCCCGGCATCACCATTT
>DAHUYD010000180.1 GCA_027315385.1 Acidobacterium sp.
GCTCCTGGGCTCGGCGCCGGAATAACGGGCCTGGGCTTCTACAATGGGGCCTATGGCGACAGTCCTTTCCGCGCACCTGCTCACCCTCTCGGCCTTTCACGACGCGCAGGCGCGCATCCGCGGAGTGGCCGCGCGGACGCCGCTGGTTCGCCTTTTTGCGCCCGGGCTGGAAGACGCCGAGGTCTACGTGAAGGCGGAAGGGCTGCAGCCGATCGGCAGCTTCAAGCTGCGGGGCGCGTACAACAAGATCGCACAGCTGACCCCGGAGCAGCGCTCGCGCGGCGTAATCACCTATTCCAGCGGCAATCATGCCCAGGGAGTCGCCTACGCGGCACGCGCCGTCGGCGCCAGGGCGGTTATCGTTATGCCCCGCAATGCCCCTGAAGTGAAAAAGCGAGCCACCGCAGCGCTGGGTGCGGAAATCGTGGAGGTGGGCCCCGCCAGCTCCGAGCGCAAGAGCAAAGCCGAAGAACTCGAGGCGAGATTCGGTTACATCATGATCCCGCCTTACGACGACGAACAGATCATTGCCGGGCAGGGCACCTGCGGGCTTGAAATCCTCGAAGACCTGCCCGACTGCGATCTGGTCCTCGCGCCGGTCTCCGGCGGCGGACTCCTGAGCGGCATTGCCACCGCCATCAAGCTGAGCCGCCCCGCTACGCGCGTGATTGGCGTGGAGCCGGAACTGGCCGCCGACGCGCGGGAGAGCTTCCGTTCCGGCACGCTGGTTTCCTGGCCCGCGGAAAAAACCACGCGCACGCTGTGCGACGGACTGCGCACGCAGTCCCTGGGCGCGCTCAACTTTGCGCACATCCGCGCTTACGTCGACGATATTGTCACCGTGGCGGATGCGGAAATCCGCGCCGCTATGCGGACGCTGCTCTATGCCGCCCGCCTGACACCCGAGCCCAGCGGAGCCGCCGCGGCGGCCGGACTGCTGTTCCACCCGACCGAGCTGCGTCCCTTCCGCCAAGCCGTCGTTGTGATGAGCGGCGGCAACGTTGAGCCGGAGGTCCTGGCCTCCGTTCTGGCGGAAAGCGCCCAGCCATGAAATGAGCACGAATCATGAGACGAACCGCCCCCTTTTTGCGTCCTATCTCCGTGATGCGTGCCCTGCCTCGACCGCTTTCGCGCCTCGTTGCTGTTTCGCTCGCTTTTGGACTGGCATGTGTGACTGCGCCCGCGGCCCGCGCCCAGCACGGCCGCTTCGAGCGCCCACCGCAAAACGGCGTTTACGCCACCTGTCTTCGCCAGAACGAGCTCTACTCGACGGCCAGCCAAAGCTCGGCGCCTATTTCGGAGGTCCAGCCCGGCCGCGAAATGGTCGTCGTCGATAAGAACGGCAACTGGCTGCGCGTCTTCGCCAACACGGATCCGCCTGACACGCGCCAGTCCGACCAGCCCGAGTTCGGCAGCCAGGCGCCTCCACCCATCTCCGGCTGGATGCTGAACAAGGGGATCGTCACCACCAACACGCTCAACGGCGACCTGATCCTCTTCGGCGCGGCCGACGCGGCCGAGCAGGCGGCCAGCGTGCCCGACCCGCCGCCGGGAATGGCTGAGCGCGCACGTCTCCTCTACCGCCGCGTTGTGCTCATGTTTCCGCAGTCCCACTGGGTGGCGGAAGCCATGTATCGGGCGGCCGACATTCGCTGGCAGATCCAGAAAGCCGACGCCGCGACGCTGCCCTCCGCCCATGAGAAAGCGGCGTACCTGCGCGTGCAGATGGACGAGAACGAGATGAGGGACGTGGAGAAATACTTTCCGCGCACGCAATGGGCCGATCTGGCCTCGTTCGACATGATCGACAACAAGCTTTGCGGCGACTGGCAGGGCTCCGAACAGTGCCCCGAGAAGGAAACCCTCTACTACATGCAGTATGTCCACGACCACCCCAACTCGCCCAAAGCCGCGGAAGCGCTCTACGACGCGCTCTGGCGGCAAGCCGCTGCCGGGGATATGTGGTCGGCGGACGGCAATGCCAAACGCGCCCAGCAGGATCGCGGCCACGCCCGCGGCATTCTCTCCGAGATGGAGCAGCGATTCCCCGACTCCTCCTTCACCGCGCGCGGGGCCGAGGTTGTTTTCAAGATCGATCAGGGCATGGCGGTCTACGCAGGCGCGCGGGAATAGGGGAAAATCGCTATTTGCCGGGGAGGAATTCGATTGGCATGATCCCGGCGGGGATGCGGCGAAAATCATTGTCCGCCGTCACCAGCGTCAGGTCACCGCCTGATTGCCTCTGCACGGTCAGCGCTGCCGCGAATGAGTCGGCATAGGGCACTCCGTAGTGCGCCTTGAACCGGCCGGCGTCGGCTGCGGCCCTCGCATCCACCGGAACGATTTCCATCGGCAGCGCAGCAAGGCTGTCCAGGATTGTGGCAGCGTCCGATCCCGAGCGGCGCGCGATGGCATGCACCACCTCTCCCCAGTTCACCGCGCTCATCGCCAGGTGAATCTCGGATCGAGCCGCCTTCTGGAAGAGGCTGCGCACACGCTCAAATCCCGCTTCCTTATCGGTAAAGCGAAGGAGGGCGCTGGCATCGAGCACGAAGGCTTTCATCTTTCTTTATCGTCGATGTGCGCGCGCTCACGCTCAGCGCCCGCCTGGGCGGTACACCCAACCAGGCTCTCAATGAACTCGGGCGTGATGGGCCGAAGGACAAGGGTGTTTCCCTCGCGCTGAATCGATACCTGAGTTCCCGGCGTCAGCCGCATCTGTTCGCGGAATTCGGCCGGGATTACCAGCTGGCCTTTTGCGCTCAGGCGTGTCGTAGCGGCTGCCATGGCTACATGGTAGCAAAAAGTAAGACGAAAGTCATTTCGTAGTACATGTCATATACCAGCGCGACGTTTCCCAAAGAACTAGGCTTCCCATTGCCACCCTCGATACCCCTCCGCTTTTCCCGTGCCATTCACCGCGTCCGGTTTGAAATAATGATCCTGCTCTGGGGATTCGGCTCGTCTCTCCGGCTCTGCCGGAGAATGAGACAAGTGTCCCGATGAAACCTGTCCGTCTGGTTCTGACGCCCACCCGCAGCCGCCGCCTCAATGAGCTGGTCGGCCTTCTGGTGCTCGCCTGCGCGGTCCTCCTTTGCCTCTCCCTGCTCTCTTACCATTCCACCGACCCGTCGCTCGATACCGTCGGATCCGGCCCCGTCCACAACTGGATAGGCCCCTCGGGGGGCTACCTCAGCGATTTCCTCCTGCAGTTGGAGGGCCTCTCCGCCTTTATTCTGCCGCTCATTTTCGGCGCGCTGGGGTGGACGTGGATGCGGTCCCGCCCGGCCGGCTCGCCCGGCGCGAAGGTGCTTGGCGGGATTTTGTGCCTGGTGTTCGCGCCGGCGCTCTTCGGACTGCTGCCGGGCCACGCGCAGTTTTTCTCCGGCCTGCCCATCGCGGGGCTCATCGGCCGCCTGGTGTCCGACCAGCTTGTGAGCTGGTTCAACGTTCCCGGCGCGTGGATCGTCGCGATCACTCTGGTGGCGGCGGCGCTGTATCTTTCGACCACGTTCAGCTTCAACACCGCGCGCGAGTGGGCCGCTTCGCGTCTGGCTTTTTTTCTCGCGCTGCGCGACCGCTGGCGGAACTGGCGCGAGGCACGAGCCCGCAGGCATGAGCTGAAAGCGGCCGCCAAAGCCGACCGCATCCGCGCCAAAGAACAGGAGCAGGCGCGCAAGGCCGCCGAGAAAGCCGCCAAAGCCGAAGCGAAAGCGGCGAAGAAGGGTGGCATGCCCACGCCGGGCGCTGCGGAATCAGCCCTGCCCATCGTGACCGCATCTTCCGGCGACGACAGCGATGCGCCGCACCGCCGCAGCGGCTTCTTTGAGACCGCTCCTGCGGGCGCCGAGCCGCCCTCGGCCGCCCCGGGCCTGTGGGACAACATGCCACGCGCCGTCGCGCCGGAGCCCAAAAGCGAGCCCGAGCCGGCCGCCGCTCCGCCGCGCCCGCAACTGATCTCGCGCCGCGAACCTGAACCGGCGCCCGCAGCCGCATGCGCCGGGGCGGGCGGCGCTCCATCCATCGGAGAACGGGCGGACACCAGCGCGCGCGCCGTCACTGTCACCTCCAAATCCGTCACCGGTTTTCGCCTTCCCCCGTCCACCCTTCTGCATCGCAGCGACGATCCTTCTCCGGTTCGCGAAGACGCGCTGCGGGCCGCCGCGCAAACGCTCGTCGAAAAATGCGCCGAGTTCGACGTGCTCGGGCAGGTGGTTCAGATCAATCCCGGCCCGGTGGTCACCACTTTCGAATTCCGCCCGGAAGCGGGCATCAAGTACAGCCGCGTGACCGGTCTCGCTGAAGACCTGTGCCTTGCCACGCGCGCCGAATCCATCCTTATCGAGCGCATGGCGGGCAAAAGCACGGTCGGCATCCAGGTGCCGAACCAGGAACGTGAAACCATCTGGCTCCGCGACGTCATTGAGAGCGAGCACTTCTCCGCCTCGCGCAGCCGGCTCACGCTGGCGATGGGCAAGGACATCAACGGGCGCATTGTGACCGCCGATCTGGCGACGATGCCCCACGTGCTGATCGCGGGATCGACGGGCAGCGGAAAATCGGTGGCCATCAACGCCATGATCATGTCCATCCTGTACAAGGCCACGCCCGAGCAGGTCCGCCTCATTCTGGTCGACCCCAAGCGGGTGGAGCTGGGGATGTACGAGGGCGTCCCACATCTCTTCACGCCGATCATCGCGGAGCCGAAACTGGCCGCCAACGCGCTGCGCAACGCGGTGAAGGAGATGGAGCGCCGCCTGAAGCTGCTGGCCTCGCGCTCGGTGCGCAATATCGAGCAATACAATCGCCTGTTCGATGGCGCCACGCGCTCGTTGTTCGAGGAGACTCCGGAGGAGCAGCCGCTGCCCTACATCGTCATCATCATCGACGAGCTCGCGGACCTGATGATGATCGACAAGGCGAACGTGGAGGAGTCCATTACGCGCCTGGCGCAGATGGCGCGCGCCGTGGGCATCCATCTGGTGCTCGCCACGCAGCGGCCATCGGTGGACGTGATCACCGGACTCATCAAGGCGAACGTGCCCACGCGCATTTCCTTCCGGCTGGCCACCAAGGTCGATTCGCGCACGATTCTGGACTCGAACGGCGCGGAGGCATTGCTGGGGCGCGGCGACATGCTCTTCTTGCCGCCCGGCACGTCGCGCCTGCATCGCGTGCACGCGCCATTTGTGACGGAAAAAGAAATTGCCGCGGTTACAGATTTCTGGAAGAAGCAGGGAAGCGCGGAATACGTTCAGGGGTTTCTGGAAGCGCCGAAGGAAGCGCGCGATCCCGAGACGGGCATGGACGGCGAGGGCGGGGACGAGGCCAACGACGATCTGTTCGAAGATGCGGTGCGGCTGGTACTCGAATTCGGCAAGGCGTCCACGTCGCTGCTGCAGCGGCGCCTGCGCATCGGCTACGGCCGGGCCGCGCATCTGATCGACATGATGGAGCGCGACGGCATCGTGGGCCCCGCCGAAGGCTCGAAGCCTCGCGAGATCCTCAAGCCGCCGGACTGGATCAGCGAAGTGGAATCGACGCTGCGCTGAGTTCCGCGCGAATGCTTCGGCATTGTGCCTGTTTTCCTGCCTTCACCGCTATAAAATGAGTACATCCCGATGGGATGTACTCCGGGTCCCAAATTCCCTTAACGGAGCCGCCATGCAATTACGACGGACCTTTCTCGTGCTCGGCGTTGCCGCCGCAGCGATGCTGTCTCTCCCCACCGGCCTTTTGGCGCAGGACCATCTGGTCAGTCCCGCGCAGATGCAGCAGCAGATGGACTCAGCCTCAGCGGCGCGCCAGAAGAACATCGGCACGCTCAGGCAATTTCTAACGACTCCGGCGGCGACGCGCGCCATGAAGTCCCATGGCATCGATCCCGTTCAGGTGACGGACGCGATTCCGAACCTGTCGAACTCGGAGCTGGCCTCGCTCTCAGCGCGGGCGACGAAGGCGCAGCAGAACTTTGCCGCCGGCACCCTGAGCAACAACGACCTGCTGATCATCATTCTTGTGCTGGTGGTGGTCATCCTGCTCGCCGTCATCCACTGAGGCGCATCACCGGGGCGGGGCGGTCTCCTTCGCAGTCCTGAGCGCGACCGCCCCCAGCAGCGCGACCACGAGCACCAGCGCCACCCACAGCAGCCACGGATATCGATCCGTGAACGGCCGCGTGTCGGGCCGCGCCACGTATAGTGGATTCGCCTTCTCCGGCGCCAGCGTCGCCTCCGCCGCATTCTTGTCGGGCGTGAAGAGCGTCGCATAATCGTATTGCGGCGTCGCCAGCGCCGCGTCCCCGTAGTAGAGCGTGTAGGCGGCGCCCACCGCCGCGTCGAAGCACAGCTTCCGCACTGCCATCTCCAGCCGTAGTGACTTCAGATCCAGCGGCGCATCGTCTCCGTTCTCGATCGTCACCGTCCACACGGAATCCGGCGCGGCGAAGTCGGCGTTCGTCGTTTCCACCGCCAGGTCTTCTTCGTCAATCCGTCGTCCGTCATGCACGCCGTGCACGCGCAGCAGAGTTCCCGCAGACGATATCCGCACCGGCAGGGCCGCTTCGCCTGCCCCCTGCGTCACTCTCCCGGTGGCCGTCACCTTCACGTCCCGGCTGAAGTTCACGGGCTGCGCTCCGGGCACAATCTCCACCCGGTCCACCGGAACATGCGCGGGCACTGTGAACGTCGCCTGCGTCTCCCGCCCTTTCTGAACAATCCCGTTGGGTGCAGTCGCCGTCGGGTTCGGCGCAGTCACGGCCACAAACCGCTGCTGCGTTGAGACGCGCTCCACCGACAAGCCCTGCACATCCCCCGGCTTCACTGGCCCTGTAATGCCGAAATACAAATACCGAAAATCCGACTCCGGCAGATGCAGCACCATGCTGCGCCCCAGCTTCTGCCCGGTCAGATCGAAGATCGTGAAGATCCCGAGTTCCGTCCCCTCGCTGCCCGTCTCCGTCCGGCTGCCCGTCACGGCCACCGTCGCGATGAAGTTCTTCGCCGTGACGTCCAGGTCGACGTCGCTGTACCGCCCCGCCGGCATCTCCGCCTCAAACGTCGTCGTCCCCCCGTGCTTGCCCAGATTCAGCGGCGCAATTTCCTTCGGCTGGGCCGTCACCGGCGCAGGCTCGTAGATCGTGTAGGGCGTCTCCGTCTCGTTGCCGTTCTCCGCCCGATACAACCGCAAATCCGCCAATCCCGCGGCCGCATGCGCAAACGTGGCCGCATCGAGCGCCACGCACGTTTGTCCCGCGTGGTCGGCCGCAACTAGGACCGGCCGCTCGTGCCGGAAATAGCGGATTTGGGGCGCCGCCGCCACAGCCAGCAGGACCACCGCTGCTCTCAGCCTCATACCGTCTTCTTTTCCGTATTGCGCAGGTTCAGCCAGTCTTTCTGATAAGCAAAGCTCACCGCCAGCAGCAGCGCTCCCAGTCCCAGGAAGCTCAGAATCCGATAGCCCTGGCTGAGTTCGCTGAGGTCGACCGTGAACACCTTCCCGATCCACACGGCGAGCAAAATCAGCGCCTGCCAGCGCAGGAACGCCGACCGCTTCAAGAACCCAATGCCCAGCAGCGCCGCGCCGAAGAGCATAAAGAACGCCGAGTAGGTGAACTGCGCGTACATGCGATAGTCACGCAGCCGCTCCCAGGCGCGCGCGTACCCGGTGAATGCGTCCCAGGGCCCGCTCGTCGCGCTATGCGCCAACCGGTACCACCAGTAGCTGTGAATCTCCCAGCCCACTGCCAGCAGAATCAGCAGATTCACCGCAACCACGCTGCTCGCGGCAATCGCGGGCCACGAGAGCGCCGGGAAAAACGGTGGATATCCTTCACTCTCCGGCCTGGCCCGCGCCGCCAGCCACGCCGCACAGGCGCAAATCCCAATCGCCAACAGGTACGTCGCGAATCGCTCGTTCAGCAGCGGCGTAACTCCGGCCGGCGGATTGATCAGGACCAGGGCGCCCAGTCCAAGCAACAGGCAGATCACGGCGAGAACGCGAAGCAACTTCACTTCAGTCCGAGCGGCCTGCCACATGAGGGCGCCGCCCTCGGCCAGCCACCCGATGGTGAGCCACCGTCCGTGGGCCTTGAGCGGAATCGCAATGGTCAGAAACACAATTGCGATCGTCAAATGGAGAGCGGTCAGCACCGGAGTACGTCCGCGAGCCAGGCCGTCTGGCGGCACTCGCAGGAGCATCAGATAAAAGGCGGCAAAGGCGACGGCGACCCAGGGCTGGGCCCACTGGCTGCCTGCCGAATCCAGCAGCAGATAAAAGCCGAGGAATCCCAGGCCGGCATTCACCAGCGGCGCCACCGTCAGCGCCAGACGATCCCATGCCGACAGAGCATCGTCGTCGCGGCTTCGCAGGCGCAACAGCCGCGGCGCAAACGCGAAGAGCAGGAAGAAACACGCGAGGAAGAACGCTGTCGCACCAAACTCATCGTTGGCATAGAACTGGAACGACCACGCCAGGAAGAAGAAGATGGTGCCCGCCAGCGCGCCGCAGAGGAGCCGCGACCACGGCTTGAGCGCCACCAGCGCGAGCACAGCCAGATCCAGCAGCAGAAGATAGCTGAAGAGCGCGATCTCGCGATTCTCGCCCGTTGCAATGAGCAGCGGCGTGGAGAAGCCGCCCACGATGGCATACAGCGCCAGCAACTCGGCGTCCTGGGTCCACGCCAGGTACGCGTTGAAGGCGGTCACCAGGATCATGGCGCCGAAGGCCACGGGTGACCCGATCAGGTGGTAGAGCGAGAACGCGGCCCACAGCGACAAATAGAGCACGCCACTGCCGACGGCCTTCAGCGAAAACGAGAAAGTCCGGTATCCGTGGGAGCGGAACCGCTCCGACCACGCGATCAATCCCGCGCCGGCGAGCAGGCCGATCAGGACGCGCCCGAGGGGTCCGATCCAGTGATTGTCGATGGCCAGCTTCAGGAACCACGCAGCCGCAATGAGAATGGCAAGGATGCCGATACGGTTGAACCACTGCGAGCCAATCCGGCTCTCGAGCGAACGCTCATCGCGCGTGTGCCTGGCTTCGAGCGAATCGAATCGTGGGGCCGCCGGAGCCGGCCGGGGCGCAGCCGCAACCGTCAACCTTTCCGCTGGAGAAGTTACTGCCGGAACCGCAGCGGCCTCTGCGATGCTCGCCGGCCCAATCATTCCGGGAGTCTCATCCCGCGTGGCTCCGAGCGCCTTATCCTCTGTTTCCGGAAGGATCCCGCGGCTGGCCAGCGTGCTTTCCAGACGTTTCACTCGCGCGCGCAGATCCGCGATCTCTCGTTCCACGCTGCCGGAATCGGTCGGGCCCATCGCTGCCACTCTACACCCGAAGCGGCGAGATGGGGGAGCGCCGAGAGCGTCCGGCGGCGGCCCTGCGCAGTACCTCCGGGCGCCTAGCCTATGTCGCCCGGAGGCGGCGGGAGGGTGGGTATCCTGTTTCCCCTGGTACAATCGGAAACGCCGTAGAACTCGCCCGTCCTTTCGCCATGCGCCGTATCCTCGCCATCGACGACGATCCCATCAGCCTTTCCGTGGCCGCCATTCTCCTCGAATCCGACGGCTGGACGGTTCTGCAGGCTTCCTGTGGCCACGAGGCTCTCGATCTCCTCGCCGATCATGCTCCGCCCCCCGACTGCATTCTCGCCGACCTTCGAATGTCCGGTCTGGCCGGAACCGAACTTGCGCGGCGGCTGCGCAGCGCGGCGCCCTCGGCGCGGCTCTTCGCCATGACGGCCACGCCGCCCTCCGTCGTCGATGGATACGACGGGATTGTGGCCAAACCCCTCGCGATCGAATCCCTGCGCGCCGTCTTTGCTCAGGAGGTCCCGGCTGCGGCTGATGTCTCCACGCCTGGCGATCAGATGGACAGCGCCATCGACCCCGCCGTCTTCGAGCGCCTAGCCCGCGCCATGTCTCCCGCGGCTCTGCGGGAAATCATCATCGTCTTTCTGCAGGATGCCGCGGCGCGCGTTGCGCTGATGCGCCGCGCCGATCCCGCTACGGTTCGTCGCGAGGCCCACACTATCAAGGGTGGAGCCGCCATGATCGGCGCCCGCCACGTCGCCCGGGCCGCTGATGCTGTCGAGTCCGGTATTGACCATGATGGTGAGCTTTTCCGCAAGCTGGACGAAATCGAGGCTCACTGCCGCTGCGCAGAGGGTATATTGTTGCAAAGGCTGAAACTATGACCGCTCCGTCTCGGCCAGCCAGGCCCTCGTCCGTTCCCCCTCGCGTGTCCCGTTCGGGCTCCGCCGCTATTCGTATTGTTATTGCCGACGATCACCCTGTAGTCCGTATTGGCGTGCGCAATATGCTGCAGGCCGATACCGGTCTGGAAGTGGTTGGCGACTGCGGCGATGGCGATGAGGCGATTACCCAAACGCTGGAGCTCCTTCCCGATATTCTTCTGCTGGATCTGTCCATGCCGCGCCTGCCTGGCCTTGAAGCCATGCGCGCGATCATGAACAACTCGCCCTCGGTCAAGATCATCCTGCTTACCGCCACCATTACCACCCAGCAGGTAATCGAGGCACTGCAGATCGGGGCTCGCGGCATCGTCCTCAAGAACGCGCTGGCCGGCGACCTCACCAACGCCATCCGCGCGGTGGTGGGCGGCGATTACTGGATCGGGGGGCGCCGCGTCGTCAATCTCGTCGGCGCGCTACACGACCTTATGCAGCAGGCGGCAGTGCCCGAACGCAAGACTTTCGGGCTCACTCCGCGCGAAATGGAAGTGGTGGGCTGCATCGTGGAAGGCTGCTCCAACCGCGACATCGCGAAGCAGTTCACGCTGAGCGAGGAGACGGTGAAACGTCACCTCTCCAACATCTTCGACAAGACCGGAGTCTCGACGCGGCTGGAACTGGCCATGTTCGCCATCGCCCACCACCTGGTTGATCCCAGTCAATAAAGAAAGGAGGCTGGCGCCCGCACCCAGCCTCCATCGCGGCAAACTTAGCGGCCTGAAGCTGTACTGGCCGGAAGCCACCGGCTCCGCATCTGTCTGAAGCTGATCGCCTGATACACCGCCGCCAGGCCCACCAGCACGTACACGATTCGGCTGAGCCCTGAGAACTGCCCCAGCACGCCGGCCACAAGGTCGAAGTGCAGAGACCCGAACAGGCCCCAGTTGAGCCCGCCCACAATCAGCAGAATCGCCGCCAAAATATCCAATGCTTTCATAACGCTCTCCTCTCGGAAGGGATTTGAATTGTTTCGCCTTTACTGGCCGGGCGGCATCAGCACGTGGTCGATTGCGTGGATCACACCGTTCGACGCGGAGATGTTTGCATGTACCACCTGAGCGCCGTTGACCATTGCTTTGCCGCCGACGACGCTGAAGCGCAACCGCGCGCCCTCCAGTGTTTTGGCTGATTTCATGTGCTCCACAGACGTCGCATCGAGCCGTTCCGCGACCACGTGATAGAGCAGGATGGAGCGCAGCCTGGCCCGGTTCTCCGGCTTCAGCAGCGTTTCCAGCGTCCCCGGGGGCAGCTTCGCAAAAGCCGCATCCGTAGGGGCAAAGACCGTGAATGGCCCTTTGCCTTCCAGCGCGCCCGTCAGTCCGGCCGCCTGCAGCGCCCGGGTCAGGGTGCTGAATGCGGGAGCCGAAGCCGCTGTCTGTGCAATGTCACCGGGAGCGGCCGCCGTGGCCACGCCGCCCAGTATTCCCAGCATCGCAGCCAGGATTCCAAACCTCTTCAACATCGGGTTTCCTCCGTGGAGAGCGCTTTGCGCGCTCGTCCTGCTATTGACAGTAGAGAAAAAATAATTGATTGTGGGGCAAGCGAGCTTCGGGCGCCCTGTTCACTTGCCTGCCGCGAAAAGATAAGGCGGGAAATTTGAAAGAGAAGAAATCCGGTATCCCCGACGTCATCAGCGAGTCCATTCGGCCCTACGCTATAGCCGAAAAGCTCCGCGGCCTTCGTCTGAAGAAGAGCATGGGGCTGGCCCAGCTAGCGGAGCACACGGGCCTGTCGCCGGCCATGCTTTCGCGCCTGGAAAACGGGCGCCTTGTGCCCACGCTGCCCACTCTTGTGCGCATCGCGCTGGTCTTCGATGTTGGGCTGGATTACTTCTTCACCGATCCACGCAAGCGGCACGTGGTGGCGATCGCGCGCCGCGAGGAGCGCCGAAAATTCCCCGCCGATCCGCAAAGCCCTGCTGTCCCCTGGCACTTTGAAGCCCTCGATTTTCGCGCCCGGGAGCGCCGCTTCAACGGCTTTCTCGCCCATTTCCATCCGGTGTCCGCCGCTCGCGTTACTCCTCATTTCCATCCCGGGGCCGAATTGCTGTATCTCATCGAAGGCGATCTGGAAATCTCGATCGGCACGGAAGAGGTTCGTCTTTCCTCTGGCGACTCCATCTACTTCGACTCGATGCAGAAGCACGGCTATCGCAACGTGGGCCATGGTCCGTGCACGGCCGTCGTGGTTACGAGCCGGGAGCCTTCCTGACCGCGCTCTCTGTGATTCGGATCACAGTGTCACCCTTTTGCCTCGCCGTATCGTCCAATCAGGGTGCGATCGTAGTATGCTGGCTGGTCGTGCCGCCCAGCTTTGATCAGGGGACAGTGCAGAATGCAGACTGAGGCTACCGCAACTCTGGAATCCATCGTTTTCGACCGCAAACATCCCTATTCCGCCGCCGTTCTCGACAATCACGTTCTCACCGGCTCGGGCTCGGAAAAAGAAACCCGCCACATCGCGCTGTCTCTGGGCGACTCCGGCATCACGTATCTCCCCGGCGATTCGGCGGGCATCCTTCCCAGCAATCCTAGCGTCGCCGTGGAGGAGGTGCTGCGCCGCCTGTCCTTCAGGGGGGACGAACCTGTGAAGGATTTCTACGGCGAGCTCACCGACCTGCGCGCCGCACTCACTTCGTGGCTGATGATCGGGAAGCTTTCCGGCACCACGCTTCGCGCGTGGGCCGCGCACAGCCAGCATCCCGATCTGGCGCTGCTGCTCCAGCCGGGCAGCAAAGATAAGCTGGACGCGTACCTGTGGGGACGGGAGTTCCTGGATCTGCTGGAGCACGCGCCGGCCAAAGTCGAGGATCCGCAGCAGCTCTTCAAGCTTCTGCCGCGCCTGGCCCCGCGCCTTTATTCGATCTCCTCCAGCCAGGCGCTGCGCCCGGATACGGTGGACCTCACGGTTCGCGTGGTTCGCTATGAGAGTTACGGCCGCACGCGGCTCGGGGTCTGTTCCGGACAGCTGGGCGAGCGCACGCCCGTGGGCTGCACGATGCCGGTGTTCATCCACTCGAACAAGCTTTTCCGGCTGCCTGACTCGCCCGACGCGCCGGTGATCATGGTCGGCCCCGGGACCGGGGTCGCGCCCTTCCGCGCTTACCTCCAGCACAAGCAGGCCGGGCGGGGCCGCTGGCCCATGTGGCTCTTTTTCGGCGATCAGCGTTACGCGCAGGACTTCCTGTACCGCGATGAGTTCGAAGCCTGGCTGGCGGACGGAACGCTCAACCGACTCGACACCGCCTTTTCTCGCGATCAGGCATTCAAGGTCTACGTGCAGGATCGCATTCGCGAGCAATCCGCCGAGCTGTGGCGCTGGCTGGATCAGGGAGCGTACTTCTACGTCTGCGGCGACTCGCAGCGCATGGCTCCCGATGTGGAGAAGGCGCTGCTGGATGCAGTCGCGACGCACAGCGGCTGCGGCCCCGAGTACGCTCAGGAATTCCTGGCCGATATGAAGAAGCAGAAGCGGTATCTGCGCGACGTGTACTGACCGGTCAGCGCGGGCGGGGATCCGCTCAGGAAGGCCCATTCGTTGCCGAGGGATGGGGCGCGGATTTTGCCGGTGGCGCACACGCAGTTTGCTTACCGGGGCCGCAGTACTGCCTTTGGAGCGCACAGGCGCGAGCCGGGTCGTGGAGCTTTTGCTCCGTGAAGCTGGCGTACAGGCACTCTTCCTCGGATCTCTGTTTTGTATCAATCTGCAGAGGCAGCGCGGTCCTGTACCACTGGTCCGCGAGCTTTACCTGGCCTGCGTAGTCATATTCGCGGGCTAAATCCCATGTGTTGATGGGATCGCCGGGCGACAGCTTTACCGCTTGCTGCAAATAGGGGATGGCGTCAGCGTCTTTGCCCTCCAAAGAAAGAAATGCGCCGACATTTCCAAGGATGTCCGGGTTATTGGGGTAGTACTTGTTCAGCACCCGCATGAAAGCGGCGCCAGCCTGGTATTGTCCCAAATCCTGCAGTTCCGGCGCGTAGGCCAGCCAGGCGTCCGGCACATCGCTGCCCTTGTAAATTGAACAGCTCTCGTCCAGTGCCTTCACCATTGCGTCATAGCGCCCGGAAATTTCCAGCACGTGCAATCTGCCTTGGTGGATTGAAATGTCCTGGGGGGCCAAGTTCAGAGCATCGTCCAGATGAGCCAGCGAGTTATCGACTGCGTCGGCTGTATAACCCCCGCTGAGCGTGCCGCCGCCATTGTCGGCCGCCTGCAACATCACGATAGCGTGCCCGCACAAAGCCGCATTCGCCAGGCATTTCTGCGCTTCTGCCTGCTGTCCGATCTGAGGCGCATGGACATACTCATCACAAAGCTGATGCGCTGCTTCGCACTTGTTTGCGTCGATCAGCTTTGTCCAGTCCGCCAGTTGTGCCGGAACGGGTGAGGATTTCGCATCTGCTGCGGCGGCGCTGGCCTTCTTCTGTGCCGGCGCGGAAATAGCTGTGAGAAGAAGCAGCGCGAATACCACCTGCGTGGGGGCCGAAGCGCTCTTCCGGTTGGGATTTCCCATTATGTCTGGCATGATAACGCCGGGTGCCCCACATCTGCCCAGAACCGGCAGATGTGAGTATGCCGCCGCAGGAACCCGGCAGGTGCGCGAGGGCCGGTTCCTTCCCTTTCCTTCAAAATTCCTCTTGACAATTTTTCAAACTGTACTACTGTACTAATACATATACGAAATGCTTTTCCGCGTCCATCCCGCATCCGGCGTTCCCATCTACCTCCAGATCGAGTCCCAGGTACGCCATGCCGTGGCGGCCGGCGCGCTCCATCACGACGATCAGCTCCCCTCGGTGCGCCGACTGGCCGCCGAATTGCGCGTCAATCCCAACACGGTCGCGCGCGCATTCCAGAATCTGGAGCGCGACGGGGTCATCCGCACGGTGCCCGGCGGAGGCTGCTACGTCAGCCAGCAGTCGCCGGGCCTGGTGCGCGCGGAAAAAGTCCGCCGACTTAAACCCATCGCCACGCAGCTGGCCGTCGAGGCCAGCCAACTCCGCTTCTCGCGCGAAGAGACGCTTCGCCTGCTCGAACAATCTTTCAACGACCTTGGAGACGGCCATGACGGAACGCGTGGTTGAAACGCAGTCCCTCGTGAAGCGCTACGGTCGAGTGGCCGCGCTTGACGGCCTCTCGCTCGCGGTGCCTCGCGGCGCCGTCTACGGATTCCTCGGGCGCAACGGGGCAGGGAAGACCACTGCCATCCGCGTACTCGCCGGGCTGGCTCGCCCGCAATCGGGCGAAGCTCGCGTTTTCGGCCTGCATCCCGAGCGCGACCGCGTCGCCGTCCTCACCCGCGCCGGTTTCGTCATCGAAAAGACGCTGCTCGGGTCGATGAGCGGGGACGACCTTGTCCGCTATAACCGGGGCTTCTTTCCGTCCAGGTCCGACGAGCTGGCGAAGAAGTACGCCGAGGCGCTGGAAGTCCCCATGAACCGCAAATTCCGCAAGCTCTCCCATGGCAACCGCACCAAGCTCTGCCTGCTGCTGGCGCTCGCGCAGGATGCGGAGCTGCTCGTCCTCGACGAGCCCACCACCGGCCTCGATCCGGTCGTCACCGACCAGCTGCTCCGCCTGCTCATCGACGACTTCGCGTCGGCCGGCCGAACCCTTCTCATCTCTTCGCATCATTTGTCCGAGGTCGAGAAGATTGCCGACTGGGTTGGCATCATTCATCACGGACGCCTGCTGCTCCAGGCCCAGCTCGACGACATCCGCGCCAACTACGCCCGCGTCCGCGCTTCCGGCAGCGGCCTGCCGCGCACCGCTCCTGGAATTGTCACCGTCTCGGATATAGAAGGAATTTTCGAATACGTGCTGCACTCCGGCGCCGACACTTTCGCCGCCGAACTGCGCCGCCAGGGCGCGGTCGTCCTCGACACCTCGCCCATGAACCTCTCGGAAATCTTTCTCACCCTCGTCGGAAAGGAGAATCACGATGCTGCTGTGGAAGTGCTGGCGTGATCTTCGCATCGCTTTCTTTATCGGTCTGGGCTGGCTGGCGCTCCTCACCGCCGGCATCATCGAGCATGCGCTCCATTCCCGTGACAGCCTGACGTATAACGTGGCCAGTCCAGGCCACGCGGTCCAGATCGTGGCGTTCTTCATCGCCATTCAGACCTTCATCTTCACTCTCCTCGCCTTCGGCATGGGCACAACCGGCATTGGACGCGATATCGGCGGAGGCTCTGGTTCGTTTCTGCTTACCCGCCCTGTCTCTCGCGGCTTCTATGTCTGGACCGAATGGTTCTCCGGCCTGATCGCCCTCGCAGTGCTGCTTCTGCTCTCGGCGCTGGGCCTGTGGCTCAGCATTCGCTGCCACGCCATTCGCATCGCCAGCTTCACCAGGACGGGGGAAACCACCACCTTCCAGGGGTGGACCCTGGGTTCGCTCCCCTTCGGCGTGACAGCCATCGATATCCTCTGCGCCTTCCTCTTCGTCGCACTCGTTTTTGCTGTCACGCACCTGGGAACTGTCGCTTACCGTCACTCCACAGCGGGCCTCATCTTCGGCCTAAGCTTCTTCGTCGCGTGGCTGGTCGTCGGAGCGATTCTCCGGCACGAGTATCCCGGGCTGGGGGCGCGCATTCCCGATCTGCTCCTGCGCCCCTTCGGATCCCACCCCGACGATCTGCGTCCTATTCCCCACCTCACCGCATCGATTCTCGAGCGCCTCGCCGTCCTCCCGCTCTTCCCGCTGCTCGCGCACTTCTTCCTGCGCCGCACGGAGGTGTAGCGGCTGACTACTGACTACTAACTCCCAGCCGCTCCACCACTACCGGCGCCAGATGCGACACGTTCCCCGCGCCCAGCGTCAGGATCGCGTCGCCGTCGCGCGCTCGACTGATCGCCCGCGCGATTGCTTCGTCGATCGTCGCCGCGTACTCCACGCGATCGTGGCCGCGCGACTTACGGATGGCCTTCACCAGCGCCTGGGCCGTCACGCCCGCGATGGGTTCTTCGCTCGCCGCGTAGATATCCAGCACTTCCACGCTGGCCGCATCGTCGAACGCCGACGCGAACTTGTCCATCAAATCGAGTGTGCGCGTGTACCGGTGCGGCTGGAAAATGACATGCACCGCGCCGAATCCGCACTCCTTCGCCGCGCGCAGGGTTGCACGAATCTCGGTGGGATGGTGCCCGTAATCGTCGACCACGGTCACGCCGCGCACGCAGCCCCTGGTCTGGAAGCGCCGGTCCACGCCGCGAAACGATGCAAGACCCGCGGCGATCGCCTCCGGCGCAATCTCCAGTTGCGCCGCAATCGCCACCGCCGCTGTGGCATTCAGCACGTTGTGCATGCCCGGCACGTGCAGCTGGAGTGGGCCGTACACTTCGCCGCCCGCCGCTACTTCAAATCGCGATCGGCACGCACGATCTCCGCCTCCGGGCAAGGTTCGCACCACAAAGTCCGCCCGCGGCGACGTGCCGTAGGTGAACACGCGCCGCCGCACCCGGGTCAAAACCGCCGTCAGCCGAGCGTCGTCCACGCACGCCACGCAGGCGCCGTAGAACGGCACCTTCTCCATGAACTCCACGAACGCGTCTTCCACGTCGGCCATATCGCGGTAGCAGTCCATGTGCTCGCGGTCCAGATTGGTCACCACCGCCAGGATCGGCGACAGCCGCAGAAAAGAACGGTCGCTCTCGTCGGCCTCGGCCACGAGATATTGGGACTGCCCCAGGCGCGCATTCGATCCCATCGCGTCCACGCGCCCGCCCACCACGACGGTGGGATCCAGGCCGCCGGCGGTGAGCACCTGCGCCACCATCGACGTTGTGGTGGTCTTGCCGTGCATGCCAGCCACCGCGATCCCGTACTTCAGGCGCATCAGCTCGGCCAGCATCTCCGCCCGCTGGATTACGGGAATCTTCCGCGCCCGCGCTTCTGCCACTTCAGGATTATCCGCGTGCACGGCCGAGCTCATGACCACCACGCCCGCGCCCACTACGTTGGCCGCCGCATGCCCCTCGAACACCGTCGCACCCAGCTGCGTCAGCCGCTCTGTCACCGGCGACCGCCGCAGATCCGACCCGCTCACCGGGTAATGCAGATTCAGCAGGATCTCCGCGATCCCGCTCATCCCGATCCCACCAATCCCGATAAAGTGAACCCGCTGCGCCTTGGCGAACATATGAATCGAACCTATCACGCTGCGCGGTTCATGCACTTTTCAGCTCCCGCTGCGGAATCCAGCCAACTGCATCGCCGCCGTGCACGCCGGAATGTTCATGAATGCCGTCCAGATCAGCCCCGTCCGCAGATTTTCCGCCATCAGCACCGAGATTCCCTGGTCGATGCCCAGCACATCCGGGCAATACCAGTTCGCCGACGGGTGAAACGCATCGACGAAGCCGTACCGTCCCCACGCTCCGGCCGCGCCCCAGCTGGTCTTGAGCGCCTGCAGCATCGACAGGCACTGGTTCGGCAGAAAGACCAGCGATCCGGCCGCGGCACACGGAACCACCGTTCCGTCAATGGGACCGAGGGCCGGAGGTCCGCCCCACGCTGTATACCCGCCAACGTAATCCGACGACGTAATGCCCCAGTAGTCCTGGGTGTAGTACGCGTCCGCCACCGACGGACAGGCCAGGCAGAAGGTCTCATGCGCCTGGGTCGCGGCAATCGAATTCGCGAAGTAGTCGGCGTAGGCGTCGCGCTTGTTCCTGAAATCGAACCACGCATGCGAATACTGGTGTGTGAACAGCGGATCGCTTCCGTTGCTGATGTAGGTGTATCCCTCATAGGCAATCGAAGGCCGCGAAAAAGCGTCCCAGCAGGTCGCCGCAATGGGATACGCGGGCGATCCCATTGCCAGCAGGTACAGCATCATCAGTTCGCAGTAGCTGTCGTAGCGCGTCTGCGTAAAGCCGTTCACCGCATCCCACGCCTGGGCAAAGGTGCTGCCGCCGTTCAGCATCCACGGCCAGTTCACGCGCTCGTAGAGTTGCGTCGCCAGCGATGTCACTGTTGCATCCTGGAGCCACGCGCTCGCCGCCAGCGCCCCGCACAGCAGGATCGCCATATCCATTGACGAGCAGTTGGTTCCCGGGAGCGCCTGGCCCGTATTCACATCGTTGAAGTGGTAGAGGAAGCCGTTCCGCTCGGGCATCTGGTTCAGGTGGAAATTCAGGGTCGTCTTTACCCGATCCACGATCTGCGCGTGCTGCTGATATCCGCGGCTGTCGGCCACGCAGAGCGCCGCCAGCCCAAAGCCGGTTGCCGCGATGCTGGACTCCGTGGTGCTTGTGTCGAACGCTCCGCCCAAATTGTTGCTGGCGTGATCCAGCACTTGTCCGTTGCTGGGATTGGCCTGCTCCCAGAAATAGAGGCAGCCCTGCTGCTCCAGCGCGTCCAGAAAGGCATTGTCGGACGGACCAGGGGAAAAAGTCCCGACCGGCAGGTCGGGGGGCCACGTCTGGCTCGAGGTACCGCCGGACTCGCCGCTTGCGCCGCCGCACCCGGTCGCCGTGAGGAGGGCATATCCGGCTGCGCCTGCCGTGGTGCGCAGCATCGCACGCCGGCTGATGGGGGGATGCCACAAAGGGGTCCCGGTTCGCGTCACCGCACCGCCTCCGTTCCGCGGTGCTCTCATCATAAATCCACGCCGCGCGCGGCTACTGCACCGTTGTCGCCTGCGCGGCTGTGGTATGCAGCACCAGCGGCTTCTGGTTCAGGAATTCCACCGTCACATCGAAGCTCTGCCGCTCCTCCCAGTCCTGCTTCGACACGGGGAAGTGAAAGATCATCTGGCCTTCGATTTCCTGCCCCGGCTGCAGCGTTATGCTTCTCGGCATCGGCATTTGCTTCGCCGGCGCGAGCTTCGGATACGCGACGAACACCTTCGCGAACTCCGCGTCGCCGGCTGCCAGGTCCCGCTGAGTCGTTCCGTTGTGCAGTGTCAGGTCGCCCCACATGTCGTGCAGAAACAGCGGCAGCTTCGTCGTGCTTTTAATTTTCACGTCCGCCAGAACAATCGTCTCGTCGTACACGTTCGGGCCGCCATCGGCGCCGCCCAGCGCCGAGCCCGTCGATAGCACCCGATGAATCGGATACACCTCAATGGAGACGACCTGACCCGAGTGCGGCGGCCCCGTCCACGTGGCCCAGATGTAGCCGCCCACGGCTCCGCCCACCAGCAACATCGCGATCAGGACCGCGAACGCCGGATTCAGCCCGCTTCGATCTTCCATGTAGCTCGCCTTTCTCCGTTACGCCGGCCGCGGCCGCAGCGCCGCCAGGAATTCTCCCCCGCCCAGCGCGTTCAGCACGTCCCGCTTCTCCAGCCACGCCCGGCGCAGTTGCCGGACCCCGTACCGCATTTTTTCGAGGTGACTCGTATGATGCGAATCCGTGTTCACCGTTATCCGGCAGCCTAGCTCTTTCGCCAGGCGCAGGTCGCGGTCGCACAAATCCAGACGATCAGGATACGCGTTGTGCTCCACGGCGACGCCCACCTCCGCCGCTTTCCGCAGCACGGCCGGCAAATCCATCGCAAAGGGCTCACGGCGCAGCAGCAGGCGGCCCGTCGGATGCCCCAGAATCCGCAGGTACGGATTCTCAATCGCCCGCAGCACCCGCTCGGTCATCTGCGCCTCCGGCTGGCTGAACAGCGAGTGCACACTCCCGATCACCACGTCCATCTGCGCCAGCACGTCATCGGACAGATCCAGCGCTCCGTCGCCCAGAATATCCACTTCAATCCCGGCGAAGACGCGAATCCTGCCCTCCATCTCCGCATCCACTTCGCGAATTCGCTTCACATGCGCCAGCGCGCGCTTGTCGTCGAGGCCATTCGTCATCGCGAGGTTCTTCGAGTGGTCCGTGATGGCGATGTACTCGTATCCGCGCGCCAGACCGGCTTCCGCCATCTCGCGGATCGAGTTCTTCCCATCCGTCTCGAACGTGTGCATGTGCACGTCGCCGCGAATGTCGCTCTGCTCGATCAGCACCGGCAGCCGATGCTCCTCCGCCGCCTCAATCTCGCCATTGTTCTCGCGGAGTTCCGGGGGAATCCAGTCCATCCCCAGCGCCGCGTAAATCTCCTCTTCCGTTGCGCCGGCCACAAAGGCGCCATCGTCCACCCGTGCCAGCGCATATTCGCTCAGCGTGCAGCCGCGCTTCAGCGCCCGCTGCCGGACGCTCACGTTGTGCATCTTCGATCCCGTGAAATACTGCAACGCCGCGCCGTATGAGCCCTCCGGCAGCAGACGCACGTCCACCTGCAGGCCATTGCGCAGTCGGAAGCTCACCTTGTTTTGCCCCTTTGCCAGCATGGTGGCCGCCGGCGGATAGGCCGCGACGTGCTCCACCGCCGCGCTCACACAGTCCTCCGCGCACGCCGGACCGGTTGCCAGAATGTCCAGATCGCCCACCGTGTCGCGACCGCGCCGCAGCGATCCTGCCGGGAGAATTGTCGTGAACCCGGGGAATTCCCGCAGATACGCGATCAGCTTCTCCGCCGCCGTCTCCGCCACATCGATCAGGAACCGGCCACTGTTCTGCTTGTAGTCCTCAATGCCCTTGCGAAGCTTTTCAACCAGCTTGTCGCCGAAGCGCGGCAGGCCGGCCAGCCGCCCCTCCGCGATGGCTTTTTCCAGCTCTTCCACGCTGCCCACCTGCAGCGCGTCCCACAGCAGCGAGACGGTTTTCGGACCCATCCCGGGCAGGCGCAGCAGCTCCAGCATGGCCGGTTTATATTTCAGCAACAGCTCTTCGCGGAGCGGCAGCGTCCCCGCCTGCTCAAGCTCGCGGATGTTGGCGGCCATCCCCTTGCCAATGCCGGGAATCTCCTGCAATTTTTTTGGATCGCCGGCGATGGCGCTCAGTTGGAGCGTCGAGGACTCGACCGCCTCGGCGGCCCGCCGGTAGGAACGGATGCGAAAAGGATCGCCGCCGCCGATTTCCAGCAGGTCCGCTGTTTCCGCCAGCAACTGCGCCATGGACCGGTTATCCATCGCAGTCGATTACACCACGGCGAGGGAAGGGAATCCAGGCACGCCGGACGGCGACAGCGTGTCTGGGCAATGGGCCAGGGTAACCTGTGCCAGCTCTTGGGAAAACAGAAGGAAAAATCCGGTCCTTCGGATGAAGACGGTCTGAAAAGAGAGTATTTGCGGTATTGCGGGTCTAGGCTACTTCGCGGGCGCGAACCACCTGATCGGCCTGCGGACCCTTTTGCCCCTGGATGATATCGAATTCCACATCGTCGCCCTCTTTCAGGCTCTTGTATCCGTCCACCTGGATTGCGCTGTAGTGGACAAATACATCGGGTCCATCGTCACGTCCGATGAATCCATATCCCTTCGCGTTGTTGAACCACTTCACCTTCCCTTTGTACTGAGCCACAAACACGAACCTTCCTCTCGCGCATTCAGGCGGGGTATACCGACCTGTAACCCATAAAGACGCTGGCCCGGTCTCTTTGGTTTGCTGCGCCGCCCCCGAATCCCGGGCTGGGCGGAGTGGATGTGGGGAGGCACGAACCGTGAGGGACGAAAGGGACAATGGATTCACCGCTTCCGTGGATTCATGGTTTCCGCCCCAGCTGGCGTGCGTAGGTCAGCACTGCGATGATCGTCTTCCCGTCCTGAATCTTCCCGGCGTCGATCAGCCGCAGCACCTCCGACAGGGGAACCATCTGCAGCTCCAGCCACTCATCCTCGTCCGGGCTCGTCTCACCGGGTGTCAGATCCTGCGCCAGAAACACCTGCATCCACTCGCCCAGGAATCCCGGGCTGGGATAATACCTGGCCAGCTTCGACCACTTCTTCGCCGAGCAGCCGGTCTCCTCCCGCAGCTCGCGCTTCGCCCCGGCCAGCCGATCCTCATTGGCCTCCAGCTTGCCTGCGGGGATCTCGTACAGATATTGTTGGGCCGCGTGCCGGTACTGACGCTCAATGAGCACCAGCGGATCCTTTTTGCCTTTCCGCCGATCCACGGCCAGAATCACTGTTGACCCGCCGTGCCGCACGACCTCTCGGAACGCGTCTTTCCCGTTCGCCTCGCGAATCTCCTCCGCGATCACGCGGAACAGCTTGCCGTGGTATGCCACGCGCGACGACAGCACCTTCGCCGGCTTGCCGGGATCGATCTTCAGCTTCTTCCGCACCGGCACCGCATGTGCGTCACTCTTTCCGGACTTCTTCGTGTCTTTCTTCTTCTTTTTCCCCATCGCTCCCTCGCTTTCCTACCGTACCACCCGCGAGAACCCTGGACCCACTGTTGGGGTCATCGCGGGAAACGGTCCCGCAAGGCGGGACGGGATAGGGGCTTCGGCCGTGAGGCCGGAACTCCTGAGGCGCACGATTATCCGGCATTCATGCCCGGAAATTGTTCGGTGTTCTCCCTATCCTCCATGTTCTTTGCTGGTAAACGTGAATCCCCAACCCCGGCCGCCGCATCCGACCTCCATCCGAACTGCCGTGAGACACTAACCCACGAGTGCGCGTCGACTGTTATCCCATCTCGCTGCTGCCCCGGCTGTCCCGGCTCTTCCTCGACTACACCGAGAGCCGCGAGCCGATCGCGCCTTTCTACGCGGCCAGCCCCTGGTCGTGGAAAACCCCGCCGCAAGCTCCCGCACCTCCGGCGACCCTCGCCGAGCTTCTGCGCGATCAAAATATCTCCTGGGGCGGCGGCGAAAAAACTCTTGCCAACATCGAGCGGCTGGGCAAGGGATGCGCCGCTATCGTCACCGGCCAGCAGGTTGCGCTCCTGGGCGGCCCGCTCTTCACGCTTTTCAAGGCCGCCACCGCCATCCATCGCGCCCAGAAAATTGGCGGCGTTCCCATCTTCTGGCTCGCCTCAGAAGATCACGATGTAGCGGAAGTCGATCACGTGACGCTGCCCGCGCGCCACGCGCTGCACACTCTGCGCCTGCACTCCGGCGAGGCGCACGCCGGCCAGCCCGTGGGCAACATCCCGCTCGGGCCGCAGATCGCGCAGCTGCTGGACCGCGCGGCGGAACTCATCGGGGGGACGCCTGAATTCGATCTGCTCGCGGCGGCGTACACGCCGGGCGCAACCTACGCCTCCGCCTTCGCGCGCTGGCTCTCCGCCGTCTTCGCCGACTACGGCCTCATCGTTCTCGACGCGTCCAGCCGCGCCTTCCACTCTCTCGGCGCGCCTGTCCTCCGCCATGCGATCGAGAACGCCGCCGAGCTTGAGGCCGCTCTGCACGAGCGCGACCGCCTCCTCGCCGAGCGCGGCTATCATTCGCAGGTTCTGGTGGGGCCGGGCAGCAGCCTGCTCTTCCTTATCGATGAATCGGGCGCGCGTCTCCCCCTTCGCCGCAAAAACGGCCTCTGGCAGGCCGGCAAGTCCATGTACTCGGCGGCCGACCTTCTCTCGATTCTGGACACCGCGCCGGAGCGCCTGAGCCCGAACGCGCTGCTGCGTCCCGTTTTTCAGGATTACCTGCTGCCCACCGCGGCCTACATCGGCGGCCCCGCGGAGATCGCCTACTTCGCACAGTCGCAGGTGCTCTACCAGGCCATCCTGGGCCGCGCCACGCCCATTCTGCCGCGCCTCAGCGCCACGCTCATTGAGCCGTCGATCGGCAAGGTGCTCGCGCAGCACGAGCTCTCAGTCGCCGAGATTCTTTCCGCACATCCCGACGAACTGGCGCACCGCCTGGGCGCGCGCTCCATGCCCGTGGAAGGCAAAATGCAGCTGGCGGCCACCGGCAACGCGCTCGACGGCGAACTGCAGGAGCTGCTCGCCTGGATGGAATCGCTGTCGCCGGACCTCGGCCGCTCCGCCCAGGTGGCGGCGTCGAAGATGCGCTATCAGATGAACCGTCTGCGCCGCATGGCCGCGAATTATCAGCTGCAGCGCGAAAGCAGCATCCGCCGCCACGTGGACACGCTGTTCTTCAATCTGTTTCCGGATCGACACCCGCAGGAGCGCAGCGTCGGCGGCGTCGCGTACCTCTCGCGCGTGGGAGCGCCGCTGCTCGCGACGCTCGTCGAGCAATCCGCCGACGACTGCCCGGGGCACAAAGCCATCTGGCTGTAACCGCTGCCTTGGAATTGCCTGCAAAGGGCATTGCGCAATTATGCCAAATAGCGTTGCGGCCTGCAGCGTAGTGGCCTGCGCTTCCCGGCCGGATCGCCCATCATCGATCGCTGGCCGCCGACGCCCTGGCTCTTTCCGCTTTCTCGTACCTCGGCGCCTATTCCTCCAGCCGCGCTCGCAACGCCCGAATCCGGCTCGAGAGTTCTTTTCCTTCCGCACCCGGAAACTCGATGCGCGCGGCCAACCGCGAGGCAAAGTCCACCTTCGCCCGCGCTTCCTTCAGCAGAATCGCTCTCTGTTTTGCATCCGCGGTGCGCGCAATCCTGGTCAGCAGCGCCGACGCCAGATCGATCTCGGTCCTCACGAAGCGAACTCCCGCCTCATTTGTTCGCCTCCACAACTGATCTACCGATTCCATGCCCCCGCTCACTCTTTCTCCCATCCCACTGCGTTGCACAGTCCCTGGGCGGATCCCTTCACGTCCCAAACGCTTCTTCCGGAAACGGATCGCCCTGCGCCAGCGTTAGCTGGAAACCGGCCGCTGCCTCAAGATTCCTCTCGTCGAGCTGCCCGACTCCAAGGTCAACCTCCGTTCCGCGCTCAACCGCGCCACCCGTCATCTCGGCAAATCCGTAGCCGCCGCCGACGACGAAGACTTCCTCTACGTCTGGAACTCCTGAAGGCCGCTGGCCAGGCGCCTGCTCTGCTCTTCCCCCTCCGGATTCGTAAGTGGACAGGCTGATCCGCTATCGTCGGGGGTAACCTGCCTCCATTAAAGAAATCTTGCTCGGGTACTTGGGGGCTATTACTTATCTATGGACTTTTCGACCCAGAGTAACAATGGCTACGATGAGTCCACGCTGTTCGACGTACGTCGGGAAAGGAGACGACCTATATGCCAAGAGCAGTGTGTGTCAGCGATCTCTCACCGTTTCAGCGCCATCTGATTGGCACCTGGACAAACGACATCCTCCTCCGCAACGAGAAGGGATTGCCTCTGTCCTTCAACGTCATGCCTCTGCCCCAGATTCAGCCTCCTCCGAACCGGGCCCTCGGCGGTTCCCAGTACGGGGGCTTCATTCTGAAGAACTTCGCCTTCTGCGAGACCATCCGCTTTGCCGGATGCGCGTGCGACGATGGCTCCGGAAAATACGACCCGCAGGCGCTGGCCGCCGTTGCGTCCGCGCCGAATCGTGGCGGCGCTTACACCCAAACCAGCCAGGCTGTCTTTTACGATCAGCAGGTCAAGTTCGCTGAAGGACCTGCCATCAACCAGGTCGTTCACATCGAAAACGGCGCCTGGCTCTACTTCGGCAGCGCCCTGCAGATGTCGGAGCCCTACGGAAACAACCCTCTGGAGCACTGGAACCCGTGCTCAAACAGCCACCTTACATCACCGTTGCAAAACAGATCTCGGTTCCGCACGGAAACTCGGTGCTCGCTCTGGGCAATGTGGACCTGAATGCCGGCGATCAGTTCGACGATTCTCTCCCGGGGGTAACAGCCAACACCATCTTCTCCGGCGCGCCGAACATACCCGACGCTCTGGTGCCTTATCCGGATCCCGCCGATAACGCCACAGCGCCGTTTCAGGACGTCTATGCGGATTTGCTGAACCAGGCGAACGACTACGAGAATCCCAACCCCATCTGGACGCGCAATCCCACTCGACCTCTGCAACTCGCAATCGACAAGATCCAGCCGAAGTGTCACATTCACTGGAAAGTCACCACGCTGTCCCTGCTCGGCGGCGAGGGAAAGGTTACCAATGTCCCCTTCGAACACCGCAAGGCCGACGTCACCGCCTATTGGGCCGATTACTGGCTGCTCTCTCAGGACGAGTTCAAAAAAGGCGGCAAGGAACCCTATTTCAACTATCTCGCCTACACCCAAACCATCATCATGGTGATGGAGGTTTCGGCCGATAACGGCAAAACCTCGAAAAGATTCCGATTCCCACATATCACCTGCAATACCGTGAAGAAAGTCCCCGGAACTCCCACCGAAGGACGAGAGAAATTCGAGCACGGCACGCCCAACTGCTCCGATGGCAAAAACCCCGATTCTGCCTGTCCGCAATAGGAATGGGAACTTACGCGCGGGCCTCCGTCGAAGACGGTTGTTGACAGAAGGCTTGATGAAGGCCCCGCCACCTCATCATGATCAGTCGGGCCGCCTCCGGAGCATGGCTGGTCACCGGCAACCTGAAGCACTTTCACAGGTCCGCCCGCCACGGCGTCACCGTTGTGTCGCCAGACCATTACCTCGCCTGCGTGGCAGAGCCGCAACCTCCCATCGGAGCCGGGCCCCTGCTCACTTCGTTCCGCATCCGCCCCGTGACCCCTAACCCCTAACCCCTAACCCCTAACCCTGCCCCCTGGCTCCCCGCTCCCTGCCTTACAATACCCTCGTACGCGGAGTCGTCCATGGCTGCCAAATCCCATTCCACCATCGATGTCGCCTGCCCCGACTGCGGGGCTCTGCTCAAAATCGATCCCGAAACCCGCGCCGTCATCGCCCACACCCCCGCGCCCCGGAAGCGCACCTTCGAGGACTTCGACCAGGCCACCCGCGCCCTGAAGGAAGCGGAGGAGCGCAAGGAGAGCCTTTTCCGCCAGTCGATGGAAGCCGAGAAGAACCGGGAAGATGTCTTCAACAAGCGCTTTGCCGAGGCCCTGAAAAAGGCCAAAGAGACGCCCGACACCGGC
>DAHUYD010000014.1 GCA_027315385.1 Acidobacterium sp.
TGGAAAGCCATGGCGCTACGACGCTGATCCGCGCCGAGGTTCCCATGGCGGAAATGCTGACGTACGGGCAGACGCTCACGGCGATGACGCAGGGCCGGGGCAGCTTCCACATGGATATGGACCACTACGACATCGTCCCGCTGCCGATCGCGGAGAAGATTGTGGCCAACGCGAAGAAGCCCGCAGGCGAGGAGGAGGAAGAGTAGGTCCGAGAACCATTCCAAAGCGAAGGCCCGCCAACCCGGCGGGCCTTCGCTTTGGAATGCAGCTTCGAGTTGCTACGAGAACATCGCCCCTACCACCTTGAGCGCGACGATGATGACCCACCAGCCGAATACCGCAGTGGCGGCCTGTCCGCGCTTGACTTTGCCCACGATCGCGCAGCCGATGGTCAGCAGGACGAGCGACCAGATTGTGGTCGCGTCGAGCGCTGTTGCCAGCGCGATCAGCCATTTGGGCAGATCCTGGGAGAGGTAGTAGCCAATATTTGTCCCGACAAAGTTCTGGAGGTTAAACGACTCCGGATCGACACCGGCATAGATGGTGATGATTCCGAGTATTCCCTGAATGGACCAGGGCAAAGTGGCGAACATCCAGACGGCCATCATCTGGCCGAATTTCGCGCGGCCGCCGAATCCGAAGTTGATGGTGCCCAGCAGAACGCCGACGGCAATGAGCGCAATGATCAGGGCGATTGCCGGGGTAGCCCAGAACGTGTACTTTGTCACCGCGGTCCGGATCGTGATTTGTTTCGCCTGCTGCTCGGGGGGCAATTGCTCCAGTTGCTGCGTCTGCTTCGGACTCGCCTTCACCATGTTCTGGACGGTTTGAGACCAACCGATCTTCTGCTGGATGGAAAAGCCGAGCCCCAGGGTCGCCAGGACCGCGATGATGTAAGGGAGCAGCCAGTTGGCGCTCCGCTGGATGTCCCGGAACGTTTTACTGGGCGCTATCAACGTATCGACGACACGCTGCACCTGGCTCAGCGGCTTGATCGACGCTTCGGGTTGTGCAACCGCTTCGGGCATGACGGAACCTCCGTGGGATTTCTGTGCAAGTGAATCGACGCAGAGCGGATTTTCTGGAATTGTACTCTCGCACCAAGGGGCGCAAATGAAAAATCCGCCGCATGCCCGGCAGCTCAGCGCCCGCTCGCGCGAACCGCGCCATTGCACTTTCGTTACTTTCGTTGCGCCCTGAACCACAATCGTTACTTTTTCCTCAGAGACTTCTTCGATATCCTGAGAGTGCTCGTGGCGGCTCCGCCGACTCTCTCGATCATGCGAATGCGCCGGTTTGTGCTCTGTGGAGTGGTATTGTCCTTTGCGCTGTCCTCTATGGCGGCAACGGGGACGCATTCCTCCGTTCCGCATCGCCGCACCCGTCTCCATCGCGCTCATTCGCGTGTAACCACCGCGCATGAGCGCACCACCGAGCACCTGCGTGCGGAACGTAAAGCACGCCTGCGCCGCGCAGGAACGGAAGCCGACGCGCGGGCGCACTCCGTTCGCTACCGGCGGCGCGTTCATTCGGTTCGCTATGCCGTTCGGGCCGCTTCCTCGCCGGGCAGAGTTGCGACGGGCTTTACCCGGATCCATTTTGTGCCGCCGCTGCGCGGTTCCCGGGCTTCCCTGCTCCGCCAGAACGAGCGCGACACCGCGGAAGGCCTGAGCCGGATTGAGGATCAGGCGGAACTGCTGGACATGGAGGCTGCCGGCAAGCTTGTGCCCATCCCGGTGAGCGCAGCACTACAGGTAGACGCCAGCCTTCCTCCGGATCGCCGCTACTGCAGGCCCTGGACGGCACGTTTTCTGGCGGCACTGGCTCGCAGCCACTACGCGAGGTTTCATCGGCCGATCGAGATCGATTCCGCCGTTCGCACCGTTTCGTTTCAGCGGCGTTTGCTGCGAATTAATGGCAATGCAGCGCCGGCGGAAGGCGATCTGGCTTCCCCTCATCTGAGCGGGGCGGCGATCGACATCGGCAAGAAGGGGATGCGGTTTTCTGAAATCTCCTGGATGCGGGGCTGGCTTCTGCCCATCCAAACCGCCGACAAAATCGACGTGGAAGAGGAATTTCGCCAGGCATGCTTCCACATCGACGTCTACCGCGGCTACGTTGCGGCCCCGGCGGGGATCCACCGCGATTCTTCGGCAAGCCTGATTGCGGCCGACGTGAACTGAAAGGCGCAGATCCGATATCGGCGAACGGCGCCGGAATCCGGGGTACGGACGCATGACGACTCTTCGGCAGGCGGCTGCGTCCGCAACGTCCGTGGAAATTCACCTGGGCAGACTTCCGCACCGCAAGATCGTGGTCCCGGCCCCAGGCTCCTCGACCAATCCATTGTGCAAACCGCGACTCTGGCCGGCGTCGATGCGGCGGGCATCTGGATCGAGAGCGAGACGGGGCGAATCGCATCGCGGATCGATTCCGGGTGAAACCCGCCGCGCCTGAAGGCGCTCAGGAGCAATCCGCAACGAATTTTCATCGTCCCCGTTGATTTATGGTTCGCGGATGGCAGCCATCGGATCGACGCGCGTCGCCCGCATCGCCGGCAACCACGAAGCCGCTCCTGCCACGATGGCGAGCAGCACGACGACCGCTGCCAGGGTCTGCGGGTCCGCGGCGTTCACTCCGTAAGTCTGTGCGCGGATGAAACGCCATGGCGTTGCCAGGCGTCAGTGCGCGGTGTCATAAACGACGCCTTCCCTGGGGCACGGTGGACGAATTTCCATCCACAATTTCTGGATCGTCGTTGAGGCCGTAGATCGCAGTACCAGACGGGGCGTTCCACCAGGCTGTGGTAAATAAGCTCGCCGCGTAGCCGCTCGTGCAGCTGTAGCAATCGGGCCCTGCCACGAATCCATTGTTATTCACTCCGTTCATGATGAGCATTTCGCCTATCGGTCCGCTGCCCAGTACAACCGGGTTCAGCCCCGGGGTTCCGCTCTCGACGTCCTCGTAAAACACATCTTCTTCGCCCGAAGTTTCGTAGTTTCCACCGATTATCCCAATACCGTTGATCGCGGCATTTTCGCAGTTACCTCCGGGTTCGTCGAACTGCTCTGGGGTCGTGGGATAGGTCCCGTCTGCATTCGGCTTAAGGAGGATGCAGTGAGGACTCCCCGAACTGTCGATAATCGCTCCCGTAATCCATCCCGCGTCGTTGATGGAGAGTAGCTCTGTTGCGACGGCATTCGGTGCGTCATAAGTGATAAGCTGGTTGGATTCGTCCAGATGATTCCCTGATTTCCACCTCCGGTCGCCGCCGCATCGATCGGTCCGTCCACGGGCGGCTGATAATAGCCGACAATGGTGCCCAGGTCGTTGATGCCAGTAGGGTAGGTCGGGGAGACTGGAGGGCTTTGCAACGTCTCCTGAGTCCCGCCGATCTGTGCGAAGGGGGCAAGCCCACCGTCGGCGTAGCCTACAAGGTTTCCCTGGGTGAATGACGGATTGTTGCTGCTGCTGTTCGTTCCGTTTGCGATTGCGGTCACCACCGTCGGATCAGACTGGTAGTTCACTGAGCTCGGGAGAAACTCGACGCTCAGCGGCTTCTTTGACGCGTCGCCAGGGACTATTGTGGAGTCAACGACATCTTCGTCAATCTCTTCCGGGTCTCCATCCCAAGTCTGAAACTGATTGGTGGCGAACTGGTGCATCCTTGCTTGATCGGGCCAATAGCTATCAGGCAGGTCGCCTGAATAACTGTGATCGGCGCCCCAGACGGTCGCCTCGCCGTCCGCGCGTTCGATCCAGAAATAGTCCGGCGTATCGCACACCCCGAGATAGCAGGCTTGGCTGTTGATCTCATGGGCGTCAAAAATCGAACTGTATACGCCGACCACGGCGCCGAAATCCTGATGGAGTTCGCTAACAAACCCGTACCCGTATGCTTCGACAGCCTGGCTACAGGCCGCTGGGTCATAGTTTTCAATGTCCAGATAGATGATTGATCCGTCTAGCCCCAGCTCGGTAGCGCCATCCTCGGCGAGGATCGCTTGGCCCGCGCCCTCGTAATATGCACTGGCAGGAGTCGAGTCGATGAACTGTGTGATGTTTGTCTTGTCCACCGCGCATGGGGCCTGTAGGCCAAACCATATCGGAACAATTCCCCAACCGTACCCTCGAACCGCGCTGACCCACGCGGGCCCTGTAACGGGACCCAAATTGGGGTCTGGATCCCTATTGGGTGAACCCGGCAGGTAAATGCCGATATCGTAGTATGGGCTGTTGCTCCACCAATCTCTCATCACGCCGGTCGATGGCACCGTGGTAATGTCAAAGCCAAGTTGTTGGCTTAGGCCGCGCGAAGGCACCGACGCCGGTGTGGCGGCGGGCGCAAACGCACGTGGAAGGTTCCACGGCCTGGCTGCTCCCGGTGCCGACGGGGTTGGAGGCACCGGCGGCGGCGACACCGGTGCACCGGTGAGGGCACCGCTCCATATCTGCTCCTCGGGGTTGATGACAGTCCATGTTGCCCCTCCGTCGTCCGTGGAGGACAAAAGGCCACAATTCGACCAGCCCAGTGCGGGTCCGAAGAAGCTGAGACTACAGCGGTCAAAGTCTCCGATTTGATTCTCTGGGGCAACAGTATAACCGGCCGAGACGCCCGCCTTGACAAGCGACATCCTCCGCCCGCGGGGCTTAGAGGGCACGATCCACGACGAGTCGGCAACCGTGGACGATATCCGCTGGGTACCAGGAGCCAGGTTTGTCAGCGTCTGGGCTGGTCGCCAGCTGTGGCCCCCGTCCGAGGTTCCATAGAGCACCGCGACGGACGGCATATTCGATCCAGCGGAGTAGGTCACAGATTCGTAGCCGCTCCGAGAATCCTGCAAAACGGGGATGCCATAGGACGAGACTGTCACCGAGGGATTGGGGCGACGAAAGGTGACTGGCTGAAACGTCCACCCCGCGTTCCAACTGGCGTAGAACTGCTCGCCGCGAAGGCTGCTACCGAAGACAAAAACGCTTTCCGAAGAAGCCGCGCCCCCCCCTGACATGCCGGGGTAGCTTTTCACCCACTGCCAGGTGCGGCCCCCGTCGGCAGTGTGCAGAAGGCTGGCGGAGGTGAGGGAGTGATCGACCTCAGCCCAGCCATTGAGCGGATCTGCAAAGGAAATATGACCTGTGCCCCCCAATTGCACGCCGCCGGGGTTGTCGACCATCGCCGGGATCTGCATGGCGGTCCATGTTGCGCCCGCGTTGTGCGTGGCGGCGACGTAGAATGTCCAGTCGCTCTCGAAGTTATGCGGGATCGGATCCTGATCGCGATGGTATGCGCTAACTTCGTGCGAGAACAGCACCCACCCTGTGACGTCGTTGAGGAAGAAAACGTCCGCGTAGGAATCGTGGTTCGGGTTCGGCGGCGATATATCTTTCCAGTGTGCGCCGCCGTCGGTGGTCCAGAGAAGCTGGTTATAGGCGGTCGACGCCCATCCGGTGGACGAGTCCAGGAGTTTAAATCGGCCAATGGGCACGTAGGCGACTTGCGGCGGCACGGGCTTGCCCGGCCGGAGGAGGCCAGGCGGCGTGGGGGGAAAATGCGGCCACCCGGGCGGCAGTTTCGAAGGCGTGCTCTGGGCTGCCAGGTGCGAGGCGCTCATCAGGATGCAGGGGACAGCGAAACGCGGCAGGTTCGAGCGACTGAGCATGGGGGACCTCCGGGGGCTGGGGTGAGTGCGAGCGCAGGTGGAAACCTGAAACAAAGCGCCTCCAGCGTAACTCCGGATAGTTGTTTGTCAAGTTAAGGATCGTAACCTGTGAGTACATAGCATCTGACAGTTACCGAATAGTATTAGTTGGAACGACGGTACCCATCGTGGCGCATCGCGGTGAATCGAAACGGAGTACCGATATTTAAAAAGCCTCGCCCGAAGGCGAGGCTTTTGCTGTTGCATGCAGCGTTTCTGCAGCTACTGCGGGGTTCCTTCCAGGGCGCGCGATTCCACTTCCGCGGCGCGCTTGTGCAACTGGTGGTGCAGGCAATAGAGCGCCAGTTCGAGGCGGTCGGAGACGCCCAGCTTGTCGTAAATCTTGCGCAGGTAGTTCTTCACCACCTGCTCGGTGGTTCCAAGCTGGTAGGCGATCTCCTTGTTGCGCTTGCCCTGGGTGATGCCGGCGATGATGAGCATCTCTTTCTGGTTGAGACGCGGCTGACTTTTCGGATTGGTCAGCGCGCTGGCCTGAGAGCGATAAGCCTCGATGACCCAGTTCACGGACTGGTTGTCGATCCAGGTTTCGCCCGCGGCGATTTTGCACACGCACTTAATGAGAAGTTCCGGAGAAATGGAGCGAGGGATGATGCCGCGCACACCGCGGCGGTAGAGGTCCACCGTGTGCGATTCCTCGGCGGATGACGACTGCACGATGATCTTAAGCTGCGGCGCATAACGCAAAACTGCGGGAATGGCATTGGCTGTCCCGGCGATCATGGAGCCTTCCAGCAGCAGCACGTCCGCGGGATGGTGCTGCACCACTTCCTGAAGAGCCGACAGACTCTCGGCCTCCGCCACCACGCCGACTCCGGAGTCCGGCCCGAAAACCTTGCGCATGCCTACGCGGTAAATCGCCTGGGAATCCGCCAGAATTACCCGGATCTCCGGATTCGCATCGGCCCCGTTCATCTGTCCATTTGTTTGCGTCATCGTGTCACTGCCACACCCTGGTTTATTGGAATCGATACTCATCAATCACCGCCGCCGCCCAGGGCGAACCATCCTTCCAGTAACTGCGAACGATCCTGCCCCGGCAATGCACCGCCGCGGTATGCGAGAGTTCAAGAGTCCCGGCGGGAATCTCCACAAGGAATTCCACGTCCAGGCCCACGTGCAGCGGCTGGCCCAGCTCAAACAGGACGCCGCTGGCGGACATATCCGCCGTCACCGCTTCGATCTGCTCACCCTCTGCCAATATCGTCGCGGGCAAACGCATGGGGTATCGGGCGGAGCCGCGCGCCGGTCGCTCATCGCGGACCTTCGACGCCGAACAAGTAGCGGATTCCATGGGTCGATCTCCTGCCATTTCCCCTACAGTACCCGCATCCAGCCGTCCAGACCAATTACCAAAGTTTACACGCGCGATTTCCTTTGTAAAGCAGGAAGACGCCGGGCACAATGGCCTGAAAGGGGCAGAAAGGGGATTCCAGGATGATGTGGAAAACAGGTATCTAATGGGAAGTATCTTTAGATACTGGTACTTGCAGAAAACAGGGGATGCCCGCTGGGAAGAGGTTACCCCGGGTGACCGTCGTGGCCGACGCACACCGGGGACGGGCAGGAGCTATTTTGTGGCGAGAGCCTTGACGCGCGCATTCAGGCGACTTTTGTAGCGGGAGGCCGTGTTGGCGTGGAGGACGCCCTTCTGCACGCCCTTGTCGATGACGGAAACGGTGGCGCGGAACTGCTCGCCGGCAGCTTTGGAGTCGCCCTTCTGGATGGCCTCGCGGAGGGCGCGCAGGCTGGAGCGAAACTGGCTGCGGTTGGCGCGATTCACGGCGGTGCGTTTTACGGTCTGACGGGCGCGCTTGAGCGCGGAAACATGGTTCGCCAAAGGTGAAATCTCTCTTTCGGAAGTGAATGCGGTGCGCAGCGGCACACAACCGCTCCAGCCGCAAAGATTCAGTTTACGGGCTTTCCGGGGGCGGGTCAACCGAAAGGATCGAGAGCAGGCGGCGCTGGTTACAATGCGGAAAGATGACTTCCACCACATTGACAGCTGAGGAACGCGCACGGCGGATTGAACTCCTGATCTTCGATGTCGACGGGGTACTGACCGACGGCGGGATCTGGATCTTCCCCGCTCCCGGCGGCGACACCGCCAGCCACTCCACCACGCAGCGCACGGACGAGCATAAGGACAAGGGCGGTTTTGCCATCTCCTCGCAGAGCATGGTTGAGGCGAAGGGCTTCCATGCGCAGGACGGCACCGGGATTTCGATGGCGAAGCTGGGCGGCATCAAGTGCGCGATCGTCACGAAGCGCATTTCGGAGACGGTGGCGCTGCGGGCCCGCGATTTGCGCCTTGAGTACGTCTACATGGGGCAGGCGTACAAGATGCAGGCGGTGCGGGAGATGATGGCGAAGGAGAGCCTCGCCCTCGAACAGATCGCATATGTCGGCGACGACATCATCGATCTGCCCGTGATGCGGGTTTGCGGGCTGGCGATAGCCGTGGCCAACGCGCGCGATCAGGTGAAGGCGGCGGCGCATTACGTCACGCCGCACGAGGGCGGCCACGGCGCCGGACGCGACGCAGTCGAGTTCATCCTGGCGGCGAAGGGCATTCTGGACGAGACCATCGAACGCTACATCGATGAGCGCAATCCATTACCGGCGAACATGGACATCGGAAAGGGCGGATTCTGAACGACAGATCGCGGGGTTCAGAGCGCGGAGCGCAAGGCGGCGGCGGAACCGGTCCGTCGCGGCGATTCCCTCGCGCGGTTCTTGCCACCGGTTTCCTGGCGCTGCTGGCAGCGGGCGCGTCGGCGTGGCTGAT
>DAHUYD010000033.1 GCA_027315385.1 Acidobacterium sp.
GTCGAATTCGCGATAGCCGTAGTCGATCGTCACCTTGTCCCAGATGCCGATCCCCACCGGATACGCATGGCTCACATCCGGCACGCCGTTCGCGCCCACCGTCACCCATGGCGCGGGATAATCCATCACCGACACGGTCTCGTCCACCGGATGCGGGAAGCTGCTGGCGGCAAAGTTATGCGCCAGCCCCAGCGTGTGTCCCGTTTCGTGCGCGGCCAGTTGCCGCAACCGCGCCAGCACCAGCTGCAGAGCCGCGTCGTGTGCTTCATCCGCCGCCGCCTTGCCATCCTTATATGGCGCCAGCAGCGCCTCGGCGATCAGGTAATCCTGCCGCCCGCGTCCGCCGCCCAGCGTTACATTGCCCTTGATAATCTCGCCCGTTCGCGGATCCACGATCGAGTCCCCGTAGCTCCACCCGCGCGTGTACCGGTTCACCCACTGGATAATGTTGTAGCGCACGTCCATCGGATCGGCGCCTTTCGGCAGCAGATCCACGCGAAACGTTCCCGGCGCCCAGCCCGCCGCCTGAAACGCCTGATCCCACCAGCGCGCCCCCTCGAGGAGCGCCTCGCGGATCGGTTCCGGTGCGCCGCGGTCCACGTAATACTGGATGGGCGTGAGCGCCTCGCAGGCACGCATGCAGTTCGGATCCTTCTTGATGAGCCGATGCCGCGGGATGAACTGCTGGTCGATGGGCTCGCCGAGCGGAGCGTCGTAGTCGCGGTACGTGAAATCGAAATACCCCGCGCGCGGCGAAAAGCGCCTCGGGGTGTAACCGGGCGGCGGCAACTCTACAAACATCTGCCGTTCGCGGATCGTCATCGCCTGCGGGTTCGGCGTCACCTCCCGCAGAATTCTCCCCGCGGGCTTCAGCGCGTCTCCCCCGGACGGCACAAAGGTCAGTTCCGCTTCCGCCACCGCGTTTTTGGGAAAGTCCTTCGTGTCGGCCGGCACAATCGTCGACCGCGCGGCATCCACGTGATACACGCCCTGTTTACCCTCGGCCAGCGCCGCCGCCACGTCGTGCACGTCGGTCAGAAACAGCTGCGTCGCATCCACCAAAACCGTTCCATCCGCGTCCTGCGCGGCCACAGTAAATCCCGCCAGCACAGATATCGGGAATGACTGATATACAGCCGCCTGCTCCGCCACATCGCTCGACGAGCTGCGGAACCTCAGGTTCGGTTCCACCAGCAGCACCTTCGGCCCGGTGCGCGCAAAGTGGACGATCACCCCCGGGCCCATCTGCCCTCGGTCCAGCCCGTATCCGCCCAGATGGCTTGTGCCCACGCTCCACGGCGTCGAATTGACGTAGAGGTAGTCCTGCGAGCGCGTATGCGCCGCATTCCCGTTCATCGCCACTTCCAGATATAGACGGCCGGTGCGAGCGTCCCAGTCCATCGGGATCAGCCCCGGCATGTGCGTCATGCCGGCCGTTGCTGAGGTAAGCGTCTTCAGATCGGGAGAAGCGGCGGCCTGCGCGGGAGCAGGCAGCATGCAGGCGAACAGGACGAGCAGCGGAAACACCTTGCGAAGCATGTTCCCTTGTAGCACAAACTCACGCGGACTCGGTCGCGTAAGTTCCAGCTTCATTCGCCGCCGTGCTGCTCCGTGCTCACCTCGATCGTCGCAGTGTGTGCCGGTCCCGGTGACACCCGGATCTCGAAGGTCCGGCTGTGCGGGTCATACTGCAGCAACCGCGCGTTTCCGGATGTGGCGGCGATAATCGGCCGTCTCTCGGCGTACCCCGACAGTTCCACTGTCTCTTCGTTCGGGGCGAACTCAACCGTTGTGGCCAGGTGCCCCTGATCGGCCAGAGCGGCGATCCGCTCCCGTCCCAGCGTTGTAATCTTCGACGCATCCCCGACCAGCGCCAGCCCATTCGCCGCAACTGGCGCCAGTACGTCATAGGCCCAGCCATTCGCGAACTCCATCGATACGCTTCCCCCTGCGGGAATGAACTCCCCGGTATGGGTTACCCAGTTCCAGGCGTACACCGGCTGCGTCAGCCCGAATTCTCTCAGTGGCACCGTCACGCCGGTGTCCGACGTGCCGCGCGGGTACGCGAACACATAGACTGCGCTGCCGGAGCCAAACTCCGTGCGTGCCGCGGCAACCATAGGCTTCTGCTCGTTCTGCGCGTCAAGCAGATACATCGCATCGACCGGCAGCAGCGGCTGATCCGGTTTGATGACCACCCCGTCGCCGCGGATCGTCGCCATCAAATTCGGCACATCGGTCTGTCCAATAGCATCGGCTATCGCCACAGGCCCTCCCGACAGCGTTGAGATGATCACGCTGCCCAGATCGTGGCTGTAGAACTGGTCCGAGAACGGCCACAGCCCCAGCGCGGTCGCGAGCCGCGAATCGTAAAGAAAGTGACCCCAGCGGGAGCGGCGAAAGCCATCGTCCGATGTTCGGATCGTCTGCACCGCTGAATACAGCGTGCTGGCCATGTAATCTGCCGGCAGCGGCATGCAGTACTGGATCGTCATGCCCTCGCCCGCCATCGCGTCGTTCATCTCCCGCAGGAATTTCGCCGGATCGTGCAGGTTGAGCGCGGTCTGCGAATTTTGGTCGAGCCAGTCCTGCTCGTAGGTGATCACCCCCGCCCGGTGCAGATACTCGGCAGTCGATTTCCAAAAGCGGGGATCGATCACTACGTTGCCGGACATCCGGTACTCTTGGTGATATGGGCTCGACGGAGCTACCCAGCGGGAATGCGTGACCAGCGGCAGCCCCAGCTCCTGGTGAAACGCAGCCAGCCCCTGGGGGAATAGCTCCTTGTCGGCCCGGTACACGTATTCGCCAAATGGCGGCGAACCGCCTCCGGTATTCCAGCGATCTGCTGCGCTCTTCGGATAAAACCAGCTGTCCAGCTGCATGGTCCCGAGAGGAATCTTCAGCTTGCGGAATTCATCGCGCACGGCCAGCAATGTGCCCTCGTATCCGAGCTTTGGGTCGAATTTGTAGTAGTAGGCGGCGAAGTTGTCCGTCCAGTACCCCAGCCTGGCCAGCGTAATATCCGCGTGGCTCGACGGGCGCATCTTCCCGCCCAGCCGCAGCAGCGCGCTCCCCCACGTGGAGAATGCGGTGTTGATTCCGTCTCCGGCGGAGACCAGCGTGCCGTGGGAAAAACCAGCCGGAAGGTTGCCAATCTCCGGCGCAATGCGGCTGTCCGCGCTGCCCCCGGCGCTGCTGTCCATAACCGAAATCAGAAAATGGTCGGCGGGCGAAACGATCAGTGCGTGGCGATCGTGATCGAAAAAGGTCCACGGCCCCTGCTCGCCCAGCTTGCCGAACTCATAGAAGCCGAAGTTTGCTTTGCGAAACGAGAGCTGAAAAGCACCCTGAGGCAGCGACTCAAAGGAAGGGAAGGGCTGCTGGTTCGGCCCTCCGCGCAGCCAAACGTCGTTCAGCAGTGCCAGCGGCCGGTCTTGATAGACGCGGATTTCCGCGCGTCGGCCCTCCGAATTCCACACAGCGCTGATCTCTCGATAGGCCCCGATACGGTCCGAACCTTCCGTTGCCCGGAGGGCCCTCACCGGCGATTCCAGCTTTCCATCGAGCGTCCATCGCGCCGCGGAAAAATCGATGCTGTAACTGCCGTTGGAGGAGAGCGTGACCTGTAATGCCGTGTTCGCGGCGCGCAGTTCGCGGGGCGCCGGTTCGGTGGGCTGGGAGAAGCAGGGGAGTGCGGAAATGAGAACGGCAGCAAACAAAAGTCTCTTCATCGCGATTTCCGGACCTCCGCCATCATCGCAGAATCGCTCGCGGAAAATCGCTCGCGCACCGATCCCCACGAAATCCAGGACACGACTTCCCCGCAAAAGCAAACGGGCCTCCGCGGAGGCCCGTTTGCCTGAGCAGGTTGGAGATTACTTCAGCTTCGCCAGCTTCTGCTGTGCAATCTGCGCTGCATCCGTGCCTTTATCCTGATCCTCGATCTGCGCATAAATTTGCTTCGCCTTGTCAGGATCGGTGCTCTCATACACCTGCGCCAACTGTAGCTGCGCAGCGCTTTTCGGCACCGTTGTCGCGGGATGCGCAATCAGCTTCTGAAACAGCGCCGTCGCCTGGGAGGTCTGCCCGTTCTGCGCATACAGATTGGCCAGCGCCAGTTTTGCCAGCGCGGCTATGCCTCCCGAACCGGCACTGGCCTGCTTCAGCTCCGCCTCGGCCTGCGCCGTTTTGCCCAGATCCACTTCGGTGACGCCGGCGAAGTAGCGGGCGGTCTTGCCCGCTCCCTGCCAGCTATATTGGTTGGCCGCCCGCTCAAATAACGGATACGCCGCGGCTGCGCGATCCGCCGCCGTCGCATACGTCTGCTGTCCCGGAGGCGTCGGCTCTCCCGGAGTGACCAGCGGTGTCGCGTAGATATCCATCGCCTGCGATAACAACTGCTCCGCGGCCTGGCTCCTCTGGTGCCAGATCACCAAACCGGCAATCACGGCTCCGAGCGCCACCACTGCGGCGATCGTCCAGCGCAAAACGCCGCTGCGGTTTGACTCGAGCCATTCCAGCCCGGATTGAGTTGCGGTTACGAACTTGTCTTGCTTGAGTGCGTGACGGGTCTGTGTGTCCACGAAGTTTCCTGAAGATCCCCTCGGCCGGAAGTGGCGGAAGCGCGGCAGGTTTCGCGCTCATCTGCCTGAGATACCGTCAGTTTACCACGCGTTCCCGACGGTTCGGCGCTTGCCCCCAGGCCGCTTGCCGCCTCAAATCGAAGCAGGTTGCGCCCTCCTCGCTCAAGCCCCGGCCCCGGGGACAAAACACCCGTTCTCCAGACCCGTTCTCCGGCAGCCCCGTTCAGGCCGCCCGGACCATGTCATCGATCTCCCCGCTCTCCACCTTTTCCTGGCATTCGATGCAGTACGGCGTCCAGGGCAGCGCTTCCAGCCGCTTTTCCCCGATCGCTTGCCCGCAGTGCAGGCATTCGCCAAAGCTGCCTTCGCCCAGCCGTTCCAGCGCCAGCCTCACCAGCGATAGCTGATTGTGCCCCTCCGTGCCCTGGCTGAAAATCATTTCCTTCTGGTACGACAAAACCGCCTGGTCCGCGACATCCGGCGTGTCCTCGGCCACCGTCTGCCGGCCCTGCTCTACCGCTGTCAGCAGGGAGCGCTCTAGTTGCTGTTGTTGATGGCGAAGCCGTTCTTCATATCGCCGGAATTGCGAAGGCATATTTTGACGGGTCAAGACAAATTCCCCCTGGGGTCGAAAAAGTGACGTCCGCGCGCACAATAGAGAGATTGGACGCTCATTTCTCCTTAAGTTTTGTTTCCGCCTCGCGCGCTCCGCGTTTCTTTTTTGCGGCAGTCGCCAACAGCTCCGCGAAGCAACCCGCGATCGCAGGGGTTGCCTCCCATAAGATGACCAAAGAGCGGTCGCCGATTCGCTTTGAACCCTGCGCGGTTCCTCATGCATTGTCGAACCCCGCCGGATGCACTACGCTGAAATTGTTATGTATGAGGATTTTCGCGCCACCGACCGCCTGACCGGCGAGACCCTGCACTGCCGCTGGACCGCCAATATCGTCGCCATCGCCACCCGACACGCCGACGCCGTGGACATTCGCTTCGACGTCAGCGGCCGCTCCGTCTGGATTGCCATGCCCTGCATGGCCTGGGTCGAGCAGAAGCAACGCACCGGCCACGTCATCACCGACACGCTGGCCGCTCAGGCCGCCGGCCGTTACCTCAAACAGGCCATCGAGTCCGGCTACGACAATGGCCGCGA
>DAHUYD010000039.1 GCA_027315385.1 Acidobacterium sp.
AAACAACTACTTTGTGACGGGTGACTATGCCGCTGCCGGAGTGAGCCTGAAGGGAGCCACTGCCGCCAACAACCTGGCGACCGGAACGATCACGGTCCCGGATCTGACAACCTGCGGCTGCAGCCAGGGCGTTCCCGACGGAGCTGACATTATCGATGCTTTTCTTTACTGGTCAACGATCGAAAATACAGCCACGCCTTCAGGGAGCAACGGTACATTCCTCGGCTATTCCATCGCCGGGCAGCAGGTGGGAAGCGATATCCCGAACTACAGCGACGGCATCAGCAGCGGAACGCTGCGCGTGTATCGCGCCGACATCAACGCCTACTTCCAGGCCCCGCCGAGCTGGAACGGAGAACGCCTTGCTTCCGGTCCGTTTACGGTTTCCCTGACCGACGTCAACGCGCCCAGCGGACAGCTCACCGTGCCCGAAGGTGCGAGCATGGTTGTGCTCTATCGCGCTCTGGTGGCTCCGGGCAACCCGGGAAGCCTGCCGCTGAAATCGGTGGTGATTTACGACGGTTCAGCAGCAGTGTCCGCCTCCACAACTCAGACGATGCAGGGATTCTATGACGCAGTTGGCGGAGCGAACGGCGAGCTTACGACGCTCTACAACGCGGGAGGAGTCTGGAACACGAGTTCCAGTTCGGTTTCGCTGGCAGCAGGAGCGAGCAGCACGAACGCACCGCTGAATGCGGGCGCGGCGTATGCCGCGGCGATCCTTTCGACACCGGTGGCCAACAGCGACAAGGACGGCATTCTGGACTCATGGAAGGCCGGCCCCTCAGCGCCGGATTTCTTTGCCGGGCAGCCGGGCTACTACGACGTACGGACGCAGTCGTGGGTGGCATTGCCCGGAGCAAAACACGGCGAGAAGGACTTGTTCGTTCAACTCGACTGGATGTGCGGCTCAGTGGATTCGCAGGGCCAGTGCACGGGCGAGAACCTGTTCCCGTCACCGGACCCCAGCGGCAGCGACCCGCTGGCCATGGTGCAGAAGGCATTCGCCAACACCGGAATCGCGCTGCACCTTAAGATCGGCAACCCGGTTCCGGAGACCACGTGCACGGACAACACTTCTACCACGCCGCCGCAGCTTTGCGAGTTCCCGGGACAGCCAGGGGTGATCGGCTGGAAGAACAGCCTGGAATTCACCAAGCTGTGGCCTCGCAATTTCAATTCCTGCGCCGCGGGTGGGGATTGCACACCTCGGTTCCCGTACGGTCAGAAAGACAGCTATCACTACGTTCTGTTTGGGCACTCGCTGGCGGTACCGGCGTGGAGCACGCTTTTCGGAACGCTGAAAACGATCACCGCCAACGCCGCGACCGGCCAAACCACGATCACCACCGCCAACCGGGGTTCCCAGGGCGATATCAATTATTGCCCAAGCCGCTTTACTATCTCCGGCGTGTTGAGTGATCCGAGCCTCAACGGCGTCTACAACACGGCGTCGTGCCCCGACGGCTCGACGATTATCCTCTCAACGCCGGGCGTCTCCAACTGGACCTACGCCAACAACACACCGCCTGAGCCGGCCATCGGCCTCACGTCGGGGACGGTCACAAGCATCTCCGGTTACTCCGATCTGGGCGGTCAGGATTCGGCTGTAACCCTGGGACTGTGGGAGACGGATCCGAAACAGGACATGAGCAAACGCGCCCAGGTGATCGCGGGGACGTTGTTCCACGAGATCGGGCACACGCTCGGCCTGACCCACGGCGGCCTCTACTTCCAGGGAGGAGCGGGCAGTTATGTGCCGACGTTCGACATCAACTGCAAGCCGAATTTTCAGAGCTCGATGAACTATCTTTTCCAGCTCGACGGCGTGGGACTGAATGCAGCGGTTGCTTACTCCAACCAGACGCTGGAAACCCTGTCCGAATCGACGTTGAATTCGGTGGGTAACCTTCTGGCCAACGACAACATTACTCCCGCGACTTTTCCGAGCTCGGCGTGGTACCAGGCGACCGCGCCAGCGACTGCGTCCGGGAGCACGACTTCCCCGGAGAGCCCGGCTCAGCGCCACTGCGACGGCACACCGCTCAACGGCGATACGGGATACTTTGTGGAGGGCTCCGTCGCACCGGTCACTCCACCGTGGCAGGTTAGCCAGGACATTACTTTCGACGGCGTGCAACCGGGATCGACGGGATTGTCGGGCCTGCCTGGATACAACGACTTTGCCAATATCGACCTGCGCCAGGTGGGCGCGACGGGCGGCGAATTCGCATCGCTCGCGAACTTCCTTTCATTCGGCGCTTCTTCAACGCCAGTAAGTGTCAGCTCCGGCCAGAGCGTGGCTGTGGGCGCGGGCGGCACGGTCAGCGTGGGCGACGGCGGCAGCGTGAAACTGAACAACGGCGGCAGCGCAAGCGTTGGCAGCAACGCGGTTCTGAGTGGCGGCGGAACCATGACGTTCAGCACGGGAGGCAGCCTCACGTTCAGCAACGATGCCACCGGCCCCAATACCGTCACACCTGGAACTGACGGGAAGGTCGTGTTGCCGGGCGGCGGCACGGTCACCCTGAGCGGTACGGGCACCATCACGATGACCGGCACCGGCGGTACGGTGACGCTGGACGGCGGCGGAAATGTCACCCTGGGCGGCGGCGGCACGGTGACGCTCGGTGGCGGCGGCACAGTTACGATTCCATCGACGGGAGGTTCCTACACGGTTCCGGCCGGCGGTACGGTGACGCTGGGCGGGGGTGGAACTGTGACGCTCGGCGGCGGCGGCACGGTGACGCTCGGTGGCGGCGGAAATGTGACGCTGGGCGGCGGAGGCAATGTGACGCTGGGCGCCGGAGGCAATGTGACGCTGGGGGCGGGCGGCACCGTCACGCTGGGCGGCGGTGGGAATGTCACTCTCGGCGGCGGCGGCAACGTCACCCTTGGAGCCGGCGGCACGGTCACTTTGGGCGGCGGCGGCACGGTGACGCTCGGTGGCGGCGGGAATGTCACCCTCGGCGGCGGCGGGAGCGTGACGCTGGGCGGTGGCGGGAACCTGTCGATCGGCTCCGGCGGCACGATCACCCTGGGAGCGGGGGGCAACGTCACTCTTGGAGCCGGCGGCACGATCACTCTGGGCGCCGGCGGGACCGTTACGCTGGGCGGCGGCGGCAACGTGACGCTGGGCGGCGGCGGCACCATCACCCTGGGCGGCGGCGGCACGCAGACGGTTCCTCCCACTGGAGGTTCATACACGGTGCCCGCCGGCGGCGTAGTGACGCTGAGCAACGGCGGCACGGTGACGCTGGGCGGCGGCGGCAATGTGACCCTCGGCGGCGGGGGAACCGTGACACTGGGTGGTGGCGGAACTGTCACGCTCGGCGGCGGCGGCAATGTCACGCTGGGTGCCGGCGGCAACGTGACGCTGGGCGGCGGTGGCAATGTCACTTTGGGCGCCGGCGGCAACGTGACGCTGGGCGCCGGCGGCAATGTCACGCTGGGCGCCGGCGGGTCCACCATGACGGAGATGGATTACGACACGGCGAACTCCATCGTTCGCCCACCGGGATCGCCCACGTATTCTGTAACACCGGCAACCAGCAATACGCCGCAAAGCATTCAGGTGAACTGGACGGCGCCGATCTTCGGCGTAGTTGAGACGTACACGATCTCTCGCAGCGTGAACGGCGGCCCATCCGTCGCGATTGGAAGTGTGAGCGGCGTCAACGGGAACGCGCCGGCAACCACATTTACCGACACGAATCCACCTGCCGGCACGCTGGTCTACACGATTACGACCACGCTGGTTCCGGACTCAAACGGTTCTCAGCGCCAGAGCGCGCCATCGCCGCCGGCGGTGCTTACGCTGAACCAGAGCGTTGTTCTTGGTTCGCTGCCCAGTTCGGTGCCGATCACGAGTTCGACGCTCGAAGTCACTGCCACCGCGGAGTCAAACGGCTCTCCGAACATGCAGCTGGTGAGCTTCGGCGCGTCGGGTCCGTGCTCGGCCGGCGCCTCGACCGTGGACGCGAACGGGGTTTCATCGGCAATCGTGGCCCTGAACAGTACGGGAAGCTGCACCATTACCGCGTCGCAGGCGGGCGACAGCACGACGGCGACAACCACGCCTGCCTACAGCGCTGCTCCACCCGTGTCGGGAACATTCACGATCCTGCCGCCGGGTTCCACCACGCAGTCGCAAACCATCGCTTTGGGGCCGTTGCCGAGCGTGCAATATGGCAGCGGATTCGCCGTGAGCGCGACGTCCAGCTCCGGATTGCCGGTCAGTTTCTCGGCGGCGGCGAATGGGGACTGCGTCCTGAGCGGCGCGACGCCGGCGGGAACTAACACCTGGACCGCAAGCGGCACCGCGACGGGGGCCGGACTGTGCATCATTACAGCGACGACGCCGGCCAGCACTACGTACAGCGCCGCATCGGTGACTCAGTCGTTCAACGTCTCCGCGGCTCCGCTTACGGTTACGGCGGCCAGCTTCGGAACCGTGTACGGGCAGTCGCTTCCATCCTTAACTCCGGCCCTGAATGTGACGTACAGCATCACCGGGTTTGTGAACGGCGACAGTGTCTCGGTGGTGAGCGGTGCGCCGGGACTAACCACGACCGCGACCGCAGCGAGCGGCGCCGGCGCCTATCCGATCGCGGTATCGACCGGCTCGCTGGCGGCGGCGAATTACTCCTTTATCTATGTCAATGGCACCCTGACCATCGCTCCGGCACCTTCGAGCATCTCGCTTGTGTCGTCGACGGGCGGGACTTCGAATTATGGCCAACTGGTTACATTCACGCCGACCGTGACTCCGGTTCCGCCGGCCACCGACCCGGTCCTCTACTCCTACACGAACAGCACCATCAACGGTGGGGCGCCGGTTCCGCTGGGGAGTGTGCCGGTCACGGAGGGTTACAGCACATTCCTTCTGCCGCCGGGCACCAACACGGTGACCGCGACATTCGGCGGGGCGAATTCGGATCTGAACTTCCAGTCCAGCTCCGCTTCCGTCACGCAGGTGGTCGCGTCGGTGCCAGTCGCGTTCATCAGCCCCGACAGTGTGACGTTCCCGAGTACGGACGTGGGATCAACGAGCGCCAGCATGACGGTGGTTCTCACGAACATCGGGACAGCGCCGCTGAATGTCACCGGTGTCCAGATCGTCTCCGGCGATTCGGGGCCGGCCGACTTCGTCGTGCAGTCGTCTACGTGCGGCGGGACGCTGAAGCCCTGGCAGACGGCTGAAGGGCCGGAACGCGTGGACAACGGCGATGCGGCGGCCCCGGCTCCGCTCGCACCGAACGCAACCACGGTGACCACCGGCGCCAGCTGCGCGGTAACGCTGGCGTTCGCGCCAAACCCAAAACAAGGGGAAGGCGTGCGCACGGGTACGCTGGTCTTTACCGACAACGACGGCGGCCAGACGGGAGCCACGGATTCAATTGCGCTGACCGGATCGGCTCTGAGCGGGATCAGCGGCACCTTCCCCCTGCCGCCGGTGCAGAACGTTCCGGCCGGCGACTACCTCTGGTTCAACAGCGAACTGTCTGTGGACGGGCCGCTGGATCCGAATGGCAATCCGCTGAAGATGGATACGGATGAAGTGCAGATCATGGTCACCAACGGGAGCATTTCGTTCACGAATCCCACGAACGGCACGACCGCGACCATCCCGGTTCCGGATGCCCTGATCCAGTTCATTCCTGGGCTGACGCAGGCGACCACAACGTTTGACTCGGCCAATAATCGCTGGGTGACGCAGGTACCGATGACCGATCCCGCGAGCGGCAAGCCGCAATTCACGATTCCGGGGGATATCTTCGTGACCGGTGTGCCGTACCTGCTGCCGGCGGCGGTCGCTCAATTATCGCAAGGATGGGGCGACGGGCCGAATAGCAGGCAGAACGTAACATGGTCGGCGGAATTCACCACGGACACGCCAGGAGTGCGCATCAACTGGCATTGGGGGGCTGCGGTTTACAGTCCCTGTTTCGGGAACCAGCCCACCAGCTCGAATCCGACGTGTGCGGGCGAGTCGCTGAATATGGGCAATCTGGATGTGCTGGGCGTCAACAGCGCCGATCCTGGCAAGTGCCAGATAGCTCAGGAGAACAACTACAACTCCGGCACACCCTATAACTTTGTCGGCGACCTCGTCTCGATCTGGCAGCCGACACGCGGAGACGATGGTCCTCCCGACCTCTACACAGGCCGGGCTTCACGGAGGGCCGGCGTTGTTCCCGCCGTCACGCCAGTGAGCTTCTCACCGAGCCCGCTGGTGTTTATGCCGGTGAATGCCGGACAGTCCAGCAGCGCGACGACAATCACGATTGCCAACGAAAATCTGAGCCTGCCGTTCAATCTTGCGGGCGTAAGCCTTACAGGGTCGAATCCGGGGGACTTCGCGATTACCGGGACAACGTGTACGAACGCCGGGGGAGCCGCGAGCTTCTCGGCGACTTCTGTGGGAGCGCTGACGCTGTCGCCGGCGGGCGCAGGGGCAAACAGCTGCACGGTGACCGTCGTCTTCACGCCTGGGGATCTGGGCACGCGCACCGCTTCGCTGATGTTTACCTATGCGACGCCGACGGGGATGGCCGCCAACGAGACGCCTCCGCCGCAACGGGTGGACCTCTACGGGACGGGAGCCGGCGGCACAAACCCGATTGTAGGCTTGTCTGCCGTAAGCCTGAATTTCCCGCACCAGGAGCACGGCACCACGAGCGCAAGCCAGACGGTGACGCTGGTGAACGCCGGGGGAGGAGCGCTGACCATCAACAGCATCGCGGCCACCGGCGAATTCATCGAGACAAGCACCTGTCCCGCTACTCTGCCGAGCGGAGCCAGCTGCACGATCTCCGTGTGGTTCCAGCCGCTGGCCACCATCATCGGCACGCAGACAGGAGCCATCGCAATCACTGACAACAACAACGGAGTGGCCGGAAGCATGCAGACGATTACGCTGTCCGGGCAGGCATCGCCCTAGGCAACCACGCGGGCGAGCCTGTTGCCTGAGCTGCGCAAGGCGAAGGCGGAAGCCGGTTCGCCCGCGGGCGCCTGGTTTCCGCCGGCGTTTATTGGCTCAGACGGCGGTGGATCTCGGAGACGAGGGGATCGTCGGCCGACTGCCCGCGAATGGCGAGATAGTCTTTGTAAAAGTCGGCAAACCCCGCGCTCTTCATTCCCTGCCGCGCGCGCCCCTCGTAGTAGTAGACGGGCGGAAAATATTCGTAAGTTGGAACGTTGTCGTCGAACAGCTCGATGGCCTCTCCCCGGCGCCTGATGCATTCATCGAACTCGGAATCAGCCTGGTTGAACGCCCCGGCGGCGAGATAGACCCGCCCCAGATCGAAATGGCCAATCCAGGTGTCCAGCAACTGGTTCGCGTCCCTCATCTGTCTGACCGCCCCATTCGTATCCTTCCGCCGGAGCGCGATCAAGGCGTCGATAATCTTGCCGTAAGCCTGCGACTCGCCTGACAACTGGGAGGAGAGGCCCGCGGCCAGCTTTTGCGCCTGGGCGAACTCTCCCGCCTCGGCATAGGTGCGGGCGGCGAGGAACTGGATCGCCGGAATGCGGCTGTTCGCCAGCGCTTTGTCTGTATCGGAAATCGCTGCCGCGCGGTTTCCCAGCTCTTCCTCGATATTCCCAAGCGCCACGTACTTCCTGGCCGCGCTGTCGGGGTTTTTGGCGGCCAGATCGGCGGCTGCTCCCTGCGCGAAGGTGCGTTCCGCGTCGGCGTACCGGCCCTGGTAAGCGGCCAGATCGGCCAGTCCGGCGTTCGCAGTCGATGCCCACGCCGCACCAAAAGTCTCAAGCTTGCGGTAGGCGTCGGCGGACTGAGCCGTCTGTCCCAGGCCGACCGCGGCTTCGGCCAGCGACAGGTATCCCTGCGCGGCCGAGGGATTCATTTGAAGCGCCGTGCGCGCCTCTTTTTCGCTTGCCGCGAAATCTCCCGCAAATGCGCTGACGAAAGCCAGGTTCAGGCGCTGTCCTACCCCTCCCGGCACGATCTCCACGGCCTTTCTCGCTGCCTCCAGGGCTTTGGGCGCATTGCGCAATTGCGTGTAACAAACCGAAAGGTTATTCCAGCCGACACGGTCGGCGGGATAGAGCGTGACCAGCTTCGTATACTGCTGCGTGCAATCCTGCCAGTCGCCGGTGATGCGGTAGTAGAGTCCGCGGTCGCGGTAACGCTCCCTTTCCGTCATGTTGTCGATGTGTTCCATCGCCAGGTTCATGTACTTCACGGCGTCCTCGGGTCTCCCAAGGTCCTGGGCCATCGCCGCCATGCCTGTGTATGCCCACGTAAAGTTCGGATCCATAGCCGCGGCCTTCTGGAACGAGTCGAACGCCTCCTGGAATTTGCCGGCGAACTGATCGTCGAGGCCGATGGAAACCTGATGAACAGCCTCAAGGGATGCGGCCTTGAATCCTCCCGCGACCTGGTTGAACTGCACCGAAGCCGGCGTGGTGTCGCCGAGAACTTTGCGAATGGGCACCGCAAGTTTGGGAAGGCTTGCGAGAATATCCTGCTTCTTCGCTACGCTGACCTCAGAAGTTACGAGGACTTTGCCGCTCACGGCGTCGAGAACCACGGCGGAAATGTCATATTTATCGCCGCGCAGACTGATCTGGCCGGTGATTACCGCGTTGATACCCTGGTTGATGGCGACCAGGCGTGCCGACTGCTCGTCGAGCTGGCCGGCGGGATGCTGGAGTTTCGCGGCCAGCCTGCGCGCGTCGATGCGGCTGAAGACGTCGATGAAACTCGCGCCTTCGAGGGCCTCGCCGAGCATGGGTTCGATCGTATTGTTCAGCAGGGGGTCGCCGGTGAGATTTGTAAAGTCGGCGATCAGCACGGAGACCGGAGCATGCGGCCCCGATTTCGCGGCTTGCTGCGATCTGAAGAGGAACCAGGCGAGGCCCCCGGCCATGGCCAGGACCAGAGCGCCCGTAATCGCGAAACGCGTCCATGGAAGCTCTCGAATGCGGTTCATGCGCATCCGCGCGGCCGTGGCGGAGACCTTCTTCCCTTCTCCCTTGCCTTGCCACGCGCGAAGATCGGCATCCAACTCCGCCGCGTTCTGGTAGCGATTGGCCGGATCCTTCTCCAGACATTTGGCGACAATGTTGCTGAGCGAACCCGGGATGTTCTTATCGATATCCACCAGCGGCGCAGCGCGGTGCTGGGTGCGCATCAGCAGGCTGGCGATCGCGCTCTCGGCATAAAAGGGGGGCACTCCCGCGAGCAATTCATAAAGGATCAGGCCAACGGTGAAGATGTCCGAGCTGGCCTGGAGCTCTTTGCCCTGCGCCTGCTCCGGCGACATGTACTCCATGGTGCCCAGCATTGTGCCGGTGTGAGTAAGACCATCGCCGCTGATGGTGCGCGCGAGGCCGAAGTCCATGACCACGACGCGGCCATGGCTGTCGCGCATGATGTTGCCTGGCTTCAGATCGCGATGGATGATGCCTTCGCGGTGGGCGGCCGCCAGTCCGGCAGCCACCTGCTCCATGATGTCTACGGCTTCCGCCACCTCCAGCTTTCTCTTCTGTTTCAGAATCTGATGAAGGCTCTGGCCGTCGATGTACTCCATCGTGATGAACTTGATTCCGCCGGCTTCCCCGAGATCGAAAATGCGAATGATGTTGCGGTCGGTGACCTGCCTGGCAAGGATGAGCTCCAGCTTGAACCGCTGCAGGATCTCAGGATTACGGGAAAGTTCAGGCCGGATTACCTTGAGGGCGACATCTCGTTCCAGTTCGAGGTCACGCGCCTTGTAGACCGCACCCATGCCGCCCTCGCCGAGCCTCGCGACGATTTCATAGCGATTAGCGAAGATGCTTCCGGGCTGCAGGGGCTCGCCTCCCTGTGCTTCGGCAGTGGTGGAAAGTACGCTGCCTCCGGTGAAGCGGACGGGAGTTCCGGCAGGCAAACCGACACCTTCCGGGTGCGCCTCCGGAACCGTTCCAGGGGCCGGCACGTCAGGAAATGGCGTGCGAGCAGACACACCTGGGCCGGCAACAATCGTCGGAGCTTCCGGGTCGTACTTCTGCCCCTTCGGGTCGTCCATCCCTGATTCACCCATCGCAGTGGCTGGTTGAGTAAAAACTTCTGAGAGAAGTTGCTTCCCCCGCTTTCGCCTGTAGCAAATACTTCAACCCGAGGGGCCACCAGCTAGAAGGCGATGGGCTATCACGACAAAAGCGGCTCCGCTCACGTTCCGATCCGCCGACCTTCGATCGACGGATTTCTCGTCGTCCTTACGGAGAATTCGACCAGCTTCCTTCGCCTGAAAACGAGGAATTTGAACCATCCCGATGGACCCGCTACAACTGGTTCCATTCACGCCCCGCACCTGAAAGCCCCTCGATGGCGACGCCATCGAAGCGCATCGCAAGACCGCTCGCCGAAGCAGAGAACCTGTTTACGAAACCGCTTCTGAGCGGCTGAGAGTTCCATGTAGTATATCGCTCTCGATCACGCCATGGGCCGGCAATTCAAGTTGCCGGCGAAGGGGGAATCCGGCGCGTCAAGGCGATCCGGAAACCGGCGAGGTCACCCGCGGCTGAAGCTCGCATACTCGTCTGTCCGGGTTCTCCTTTTCGCGTGCCTTGCGGCTCACGATCCGGAATTTCCGGATTGAGTCCGGGTTCTGTCAGACTTCTGCTGCCTCCGGGCATCGCCAGGATTGCAACGTCCTCCATCCGGCCGCGGCAATTGCGTAAAGTGGCGGCATTTATCCTGAGCATCCGTGCATGTCAGCGAACAGCATCTCCGTGGCGCCACTCCCGCAACCACGAACGGAGAGCGGGGGCGCAATGGAGGACATTGCGGAAGCGCTGTCTTCAAATTAAAGAATCTGCTGGATTTAATTTGGTGGAGCTAGTCGGGATCGAACCGACGACCTCATCGTTGCGAACGATGCGCTCTCCCAGCTGAGCTATAGCCCCACGAGGCGGGAAAAACCTCTTTGATTTTACGGTATTCCGGCGTAATGCGCACCATGGGCCGCACGCCGCCGTTCCTTCAGATGGCGGCGGCCTTCGCCACGGTACGGCGCACCACCTCGGCGAGCTTCCGGCGCAACGCGTCGGCCTGGGCGATGGGCACTTCTCCCTGTGCCAGGTCCGGAGAACCCCCGCCACGGAGACCCAGTTCCGCCAGGGCTTCCCGCAGCACGCGCCCGCAATCGAATTCGAGACCGAGGCTGCGCGCCATGACCACGCGCGCCGGATTCGCCTCTTCCGCGCAGAAAATCACCACCGTCTCCGGTGCGGCGCTCACTGTCCGGGAAGCCAGCATCTTCACATAGTCCCGATCACGGTCTTTCCACGAGCGCTCCACCAGACGCAGCCCGTCCTGAATGGGCACTTCCACGGCAAGCCGGGAAGCGTGGTAGGCCGCCAGTTCCTCGCGCAGCCGCTGCCGCTCTTTGGCTCCGCTTTTTGCCTCGTTCAGCAGCCGTGTCACCGCCCCGGGAACATCCGCCGCGCCCACTGACAGCGCGCCCGCGGTCTCGCCGAGGAGCACCGCATCGGCACGGGCCGCACGCACCGCGCGCAGGCCGCACGCAAACTCTACGCGGACGCCTCGACTCACCTTTTCCACGTTCCGCAGCAGCAGGCCGCCGATTTGCCCGGTGGATCGGAGGTGGGTCCCGCCGCACGCATTCCGGTCGCAGTCTGCAATGGTAATGATCCGAATCTGCCCGTCCCGCTCCGGCAGCTTGCGCAGGATACCCGCGGCCAGCATCGCTTCCGCCTCGGCACGGGCAACGTAGTTCACCGATACCAAGCGATCTTCGCCGATGATCTCGTTGGCCACGCGCTCCACCCGTTCCAGGCTGTGGCGCGCGGGCACGGTGCCCGCCAGATCGATGGTGGAAACGCTGTCGCCCAGATGAAAGGACACCGTGGGCACCTGTAACTCCTTCAGGAACACCGCCGACAGCAGATGCTGGCCGGTGTGCTGCTGCATGTGGTCGAAGCGCCGGTTCCAGTCGATCTGCCCCCGCACGGCGGTTCCGGCGGTGAGGGGCTTCCGCACAAAGTGCCAGACTTCGCCGTGCTCGTCTTCTTCCACCTGCTCCACGGGCACTTCGAGGGCTGCGCCGCCCCGTGAAATTGCGCTCAGCGCTCCGTAGTCCATCGGCTGGCCGCCGCTGGCCGGATAAAAGGCGGTCCGGTCCAGCGCCAATTGCCACACCGATTCGCCATCGCCGCGCGCTACTTCCCGCACGTCGGTCACTTTGGCATCGAAGGTGGCCAAAAATGAGTCTGAATAGTACAGCCGCTCCGACATATCCTGCCTCGCGTTCTTTCCGGTGGCGCAGACGGTTCCGCGCCGCATCGACCTGAATTGCTGGAGAAGGAACCCTGGATATAGTGTAGTTCGAGACTTCGAATCCCGCCGCACCTTTCCATTCCGCCCACAGCATGGAAGCCGCACTGATCTGGACCATTTCGCTGGCAAGCATCGTGCTGATGCTGGTGCGCCCCGGCGGCTTTGCCGAATATATCTGGGCCGGTTCCGGCGCATTGCTTCTGGTGGCGCTCCGGCTCATTTCGCCGGCCACCGCGCTTGGGGCCATGCGTGAAGGCGTCGATGTCTACCTCTTTCTGTCGGGGATGATGATCCTCGCCGAACTGGCTCGGGAGGGGGGCGTGTTCGGCTGGGTGGCGGAGATTGCGGTGAGCCGAGCGCGGGGTTCCGCGGGCCGGCTTTTCTTCTGGATCTATGCGTCGGGCGTCGTGGTCACGGCGCTGCTCTCGAACGATGCCACGGCCGTGGTGCTCACGCCGGCCGTCCTGGCCGCGGTGCGTCGGGCCGATGTGGAATCCCGTCCGCACCTGCTGGCCTGCGCTCTGGTTGCCAATGCGGCCAGCTTCCTGCTGCCGATCTCGAATCCCGCAAATCTGGTGGTATTTGCATCGCACCTGCCGCCGCTCGGCGCGTGGCTCGGGGTCCTGCTGCTTCCCTCTCTGGTGTCCATCGTGGTGACGTTTGTGGTTCTGCGGCTGATATCCAGCCGTCGGCTGACGCGGCCTGTAGCGTCTGCCGGAGAGGTTCGCGGGCTCACCCGCGCGGGCCGATTCGCTTTGGCCGGAATCGCTTTCGCCGCGGCCGCGATGCTGGCCGCCTCGGGGCTGGGGATTCCGCTGGGATGGCCGACGCTCGGCGCAGCCCTGGCCGCCATGGCGCTGGTGGCCTTCCAGGACCGCTCCGCTCCGCTGACGGCCATCCGCCACGCCGCCTGGAGCGTTCTGCCGCTGGTGGCTTCACTGTTCGTTCTGGTTGCCGCGCTGAATCAGGCCGGCATGCTGCACGCGGCGCAGGCAGCGATGGCGTGGCTGGGACATCAGCCGCGTCAGACAGCGAAGTTCGCCGGCGCCTTCGCCGTCGCTCTGCTCTCCAACGGGATGAATAACCTTCCCGTCGGGCTCGCCGCCGGATCGGCGCTGCGCCAGGCGCATCACACCGGGATGCTGGCGCGCGCGGTGCTGGTGGGCGTCGATCTTGGCCCCAATCTGTCGGTCACCGGCTCTCTCGCCACCATCCTCTGGCTGATTGCGCTGCGCCGCGAGGGGGCGGAGATCACGGCGTCTCAATTCCTGAAAGCGGGCCTCGTGGTCATGCCGGCCGCACTCGCCCTCGCGCTGCTGGTCCTGCGTTAACGCAATTCCGGAGTTATGAGCCGTCCGTTTATAATCGCCCCTGCGCGCTATGGAGAACTCGAATCCCATCCTGGACGGCCGGCAGGTGCTCGAAGTCACGGACATCATGAGCATCCTCCCGCACCGCTACCCGTTTCTTTTCATCGACCGCATTATCGAAGTCGAGCGCAAAAAGCGCATCGTCGCCATCAAGAATGTCTCCATCAACGAGCCATTCTTCCAGGGGCATTTTCCCCGTTATCCCATCATGCCGGGCGCGCTGGTTGTGGAATCCATCGCGCAGGCGGGCGGCACGCTGCTGCTTCCGGAAGTGCCGGACCGCCAGAACAAGCTGATGGTCTTTACGTCGATCGAGCGGGCGAAGTTTCGCAGGCCTGTACTCCCCGGCGATCAGCTTCGCATCGAGATCAATGTCCTGAACTGGCGTTCGCGAGCGGTGAAGATGGAAGGCCGCGTCACCGTCCTGGGCCAGCTGGCCTGCGAAGCGATCGTGATGTGCCAGCTCGTGCCCCGGCCTGACGCCACTGCCGGGCCTGCATCCCAGGCGGTGGCGCAGGAGTGAGCGTTCATCCCACCGCGATCGTCGCTCCGGGCGCCGTCGTTCCCGATTCCTGCTCGGTCGGTCCATGGTGCACCATCGGCGCGCACGTTGTTCTCGGTGAGGAGTGCGATCTCGTCTCCCATGTCGTCCTCGACGGGCATCTGACCGCCGGCGCACGCAACCGCTTCTATCCGTTTGCCTGCGTCGGGGTGTCGCCGCAGGACCTTAAATATCGCGGCGAGCCCACGGGCGTGACGCTGGGCGACGACAACACCATCCGCGAATCCGTGACCATCTCGCGGGGGACAGCAGGGGGCGGAGGTGTGACGCGCATCGGCAGCCATTGCCTGATCATGGCGTATACGCACATTGGGCACGACAGCGTGGTGGGGGACCACTGTATCCTTGCCAATTCCGCCACGCTCGCGGGCCATGTGACGGTGGAGGACTATGCGACGGTGGGCGCTCTTTGCCCCGTCCACCAGTTCTGCCGGATCGGCCGTTATGCCTACATCGGGGGAGGCTCCACGATCACGCAGGACGTGCTCCCGTACTCGCTGACCTCCGCCACACGGGAAGTTCACGCCTTCAGCATCAACAAGGTCGGACTGGAGCGGCGCGGCTTCGATCGCGAGCGGCTGCGCGCGATCCATCGCGCCTTCCGGCTGCTGCTGGCCTCGAAGATGAACGTTGGGCAGGCCATTGAAACCCTGCGCGCCGAAGGGATCGATTCCCCCGATGTCAGCTACCTGGTGGATTTCGTTGAGAAGTCGACGCGGGGAGTCATTCGCTGAGCGGGCCGTTCACGACCGGTTCACAGGAAATTGTGGAAAACGAAAAAGGTTGCCGCGCCGTCGCGGGGAGGGGGCGACTTGGCAACCAGCGCTCAGGCTGGCTCTTTGCTGCTGAAAACAATTAGCTTAGGCCGACACGATCTGTTTGCGAGTGCGAAAACAGGGTTGAACGAGGCATTAACACCCTCGCGCCCATTTATCTTCCACAGTTTTTTCCACAGTCGGAGGTTATGCACGAAACCGCCTCGCCGTGCGACCCGAGAGGGGCAGTGGGCGAGGCGGTTTTTCGTGGTGAGGATGTTCTTAGTGGGTGGAGGCGCCGGCGGGCTTCTTTGCCGTCGGGTTGGGAGCAGGGGCCGAAGGCACGGGAGCCGGCACGCCGGACTGGGTGTTGTACGCCGCGGTTACCTCGGTCGTGATGTCGGTCGCAGGCTGGAACCAGAAAACAGGGCTGTTCTGCTGGCTTGCATCCAGGACCAGTCCAAAGCCCTTCGCTTTCGCATACTTCGACATGGTGCTGAAGACCTTCTGGCCGACCTGCTGGAAGGTTTCCTGGCCATCGGACTGCTCGTCGTTCCGCAGATCCTGGGCCCCGCGCTGGAGCTGCTTGGTGTCGTCGTCGATTTCCTTGAGTTTCGCCTGCCGTTCGGCATCGGTGAGGGTTGCGCCGGAACCCTGTAGTTGCTTTTTCAGAGCCTCGACCTTGTCGTTTAGCTGCTGGAGCGTCTGTTCCCGCGGGCCGTACTTCTTGCGGAGATCCGCAAAATCCCGCTGGAACTCATTGGTTTGGGCGACCGCCTGCTGAAAATTGATGATGGCCACCCTGGTCGTTCCGGTGGCAGGGGCAGCAGGCTTTGCCGCGGCAGCCTGAGCAAACGCGCTGAGGCCGAACCCGGACGCAAGCACGCAGACAAGAGACAACATACGCTTCATGGATTTCGCAAACTCCTTCAGTTTCCCTGGTAGCCTCATTCCCGCTCACTGAAGATCGCCGGAGCAGGATTCAGGCGTCGATGGTCCCGGATGGGATGGTAGTAAATCTCAGGAACTTGAGCGAATTATAGGACCCGCGTGCAGGGTCGTCAAACGTATCCGGCCCAATTTCCGCCTCCATCAGCAGCTTCCGCACACCCGCGGTACCCAAAATGTGTACATCAGAACGTGGTACTCACGGATAACCGGAAGGTCTTGCTCGGCTCGCGCAGGACGTAGAGGCCATTGTAAAGCTGTTCGGCCTCGGCGTAGGAGTAATCGCCCGCGCCGCCCGCGGGGAACATGCTGCGCGTGATCAGGTTTGTGCGGGTGAACGTGTCATACAGCTTGAGCGGGTTGATGGCGTAATAGAGGCGGAAGGGGGCGTTGATGATGGGCATCATCACGTCGACTTCGGCGCCCACCGAATCGCGAGGCACGTAGTTGGTGCCGTGGATCGGTTCGATGATGTGGTCGAACTTGATCTGCTGGCCGCCCTGGCAGGTTCCGTTTACGTAATTGGGGCAGCCGTAGAGCGGGGAATTCAGCGCGTCGATCCCCTCGGGGCTTTCGAGCAGCTGATTGCGGCTGACAGCCATATCCATGCCGAAATCGTTGAAGATGTTGAACGCGACGGTGCGGCCATAAATCGGGATTTCGTACATGGAGTTGTTGGTGAAGTTCGTATCTCCGCCGATGGTCGCGATGCCGTACACGGGCAGCGGCACCTGGATGTTGCCGAGGTTCGGGTTGGTGGGATCGCGCGGCACCGGCGAACCGTCCGGATTCATCAGCGTGAAGGAAACGCGGGTGGGCACAAAGCCGTACGGGCTGACCGTCCGCGCGTCAAACCCGCGCAGATCGTAATCGCCGCCGGCAACGGGGCGATCGAACGGAGGCGCCACATCTCCGCTGAATCCGGCGATATAGGTCAGCTGGAATCGGGTCCCGAAGGTATTTTTGCCCTGCTTATTGAACCAGAATCCCTTTACGGGCGCATAGCGCTTGTATTCCACGACCGGCCGCACATAGCGGACGCTGCCCCAGATACCGGCCAGCTGGACGCTGGCGGCCAGCGATTGCCCGGTATGGGGAAGGAAGTTGCTGTCCACGTTGCTGGAGCTGTAGCTGAACAACACCGAGCTGTTGATGATACCTTCGAGCGAGTTCTGTCCCTGAATTCCGCTGCGGAATGCGAGCGTCTGGAACAGATTGGTGGATGCGGCGTTGAATGCCCGCACGGTGGAGCTGTCCCACGAATACGTGGCGCCCGCGCGCGAGAATCCAAACAGGCTGAAGTGCCGCAGGGGATAGCTGAGCGAAAGGCTGAACCCTTTCCGCGACTGATCGTAATTCTGCAGGAGCGACGACTCCGCCGAGTTGAGATTGGCATTCTGACCGGTCAGGGAATAGCTCTTCGACGCGTTGTAATCCGTCTTCTGATCGAAGATCTGGAATCCCAGGTTGAGCGGACGGTTGCGGATGTAGGGCTCGTCGAAGGAGAAGCCGAGGTTCCTCGCCAGACTTCCCGCGTTCGCCTGCACGCTCAGCGTCTCGCCCAGTCCGAGGAAGTTGTTGGTCGAATAGTTCAGGCCCAGGAACGCCCCGGAATAGCCGCTGACGCCGCCGTTGAGGCCGATGGAGTTCTTGCCCTTCTCCTGCACCTTCAGGAGCAGGTCCACAGTCCCGTTTTGCGTATCCTGGTGCGTCTCTGAATCCTGATCCACCTTGAGCGGGTTGAAGTAATTCAGCTGGTTCAGCCGGAGCAGGCTCAGCTCCCACAGGTGGCTGTTGTACACCTGCCCTTCCTGGAGCAGCAGCTCGCGCCGGATCACGAAATCGCGGGTGATGGTGTTGCCCTGGAATTCGATGCGCGCGACCGTGAACTGCTTGCCCTCGTCGATATCGATATTCCACTTCACCGTATGGTTCTGATCGTCGAAGGTGGGGTTGGGCACGGGGGTCATGTTGATGTAGCCCAGCTGTCCGTAGGCCTTGCGCAGGTTATCCAGCCCCTTGCGGAAGGCCGTCATATTGAACCAGTCGCCATCTTTCATGTTGAAGATGGCGCGCAGCGCCCTGGTATTGCTGACCTGATGGTTGCCGGTGAACGTAATCCCCGCCAGGCGGTAGCGCTGGCCCTCCTCGATATCCATGTGGATGTCGATACGCTTGCCCTTGCGGGGCCGGAAGGTAAGCAGCGAGAGTCCCGACTCATTGCGCAGATGGGTGGTGGGTTCGCCGGTCGGGCCGCCGCGCAGATAGCCGCGGTCTTCGTACGCCGCGCGCACGCGCTCGGAGTCTTCCTCCAGCTTGCTGGCGTCGTAGGTTCGCGCGAACAGGTTCTCGAGGAAGATGGAGTGCGGAATGCCGATGGGGCGCAGGTTGACCATGGCGCGGCGCAAGACTCGGGAGCTGACGTGCTGGTTTCCGCTGAAGGTGATCTTCCCAACCTTGACCGTGGGCCCTTCCTTAATGTTGAAGACCAGATCCACGGTTGCCGGCGGGATATCTTTCACCTCGGGCCGCACGGTTGCAAACTGGTGGCCGTGCTCGGCCTCCATTTGCTCGATCACGGTGACGGCATGCGCAATGCGCGCCGGGTCGTACTGGCTCTCCGGAGTGAGCCCGACCTTGTCCTTCTTGTACCTGTCCATGATGTCGGACTCGGTAATGGAGTTGTTGCCCTTGTAGGTGATGTCGCGGATCAGCGGCTTTTCCCGAACATATACGTCAAGGATGACGCCCTGCGGGGTGTCTTCCTTCTCGATCCTGACGTCCTCGAAGTAGCCGGTGTTCCAGAGGGAGTTGAAATCGCGCTCCACGGTGAGCGGATCGTAGGGCTCGCCGACATGGCTGAACATGCGGGCCTTCACCGCTTCCTGGGGAATACGGCGTGTCCCAATCACCCGGATTTCAACGATGGTGTTGGGCTGGCCGGCGGAGGGGGAAGCGGCGGCGGCCGGCGTCTCCTGCGCCCTAACCGGAGCGGCCCCGAACCCGGCCGCGAGGACGAGAACCAACACCAGGGCCTGCCCCAAAAGACGGCGCATCTTCGAGCCTGCTACGTGCGGGGAGCCTGGGCTCCAGAAGTTCACGGGAAAAATAGGCACACCCTCACTGCTCAAGATCCAGCCAATCTTTGGGAAAAGCCGATTATATCAGCGCGAATCGGGGAGGCACCGGTTCGGGTTCCCGTCCCGCGCTCCGCGAAAGCCGCTGCGCCGGCACCGGCGCCCAAAGGAAGATCCATACCTCTCTCCAACCGCGCGTCTGAACTGCGCCGGTCGGCTCGTACCGCAATAGCCTGTCACAAATCACAAAGGTGGCACGTTGCGGAGCCTCGCCCGCGCTCAGGCGCGGACTGATATCTGTCCAGCCCCACCACGTCTGGAAGTTGCATCTCAGTTTATCGGATTCGCGGGCGTTTCGGTTGTGGATGCGATCGCTTTGCGAACGTCGACCAGCACGGAGTAGAAAACCGGGCCGCCAGCCAGATCGTTCATCCGCTGGGAGGTGAGCAGATTCACGTTGTGGCCGCCCGCAGAGAGCTTATTCCAGTTCAGCCGCGCCGCCACCACGCCCTGAGGCAGGGCGGCCCCATCGCCATTCGACACGATCGCCCGGAGGCGGAGGCTGCCGCGGTCATTGAAGACATCGACAGGATCGCCGTCAGCAATGCCGCGCGCCGCCGCGTCCTCGCAGTGCATCTCCAGCGCGTCATTGTGCGCGGCTTCCATGGCGCGGTGCCTATCCAGATTGGCGAACGTCGAGTTCATATAGTTGTCGGCCTTGCGGGGCAGAAACTCCAGCGGAAATCGCGCGCTGGCGGCCACGTGCCTGGACTCCGCCGCGGGACGAAACGCGGGCAGCGGATCGATTCCCTGGCCCGCGAGGGCTTCAGAATAGAACTCAATCTTCCCGCTTGGCGTATCGAAGGGCCCCTGGGCAAAGGGCTGGAAGGATGCGCCACGCTGTTCGTCCTCGAACATCAGCCGCTGCGCGCCGCCCGCTGCGCGCAGCGTGTCCTCGGTCATTCCCTTCATCCACGCGTGCTGTTTTTCGGGCTGATTGACGCGCAGCGCCTGCGCGATCAGGTCCTCCACGGAATCCCGGAAGCACGGCTCGTCGAATTCCATACGCTGCGCCAACTGCCCGAAGAGCCACACATTCGACCGCGCCTCGCCGAGCGGCTGAATCGCCTGGTCCGAAAGCTGAACGTAATAGTGCCCGTAGGCACCCTGAACGTCCTTATGCTCCAGAAATGTGGTCGCGGGCAGCACGATGTCGGCATAATCGGCGGTGTCGGTGAAGAACTGCTCGTGCACGACCGTGAAGAGGTCAGTGCGGCGCAGCCCGCGCAGCACCGCGGCCTGGTCGGGCGTCACAGCGGCGGGGTTCGCGTTGTAGACGAAGAGCGCCTGCACCGCGGGATCGCGCAACTCCGTCAGGGCGTGGCCCAGCAGGATCATGTTCACGACGCGGGCGGGACGCCCCAGCGGACTGGCCAGCATGAGATCCGGCCGCTCCAGCGCTTCGCCATCGAACCGGAACGCCCCGCTGGTGGAAAGCTGCAATCCTCCACCGGGATGCTTCCACGCTCCCGTCAGGGCCGGCAGCATCGCAATGGCCCGGACCGCCGCGCCGCCGTTGTCGCCGCGCTGCACTCCGTAATTCACGCGGATCGCCGCCGGCTGGGTGGCCGCGTACTCACGCGCCAGCCGCTCCACATCCGCAGCGGTCATTCCGGTCAGCGCCGCGACTCGTTCCGGCGGATATTCCGCCACCCGCTCCCTGAGCCGCTCGAAGCCGTGCGTCCATCGCTCCACATAATCGCGGTCGCAGAGCGAGTCGCGCACCAGCACATGCATCATGCCCAGCGCGAGGGCGGAATCCGTCCCCGGTCGGATTGCAATGTGCCAGTCCGCCGCCCGCGCCGTCCGGGTGGGATAGGGATCGATGGCGACAAGCTTCGCTCCGTTCCGCCGCGCCTCTTCGACAAAAGGCCAAAGATGGATGTTGTTGCCGTGGATGTTCGCGGCCCAGGCAATGATGAGCTTCGCGTGCCGGAATGCCTCCGTGTCCGTGCCCAGCTTGCGCCCGTAGACCGACACCAGCGCCTGGCCGCCCGTCTCCGAGCAGATGGTTCGATCGAGCTGCGATGCGCCCAGCCGGTGGAAGAACCGCCGATCCATCGAGCCGTAGCCCAGCTTGCCGATCGTGCCCGCGTAGGAGTACGGCAGGATCGACTCGGGCCCATGTTCCGCGGCAATCGTCTTGAGCCGCGCGGCAATGGTATCGAGCGCCTCATCCCAGCCGATGCGCTCGAAGGCCTCCGCTTCGCGTCCTTTTTCGAGCGGTCCCTTCGCCACGGCTGCGCGCCGGCGCATGGGATACAGCAGCCGCTCCGGCGAATATACGCGGTCAAGATATTTCGCTACTTTGCCACAGAGAAAGCCGCGCGTCACCGGGTGGCTGGCGTCGCCGCGGACCCGCGTCGCCCGCCCGCTCTCATCCACTGTTACCAGCACCGCGCACGAGTCGGGGCAGTCGTGCGAGCAGACGGTTTGCACGGTGCGCAGGGGCATAACGCGATTATAGGGGTGCATCCTTCGGGGACACGGAGCCCTCGGCGAAGCCCGGAATTCGATCGCCGTATCCCGGCGGAGCCGAGACCACCAGAAACCAAACCTCTTCCGCGGAATCGTTGCGCGCCTGATGGGCCGCCTGGGCCGGAATCTCCAGGCCCCGCCGAGCAGGAAGCCTATGCACGGCCCCTTCCAGTTCCATCGTCAGCTCCCCTTGGAGCACATAGAAAAACTGTCGTGCTCGCTGGTGGCGATGGCGATGTTCCTGCGTTCCCGGGGGCATGGGCTCCTCGATCACGCTCAATCCCTCCGCGTCAACGAGGCGCCAGCCGTCGCAGGATTCGCCCCAGATATAGTGCTCCGCGTTGCCGGCGCTCACCGGTTCCATCGTTCGCTCCACCGTCTCACCCCTGTGCCACTCGCGCAGCCGTCTCCTGCCCGGCCCCCGCGACGGGCAGCGTGAACAAAAACGTGGTCCCCGCTCCCATTTCGCTCTCTGCCCGGATGGTTCCACCATGCGCCTGCACAATGTGCTTGACAATGGCCAGCCCCAGACCCGTTCCCCCCGACTCCCGGGAGCGCGCTTTGTCCACGCGGTAGAAGCGCTCGAAGATCCGGTCCAGGTGCTCGCTGGCCAGCCCCAGCCCGAAATCCTGGACGTAAAACTCCACCATCCCGTCCAGAGCGCGCGCACCTACCACCACGCGCCTGCCCGCCGCACCATACTTCATGGCGTTCTCGATCAGGTTCCCGAAGACCTGCGTCATGGCGTCGACATCGGCCAGAACGGGCTCGGTCGCCGTATCGCCGGCTTCGAGCGTTACGCCCGAGTCCAGCACCATTCCGGCCAGCGAGTCGATCGCATCCTCCACCAGGGCCGAGGCCCGTATGGGCTGCACTCTCAGCTTGTGCTCTCCCGACTCCACCTGCGCGAGGGCCAACAAATCCTCGGTGAGCCGATTGACGCGCCGCGCGTTCTTCAGGATGATCGCCATGAACTCGCGACCGTGTTCCGACAGATGGCCTTCATCCTCCAGCAGGGTCTCCACGTAGCCGGAGATCGACGTAAGCGGCGTCCTGAGCTCGTGCGAGACGTTGGCCACAAACTCGCGGCGCATTTTCTCGGCGCGCTCGATCTCCGTCACGTCGTGCAGCACGGCTACCGCACCGCCATCCGGCGTGGGAGCCGCACTCACCTCGAAGATCCTCCCCGGGAGGGTGGAGAGGGCCCGGCCGCCCTGAATCCGCCGCTCCTTCAACGCTGTGGCGACGCAGTGGAGGACCTCGGGATCGCGCACGCTCATGACCAGGGCGCGCCCCGGCCGGTCCACTCCCGGCGCGATGCGCTGCATGACGGCGTTGGTCCAGCTGACCTGGCCGCCGCGGTCGACGGCCACGACCGCCTCCTGCATGGAGTCGAGCAGCGCGGCCAGCTCTTTCCGATTGCTTTGCAGAACTTCGAAGGATCGTTCCAGCCGCGCCGCCGTCGCGTCCAGGGCCCGAGCCACGTCGCCAATCTCGTCCCCGTCCCGCTCCTCGATGCGAGCGGTGAGATCGCCGCCGGCGATCCGCGCGGAAAAAGCGACGATCCGCCGCAGCCGCCGCGACATCCGCCGCGCGATCCATGCCGATACCAGCGCCGCGAGGGCAAGGGACAGGAGCGAAGCGAGCAGCAGGTCGCGCCGGAGGATATGCAGCGCGCGGGCCGCCTGCGATGGCGTCATCTGGGCTACGCGCGCCTCTTCGTGCAGCGAGTGATCGACGATGTTGCGGAACGAAAAGTCCAGCACCGCCGTGCCCAGGCACAGCACCAGCAGGAACGACAGCAGTAATTTGGTGAAGAATCTGCCCGTCATGCGGCTATCCCGGTTGCGGTTTCGGATGTCGTCATTATCGCGCGGGAGCGGCGTCGTCAGCCGAGGGCCCGTACATGCCCGGGACCGGGACGTCCAGCAGACGCAGGTATACGCTCAGCTGACCGCGGTGGTGGATCATGTGGTCGAAGAACACCCTGCGCAGGGCCATCGGGCGGGGCAGTTCCGCCATGGTCCTCTCGCCGAATTTGAGTGTCCACATCCCGGCAAGCCGCTGCTCGGGGAGGCCGACCAGCGCCTGATGCGCTTCTCCGCGGGCTTTGTCGAAATGCTCCAGCAGCTCCTGCGCCGAGCCTGCCACAAAGGGCACGGCACTCGGCGGCCGCACAAACACGTCGGTGTTAACGATGGACACGCAGCGATTGGGCAGGTCCGCGACGTGCGAGGCCAGCCGTGCCAGCGTCATCGACTTCTCGTGGGGTTTCCAGCCAAGGCCGGCATCCGGCACCCGTTCCAGCATCCGCCGGGTGTTGGCCATTTCCTCGTCGAACTCCAGCAGCAGCAGTTCCTGAATCGTCATGGCTCCTCCGGCCCCGTTCGGCCTTCAGCTCGCCGCTCGCTCCACCGCTTTGGGAATCTCGAAGCGGTATCCGGCGCCGCGCACGGTCTTGAGATACCGCGGATTCTCCGGGTCCGTCTCAATTTTCTCGCGAATCCGCCGAACGTACACGTCCACGGAGCGCGGCGTTACAAACCGCGCATCGCCCCAAACCGCGTCGAGCAGGTGGTCGCGGCTGAAGACGCGTCCGGGATGCCGCGCGAGATAATCCAGCAGCCGGAACTCGGTCGCGGTGGTGGTGGTGAGTTCGCCCCTGACCTTTAGCTGCATTGCGCCGGCGTCAATCTCAACGCCGTCGAATGCGACCGCCACCGGCTGTGCCGGGCGCTCGAAGCGCCGCAGGACCGCTTTGACCCGCGCCAGCAGTTCCCGAGGCGCAAAGGGCTTGGTCACGTAATCGTCCGCGCCCAGCTCGAGGCCGAGGACGCGGTCGTTTTCGCTGGCCCGCGCGGTCACAAAAATGATCGGAATGGTGCTGAGCGACGAGTGGTTGCGCAGCCGCCGGCAAAGATCGAGCCCGTCGCCTCCGGGCACCATAATATCCAGTAGAAATAACGCCGGAGGCTGCCGGTCCGCATCGGCAATCAGCGTTCCAGGCGCCGGATACATGCGGGTCTGGAATCCGGCGGCCTCCAGATGATGCTGGATCAGCCGGGCGATATCGGCATCGTCCTCAAGCACAAAGACGGTCTGGCTCAAGCGAGTGGGTCCTTTCCGGCGCCCGCGGATGCACCGGAGCGCTTCGGCCCCCAGAGTACTTCAGCCAGGCAAACAGAATGCAAATGTTCTGTAAATTCGCAGGCGCGCCGGGGAACAGGCCGCCTGGGGCCGCTCGGCATCGAAAAGGCCATCGGGGGGGGGACGGCGGTCGCCTTTCGATTCGGCGCCGGCTCGCGGCCGGCTGTCAGCCATAGAAGTTCTCGAACAGCTGGCTCACGGTCTCATAGCATTCGCAGGCCGCGTCTTCGAGGCGCCGGTGGTCGAGGATCTGGATCTGACCTCTCCGGTAGGAGATGAGCTTGCGCCGCCGCAGCGCGCCAGCGGCCAGGGTTACGGTGGTTCGCCTGGACCCAAGAATGTCCGCCAGAAACCCCTGGCTGAGCATGACGCTGTTGTGCCCGGTCAGATCGTGAGCGGTGAGCAGCCAACGGGCCAGCCGCTCCTCGGCTCCATGCAGCCGGTTGCAGGCCGCGATCTGCGACAGGATCATGCTCCGCCGGTGAACGCATCGCTCGATCAACTGCCGCAGCACCGCCGAGCGGTCCATCTCCTTCTTCAGCTCCGAAAACGGCATCCGCCAGGCCTTCAACTCCACGTGCACGATACACCGTGCGGGCCCATGCGACATGCCGCCCAGCAGATGCCATGAGGGGACCACGCCTTCATTGCCGCAGAGGCCCACTTCGGCGGTCCGTCCATCCGACATGGACACCATCTTCGAAACCAGTCCCGAGGTGATGAACCACGCATACCGCGGCGCCTCTTCGGCTTCGTAGAGCACCGTCCCCGCCGGAATCGTTACCTCTTCCATGTGGGATAAGAACGAATCCCGATAGGGCTGAGGCAATGTTTGCAGCAGGAGGTTTTCAATCTGCGGTCGAAACATATCCTCCCTTGCTCCTCGTTGAGCAAGGACAATGCTGAATCCCAGCAAAAAGTCTTTGCCGCTGAAGTTGGGTCTTCCATTGCTGTGGCTTGCGACTCTGCGGATTATAGGGACCCGTGCCGGATTTTTATGTTCGCTATCAAACAGTAATGTTCGGTATTAGACCGACTGCTGTGTCAGACAGCGTTTATGGTTCCGCTAGTCCACCTGCCATTTTTTTAGGATGCAGGCGGAGCACCGAAATCGAGCGCTTCGCGATAATTCCGGGAACGGGCGAATATCGTCTTTCACGAGATCAAAGCATCGCCCGCCTACACTGTTTTCTGGCCGAATGCCGTGCCAAATCCGGTCGCGAGGACAACCATCTTCCCGATGGCCGGCGACGCGACCGGACCGGCCGCAGGCGAGCCGGGGCAACTTTCTCCGGGCTTTCCGGATTGCCTCTCCTCCGCGTAAATTTGCGCGGCACCGGGCCATAACAGAGCTGGGTTGCCGGACCAGCCAAACTTTGTGGGGTCTGCTGAATGTCTGATCGCCCGGAAGTGCTGAGTTTCGGCGTTGACCCCGTCTTGAACCGGACGCGGCGGCTGATTCTACAGCCCATCTTCGATGTCTACGTCGCCTCCACGCTGGCGGAAGCCGCATCGTGGCTACAGGAGCGCCAATTCCGGGTGGTCCTTCTCTGCCACACCCTCACCCTCGATGACGCCCGCACAGCCCTGGAGCTGGCACATACTCTGCACCCGGAGGCGCGCATCCTCGCTCTCGAGGAGGGCCACCCACGCCTCTGGCTGCGCGCGCCTCACCAGGAAGTACGGCTGGACGGGCCCGCCGACCTGCTTCGCAAAGTTGCGGGCATTGCCGGCGTCCGGCTGCCGGAACCCGCGGCGCGGGCGGCCGCCCAGCCACCGCGCAAATCCCCGCCCTCCCCCGAATAGCCGCGGAAGCCGTTTGGCGGGGGAGGAAGCGGCTCATTGCCTCCCCATCAATGCGCGTGCGAGTGGCCGTGGGCGTGGTCGTGGGCGTCTTCCACGGCGATTAAACACCCGTGCGCCGTCTCGCACACCACATGCTCGAACTGGAGGGTAGTGTGGTGAATCCGGAACTGCTCGCGCAGCACTTCATTGATCCGATCCAGAATCCGGTTGCTTTCAGAGGGAGGGATGTCCGCGATGGTCACATGGGTGGCCAGGGCGTGGGTATGCGACCCCAGGCTCCAGACATGCAGATCGTGCACGTCCTCGACGCCATCGATTTTCTCCAGCGTCTCGCGGATTTCTGCCAGGGAGAGGCCGCGCGGGGTGCCCTCGAGGAGAATGTTCAGCGTTTCGCGCACGATGGATGCCGAGGACCAAAGGATCATCGCCGCGATGCCCAGCGAGAGGGCAGGATCGACCCACGCGGCGCCGGTAATGAGAATCGCCGCGCCGCCCGCGATCACGGCCGCCGTCGACAGCGTATCGCCCAGCATGTGAATGAACACGCTGCGGATGTTCACATCGTGGCTCACGCGCCACAGCATGGCCGCGATCGCGCCGTTCATGGCGACGCCCGCCGCCGCAACATACACCATCATGCGGGGCTCGACGACTTGAGGCCGGCTCAACCGTCCCGCCGCATCCCAGGCGATCCAAACGGCGATCCCGATCAGCGTCAGCGCATTCAGAAACGCCGCGAGGACGCCCGCCCGCTGATAGCCAAATGTCTTCTGGTCGGTCGCCGGCTTCGCCTGGAACCAGACCGCCACAAACGACAGCACAATGGCGAGGGCGTCGGAGGCGTTATGGCCGGCTTCCGAGATGAGCGCCAGCGAATGCGCATGCAACCCCGCGAGCAGGGTCAGAACCACGTATCCGATCGTCGCTATCAGGGAAAGACGCAGAACCCTCTGCATCGACCGGGTATTGGCACCATGAACATGCATACAAATTCAGTGTAGAAGAGCAGCGGCCCGCGTCTACGGAGCGGCCAGTGCCGAGGCCGGCGGCCTGTGCTGCGGCGTATTGCGCGGCGCGGTCGCCATCGTCCGCAGCCCGCTCCAGTTCTCCGCCACCACAATGCTGTTCTCGGGACGGCGGACGTCGTAGCGCACGGAGCACGGGAACCCGAGCCGCAGATCCTCAGCCTTGATCACATCCCGCAGAGCGGAGACATCCTGCGAGCACTCGTACGCCACTCCGCCGATCTCATATTCGTAGAGAACGAAACGCAGATCGCCCGGTTGCCCATCCGCCCCGGAATTCACGGCTCCCGGGATATCCAGGATGGTGCCGTCAATGATGCGTCCGCTGCGGACCAGCAGCGCGCGCCGCTCGCGCTCCAGCTCATCGGGGCTCGGCCGCCGCCGCATCGCCCTCCAGGCCGCCACTCCGCCCGCGCACATCAGGGCCAGCGCGGCCGCGCCCATCCATCCAGGATGGCGCAGGGGAAACCCATGCAGTTCATGGTGAGCGGAGACCAGCGGCAGAGAGATACGGCGAGACAGAGAAGACATGAGGGAAATCCCGAAAAACCCGCGTAAGCTACCAGCAGCATAGCTCAGATTTCGCGCTTTCGAGCCGCGGTTTCGTACCCATTTTGTGGCAGGTAATCCCCTTCGGCAAGCGAGGCGATATACTTCGAACAGACATGTTTGATCGCAAACCCTCTCAGACGGCCGCGCAGAGCGGTCGTTTTTCCTTCAGCGGGAAAAGTCGCTCCTCCGCTCCCGGCCGACCTCGCATCCGGTCCACCACGGTGATCTGCGTGCGGCGGGGCTCCTCCGTCGTGATGGCCGCCGACGGCCAGGTCACCATGGGCGAAGCCGTCTTCAAGCACACGGCGAAGAAGATCCGCCGCCTCTACCAGGACAAGATTCTCGCCGGATTCGCCGGTTCCACCGCCGACGCCTTCTCGCTTTTCAGCCGCTTCGAAAGCAAGCTGGAGCAGTATGCCGGCAACCTGGGCCGCTCCGCCGTCGAGCTGGCCAAGGACTGGCGCACCGACAAGATGCTCCGCTCCCTCGAAGCTCTCCTCGTCGTCTCCGACATCTCCCAGACCTTCCTGATCAGCGGATCCGGGGACGTGATCGAGCCCGACCAGGGCATTGCCGCAATCGGGAGCGGAGGCTCCTACGCGATGGCCGCGGCTCGCGCGCTGATGGACAACACCGAGCTCGGCGCCCGCGATATCGCCGAGAAGGCGCTGCGCATCGCCGGCCAGATCTGCATCTACACCAACGACCAGATCACGATTGAAGAACTGAACGCGTAAAGGCGAATTATGGCCATTTATCTCCCCGGAACCGCCGAAGAACAGGAGCTCTCTCTCGAAGAGCTCACCCCGCGCGAAATTGTCGCCGAGCTGGACAAGTACGTTGTGGGCCAGAAGGCCGCCAAGCGGGCGGTCGCCATCGCTCTGCGCAACCGCATGCGCCGCCAGAAGCTCACCCCGGATCTCGCGGACGAGATCATGCCGAAGAACATCATCATGATCGGCCCCACCGGCGTGGGTAAAACCGAGATCGCCCGGCGGCTGGCGAAGCTCACCAACTCGCCCTTCCTCAAGATCGAGGCGTCGAAATTCACCGAGGTCGGCTACGTCGGCCGCGATGTCGACTCCATTGTGCGCGATCTGGTCGAGATCGCCATCGACATGGTCCGCGAGGAAAAGCTCGAGGAAGTCGAGGACCGCGCCGAGATGAACGCCGAGGAGCGTCTGCTGGATCTGCTGCTGCCGCCGCCGACCTCGCCAGCTCAGCCGAATCAGCCTGCCGCCGGAACCACTCCGGGGCCCATGGAGATTGACGGCAACACCATCACTCTTCCCGCTCCCGCAGCACACGCAGACGGAGCGAACGACTCGCACCACCGCACCCGCGAGAAGCTCCGCCAGCAGTTCCGCGAGGGCAAGCTCGACGACCGCCAGGTGGAGATCGACGTCCGCGAGAAGAACATGCCCTCCTTCGAGATCATCTCCAACCAGGGCGTCGAGGAGATGGACGTCAACATCCGCGACATGCTGCCCAACATCTTCGGCCAGCGCACGCGCAAGCGGAAGATGAAGGTGTCGGACGCGTTCGACTACCTCGTGCAGGAAGAAGAAGGGCGGCTGATCGACATGGATCAGGTGACGCGCCTCGCCGTCGAGCGCGTGGAGACCTCCGGCATCGTGTTCCTCGACGAGATCGACAAGATCGCCGGCCGCGAAGGCGGCCACGGCCCCGACGTCTCCCGCGAGGGCGTCCAGCGCGACATCCTCCCCATTGTCGAAGGCACCACGGTCAACACGCGCTACGGCATGGTGCGGACGGATTTCATCCTCTTCATCGCGGCCGGCGCCTTCCACGTCTCCAAGCCCAGCGACCTCAGTCCCGAGTTGCAGGGCCGCTTCCCCATCCGTGTCGAGCTGCAGTCGCTCACCGTAGAGGATTTCGTGAAGATCCTCACCGAGCCCAAATCCTCGCTGGTCCGCCAGTACACGGCGCTGCTTGAAACCGAAGGCCTGAAGCTCGAGTTCACGCCGGAGTCCATTGCGGAGATGGCCCAGTTCGCCTTTCAGGTGAACGAATCCACTGAGAACATCGGCGCTCGCCGCCTCCACACCATCATGGAAAAGGTACTCGACGAGATCAGCTTCCTCGCGCCTGACCTTACGCGCGCCCCGGCGAAAGGCGAGCAGAAAAACGGAGGCACTCTGGTGGAGCTGGCCGCCGTCGGCGAAGGCACCACCGCACCGCTGCCGATCATCGAGCGCGAAACCGCGAACGGGTCGGAAAAGGTGGTCGTCATCGACCCGGAATACGTCCGCCAGATGGTGTCGAGCATCGTGAAGAACCAGGATTTGTCGCGGTACATCTTGTAAGCGGCTACCGTTTTACGGTTGTCATCCAAAGCGAGGTCGCTGCGCCAAAAACGCGACAAACGAGTGGAAGAACCTGCGTTTCCTCTCTTTGCGAGCTACACCTGATCGGCCCGCGGGGTGGCAGATCCGACAGGGACACCTTTTTTTTAGTCCTCTAATGCCCCAACCGTGAAATCCGCATCTAGTCCAGCCTGGGGGCGATCTTCCGGGTGCGCCGCGTCATCATTCTCTCGCTGTTCTCTCTGCTGCTGTGCGCCGGCCTTCCGGCGCGCGGGCAGAGCCGCATGGAAGCCGGATTGTTTCTCGACTATCTGAACGTCTCACAGACGCAAACCTCCAACTTCGGCCTGGGGGCACGGTTCGGTTACCGCGTTCATCGACGCGTGATGCTGGAAGGCGAGCTGGCTTACGACTACGGCGTCAACTTCAACGAGCTTTACGTCAACATCGCCAACGGAAATGGAACCGCCATCGAACGCACATCGATCGGCGTAACCGATGGGCTGTTTGGGCCGATGCTCCAGCCGGCTCATGGGCACTTTCGCTCGTTCGCGACGCTTAAGGGCGGCTTCGTCGATTTCCGCCTGAGCCCGAGCCTTGTGCCGTATGGCTCGGTCGCCACTTCGATCCTCGGCATCCGAACCTCCAGCCTGAATGCGGCGCTTTATCCTGGCGCCGGTGCGGAAGCCAGCCTCGGTCCACTGGGCTTGCGTATCGAGTTCGGCGATCTCGTGTACTTCAATAACGGCGGACACAATAACCTGCGCATCACGTTCGGCCCCATCCTCCGCTTCTGATCGGACGATGGAACTCACCCCGGGCGCTGCGAAGGACTTAGCGGCAAACGGGATGTATCTCCCGTGGACGATCCGCATTAGACTCAGATCGAGCCATGCCCACGACTGTCCCATCCTTCTCGAAGATCAATCTCGGGCTCGCCATCGGGCCGGCTCGCGCGGACGGCTTCCACTCCCTGACCACCTGCTATCAGACTCTCGCCGCCCACGATCTCGTCACCGTCGAGGCCAGTCCCGCGGCGCAGACCGCGATCCAGATCACCTGTAGCGATGCGCGCGTCCCCTGCGACCGGACCAACACTGCGTGGAAGATCGTCGACCTCGCGCTCCAGTCGCTCGGCGTCTCAGCCCAGGTCCGCATCCACATCGACAAGCGCCTCCCTGTCCAGGGCGGGCTCGGCGCAGGATCGGCCAACGCCGTCGCCGCGCTGTTGGCGCTGGAAGCTGAGCTCACAGGCCACGGCGTAGTCGCCCTGCCGGATCCGGAAAGGCTCCGCATCGCCGCCCTTGTTGGCTCCGACGTGCCGCTCTTCCTGATTGGCGGAGCCGTACTCGGCGTTGGGCGCGGCGAAGAGGTCTACCCCCTCCCCCACATTCCGGCCACCGAATGTGTTCTTGCCCTGCCCGACGTGGGCGTCTCGACGCCGCAGGCCTTCCGCGACTGGGACGAACTACAGAGATCAGGAGGCATGGAGCTGCCGCCGTCCAGTGAGGCTGGGAGATGGACCGGCAACAGCCCCTCTGGTAAACTAATCCCGTTGAGTCGAGTTCTGGCCTCGGCATTTGTTACGAGGCCTTTCGCAGCTGCGCACTCCTCCGGTGTCTCCGCTTTGGGCGGAGACCAGTTCGAGAATCCGCTTCTCGCGCTTGTCCGAACCGGGATGGAAAACGACTTTGAAGAGGTCGTCTTCCGGCAACATCCCTCTCTCGGAACAATCAAGCGCCTGCTTTCGGGCTCCGGCACACTGGAGGCGATTTGCGCGGCGCTGTCCGGCTCCGGATCGGCCCTGTTCGGGCTGTACGGAAGCGCGGACGCCGCGGCGGCTGCGGAAGCAAGGCTCGCACGATCCGGCATTCGCTCGCTGCGGACCCAAACCCTCCCCCGCGACGAATACCGGAAGCAGCTGGGCGGCAGCAGGTAAGCTGCTCGGGCCGGATCAGGACGAGCTTTGTATCAGGGCGAGAGCAGGTTTAAGGGAAGTTCGAGTTACTGGGCGATCGACTAATGGCAGGTCAAGTGCCTTTCCGCCCAGTCCGGCCAAAGGCGGCCGGACCGGGGACCCGAAGTCGAGAGCAGGTTTAAGGGAAGTTCGAGTTACTGGGCGATCGACTAATGGTAGGTCAAGTGCCTTTGGAGCACTTTGTCCAGGTTCGAATCCTGGTCGCCCAGCCAAGGTTTCGCAGTTCGGATCCGGCGCTTAACACGCCGGCAACGCAGGGCAGGATGCCATAGCCAACCAGCTGGAGGATCTTGTGAGCACTGATGCGACGGAGCAGAAAGCCGGGGCCGCAATCGTGGCCTCGAACAACGGCAATGCAGACGAAAGCCACAGCGACGAGGTTCGTCCGGGCCAGGGCGGCGGTGCCGGGCGATCTAAGGAGGGCTCCGGCGACGGCAAGACCAAGCCGGCGGCTCGGCGTTCCCGCGTCTCCAATGAGGATCGCCGGTTCAAGATTTTTTCCGGCACCGCGAATCGCGGTCTCGCCGATGCCATTTGCGAGCACATCGGGGTCAGGCTGGGCGAGACCAAAATTCAGCGATTTGCGGACGGCGAAGTTTACTTCCAGCTGCTCGAGAATGTTCGCGGCGCCGATGTTTTCGTGGTGCAGCCCACCTGCTTCCCGGTGGACCAGCACCTTGTGGAGCTGCTCATCATGATCGACGCCCTGAAGCGAGCCTCCGCCGGGCGGATCACGGTGGTTATGCCGTATTACGGGTACGCCCGCCAGGACCGCAAAGACCGGCCCCGCGTCGCCATCTCGTCCAAGCTGGTCGCCGACCTGATCACCACCGCCGGCGCGCACCGCGCACTGTTCATGGACCTGCACGCCGCGCAGATTCAGGGTTTCTTCAACATTCCGGTGGACCACATGTTCGCGAGCCCGGTGCTGGTGAGCCATTTCCGCGAGCTGAATCTGCCGAACCTCACCGTCGTGTCGCCGGACGCGGGCGGGGTAGAACGTGCCCGCCACACCGCAACCAAGCTGGGCTGCCCCATGGCGATCGTGGACAAGCGCCGCACCGACATCAACGTGACCGAAGTGATGCACATCATCGGCGAAGTGAAGGGCCAAACCTGCATCATCGTCGACGACATCGTGGACACGGCCAGCACACTGGTGAAGACCGCCGATGCCCTTCTCGAACAGGGCGCTCTCGCCGTGTACGCCTGCGCGTCGCATGCGGTCCTGTCGGGGCCGGCCATCGAGCGCATTGCGAACTCCCGGCTCGAGCAGCTGGTCGTCACCGACTCTATCCCGCTGCGCGAAGAAGCGCGGGGGCTTTCGAAGATCAAGGTTCGTTCCGTGGCCGGCCTGATGGCCGCAACCATCGAGAACATTCACATGGAAACGAGCGTCAGCGCGTTGTTCAGCTGACCGCAGCCAGGAACCAGCGACCGGCGATTCGTTGCTGGTAAAACATCAACCGCGACGAGGATGAGTCCTCTCGCCGCAAAGGGAGTGGAAGACGCAGCGACTGGCGACCAGCGACTAAAAGCCGGCAACTGTATCTCCATGCCCGAAGGGAAAACACGATGATTACTCAGGAAACCGTTACAGCCGTCGCCCGCGAGGGCAAGTTCAACAAGAATGCGGCGCGCCGCGTTCGCGTGCAGGGCAAGATTCCGGCGGTCGTCTACGGGGCGGCACAGCCGGCTGTGGCGGTCGAGGTCGATCCCAGGCAGATTCAGCGCATCCTGCACTCCGAGTCCGGGCACAACTCCATCTTCGATCTGCAGGTGGGCGCCGACACGGCCAAGGCAATGATCGTGGACTGGCAGTACGAGCCGATCAAGGGGAATCTCATCCACATCGACCTGAAGCGCATCGCGCTCGATAAGCCGATCCGGGTCGAAGTGCCCATCCAGCTGACGGGAACCGCGGTGGGCGTGAAGACGCAGGGCGGCATTCTCGATCAGACGCTGCGCGAAGTCGAGCTGGAGTGCCTGCCTGCGGACATTCCGACGCACATCGTCGTGGATATCTCGGATCTGGCCTTCGGCACGGTGCTGCGCGTATCCGGCCTGCCCCACTCCGGCAGCCTCCGCTTCCTTACGCCGGAGGACACGCCGGTGGCGCACATCACGTCAGTGAAGGAAGAAGCGGCTCCGACGCCGGACGCCGAGGCGGCCGCAGTGGCGGGAGCACCGGCCGAGCCGGAAGTGGTGAAGAAGGGCAAGCAGGAAACCGCCGAAGCGGGCGCCGCTCCGGCCGCCGAAAAGGGCGGGAGCGAGAAGGGCGGCAAGAAGTAAGTGGGCGCGTTTCTGGTGGTCGGTCTCGGCAACCCCGGCATCGAGTACCAGTTCACGCCGCACAATGCGGGTTTTCTGGCGATCGACCGCATCGCCGACAACATGAGCGCGACCGTGGCGAACCGCCGCTGCCGCGCGCTGACAGCAAAGGTTCGGATGGCCGGCCAGGATGTGATTCTGGCGAAGCCGGAGACCTTTATGAACCTCAGCGGGCTTGCCGTGGGGGCGCTCGTCGACGAGTTCGATCTGGAGTTCGTCGACAACTCCCCGCGCAACCTGCTGGTGCTGTACGACGAGCTGGACCTGCCCCTTGGGACGATGCGCGTACGCGAGCGGGGCAGCCCGGCAGGACATAACGGAGCGCGTTCTGTTTCCGCAGTGCTGGGAACGGACGACTGGGCGCGAATCCGGATCGGAGTTGGGCCGGAACCAGGGGCTCCGGAAGGCATGCGGCGCGGGAAGGATTACCTGCTCACGCCCATGAGCAAGCGGGATCTGGCTGCGATCGATCCGGTCCTGGACCGGGTGGCGCGGGCCGTGGAAATGGTGGCCGCGCAGGGCATCGGCGCCGCCATGAACGAGTTCAACCGCCGGGACGAAACCGAGCCCGGGGGAAACCAGGAAGTTCGGAAGTGAATTTTGCCGGCCTGCGAGGCCGGAGGGAAAGAGAAACAAACCATGCAGCAGCGTTTTTACGAAGTAATGTTCATCGTCCGCCCGGATGTGGCCGACGAAGACCTCGACAAGCTGATAGCCGGCTTCGAGCAGACCGTCACCAGCGGAGGGGGCGCCATCCGCTCGACCGAAAAAATGGGCCGCCGCAAACTCGCGTACACCGTCCGCAAATTCAACGATGGCAATTTCATCCTGCTCACCATCGACGCGAATGGCGCTCTGGTAGCCGAACTGGAGCGGCGCCTGCGGGTGTCAGAGCCGGTGATCAAGTTCATCACCGTGCGCATGGATGAGGAGGACAAGCGCCTCTCCAAGATCAAGGCGATCCGGGCCAGCCGGAGGAAGCTGAGCGCCATCCCGGCCGAACCGGCGCACCCGGCTCCAGCCGCTGAACCGGCGGCGGCTCCGGCGGAATCCGCGGCGCCCGCCAGCGCGTAGCAGAGGCGGACGTTTTGAATCAGGGCACGACTGAAGCCGTGCCGCAAAGGGCGGAGATCGAGAGGGCCTGAGCCCCTGAGATTCCCGCCGGAAGATTGGAAACAAGGCCGGCGCTGCCGGCCGGAAGGAAAAGAGAAATGGCTGACGAAACCACTAATAGTCCCGCACCTCGCCCCGAAGGCCGTTCCGACGGACCCGGTGGCCGGCCCAGCGGTCCGGGCGGACGTTCCGGCGGACCCGGCGGACCCGGCGGACGTAAGTTCTTCCGCCGCAAGAAGGTCTGCAAGTTCTGCACTGAGAAGATCGACGCCATTTCGTATCGCGATGTCCGTCTTCTCCAGGGCTTTGTGGCCGAACGCGGCAAGATCGTGCCTCGGCGCCTGACCGGGGTTTGCCCCGAGCATCAGCGGCGTCTTACGCGAGCCATCAAGCAGGCGCGCAACATCGCCCTGCTGCCCTTCGCCGCCGGATTTTAGCGTTTGCGGGCCAGCCGCTTTTGCGCTGACCGCTTTCGCGCCGACCGCCTCTTCGCTGACCGGTTTTTGCCAACCGGATTTCAGCTAACCGGTTATTAGCTGACCGCTTTTTAGCCTGGAGATTCGCATGGAAGTCATTCTCAAGGAAGATATTTCGAACCTCGGCCACCGCGGCGACATCGTGAAGGTCGCCGAGGGGTACGGCCGCAACTACCTGCTGCCGCGCAAGCTGGCGATGGAGGCCACTACAGCCAACAGGGCGGTGATCGAGCAGATGAAGGCCTCCGCCGTCCGCCGCTCGGCGAAGGAAAAGGCCGAGGCCGAGCAGCTCGTGACTCAGCTGAATACCCTCGCGCTCGTCTTCACCCGCCACGTGGGCGAAAACGACCACCTCTTCGGCTCCGTCACCTCCTCCGACATTGCGCAGGAGCTGGCCGCGAAGGGCTTCGCCATCGACCGCCGCAAGGTACAGCTCGACGAGCCGCTGAAGTCCACCGGGGAGTTCCACGTTCCCGTGAAGCTGCACCGCGAGGTCACGGCGCACATCAGCGTGACGGTGAAGGGCGAGGAAGCCGCCGTCGAGTAGTTTCGGGTACCTCACCCTTGTGGCTCGGCTGTATGAGCAACAAGGGTGGGTGAGCTTTGGTCCCTACAAATAATCCCCTGTTGCCCGTCGTTAACAACTGTGCAGTGGACGTGTGTCATTCTGGGCGAGCTTTGCCCATATCCCCGAGCGGCGGACAGGCCTGGGATCAGCCGGGTGATCGTCGCGGCGCGGGGAGCAAACCGGTGTTCGAATTGAAAGTCTTCCGGCTAACTTCAACGGCCCCACCGCGCCTGCGTTCGTGGTGCGTTCTGGCGATCTTCGTCTCGGCTCTCTGTGCCTGCGCACAACAGCCCACGGCGCCGGGCGCCAAGCCGATCCGCGACTTCACCAAAAAATGGGTTGACACCACCAGCGGCCCATTCTTTACCGGGACCGCCGACGTGGAACCGGCAGGATCGTTCTACATTGAGCCTTACTACCTGAACTACCGGTCGGCCTCCGGCAACAGCATCACCCTGCCCTGGAAGTTCGCTTACGGCATGGGCCACCGTACAGAGCTGGACCTCTATGCCCCTTTCGAATACACATCCTCAGGCGGCAACGTCACGCCAGCGTTCGAATACGGCGACACCCTCGTCCAGAGCAAATTCCAGATGGCGAAGGAAAAGGACCGCTATCACCTGTTCGCAATGCCATCCCTGGGCGTGTCTCTGGATGTGAATATCCCCACGGGGCACCTGCAGAGCTCAAAGCCGAACCTGGCGGGCGGAACGCAGACGACGAATAACACGTGGAACGAGCAATTCAACATCCTCGCCCGCAAGCAGTTCAAGCCTTTTCAGCTCTACATCGAGGGCACGGAGATCGTCGAAAACCCTGTCGACGTCGTTGGTCCCTACCAGTTCAACAACGGCATCGCCACCATTCCCGCCGGCGTGCGGGAGCACATGGTGGACGGGAACCTGCTGGCGGCTACGGCAGCGCTGGAGCATGTTCTGAATGCGAAGCACGGTCTGGGCTACCTGATCGAACTGAACGGTCAGCATCAGTCCAGCCACAGCCTTATCTGGGGACACGCGACCGCGCCGGCCTTCTCCTACCTGTGGGCCAGCCCGGAGCTGGAAGCGACGTGGCCGGCAAAGGGAAGGTTCCCCGTAACGTGGGGCGCCGGTGCAACCTTCACCGCCTTCCGCTCCGATTACCCCGTGCAGTTGATTCCCATGTTCACGGTGACGCTGAACGGCGATCTCCACGGAGGGCGCTGAGCAGTCGTTCGACGGAAAGGGCCGTGCGGAATGCCCCGGCACATCCAGTGATCATCGCAGGGCGCAGGAGCGTCAACTGCGCAGTGCCGGCCACCAGAGCCTGGTATTAACCTGCACGCGCAGCTCCGCGTGGCGAGCGAAAAAGCGATATCCTCCGTCTTTAGGGCAGACGTGCAAGATTCCCCGCGCCGGACTTCGCTGCCCGGCTGGAGGTTTGCCAGGATGAGTTGCCTGGAAGGTCAGCTCGCCGGCTGGTCAGCGCCTGCTCCGATTCTGAGAGCTTTGGACAAGAACCAGACCGACGCCGCCCTCACCATCACCGCCCTGGTCGCCGAGTATTCGACGGCGCTCTATCGCGTGGCCTTCTCCGTCACGCGCAACGCCGCCGAAGCCGAGGATGCCGTGCAGGAGGCCTTCCTGCGCGTGCTCAGGCACCAGGAACGGCTCGGCGAGATTCGCGATTATCGCGTGTGGCTGGTGCGCATTGTCTGGAACATCGTTCTGGACCGCAAGCGGCGCGCCAAAACACGCCCCGAAAACGAAGACCTTTCCGATCATGCCCGCGTTCTGCCCTCCTCCGATCCACGCGCCGACCAGGCGGCGATTTCAAATCAGGAACGGGGGCGGATCATGGCGCTCATCGACCGCCTGCCTCACCGCGAGCGCGAGGCCCTGCTGCTGTCCGCTGTCGAGGATCTCACCACGGCGGAGATTGCCGCGGTCCTCGGCACCACCGAATCTTCGATCCGCTCGCGCATTTTTCGCGCCCGCCGCGAGCTTTCCGTCCTGTTGGAACAGGAAGGCATTGCCCGATGACGTTCGACCCCCAATCCGACAAGTGGCGGCAGCGCGTGGACGACGCTCTGCGCAGCGCCGGCTCGGCCATTCCGCCTGACGGCCTTGAAGGCCGCATTCTCACGCGCCTCGCGGCCGCCCGCATCGCCGGTGCTCAGGGTTCCCGGCTCGCGCCCTGGCCGCGCTATGCCAGGCCCGCGCTCGGCTTTGCCGCCGCCGGCCTGCTCTGCGGCATCGTTGTCGTAGGCTCCGTAGAACACGCTCGGGAAGGCCGCCATGGCCGCGCGCCCGCGCCACCCATGCTCGTGGCGCCCGGACAGGGAATGGGCGCCGCCTCCGCCGTCCATGTGGCCGCTCCAGCCTCGGCTCCGCTGGCCGCCGGACCGAACGACCATGGCCGCTCGACCCACAAACTCAGCCACGCCCGCGCTCACATCGCGCCAAACGCGCGGAAGGCACACGGTGTCGCGGTTCCGCCGCCGGCCACCAGCCCGCGGCAGTGAACCAGCGAGCCAATAGCCCGCCGTCAGCTGGTAACGAGGAGAGCGACGGCCGCTCGACGGCTGCCGCGCGGTAGTACTCTTTTTCTGTGCGAACCATCCTCACCGCTGCCCGCCTGCTTACTCCCGTGCGGGTTGTCGAGCGCCCTGTCGTTGTGGTGGACGACGGCGCCATTGCCTCGCTGGCGACCGCTGCCGGCTCGGAGCTTCCGGCCGGCCGCCACGTCGACTTCCCCGACTGCACGCTGATTCCGGCGCTCTTCGACGTGCATATCCACGGCAGCGGCGGACACGATGCGATGGAAGCGACGGATTCCGCGCTGAATCACATCGGGAAGTTCCTGGCTCATCGCGGCGTGGGCGCATACTTTGCCACGACGGTCACCGCTCCGCTGGATACGCTGCTGCGCTCGCTCTCCGGGCTGGCGAAGCTGCTGCAGGCGCCGCCTGAAGGGGCGCGCCCGGTCGGGATTCACCTCGAAGGGCCGTTTCTCTCGCCGCACAAGCGCGGCGCGCATGCTAAGAACCAGCTGCTGACGCCCTCCGTCGCCCTGCTGGAACGATTCTGGCAGGCGTCTGAAGGCCAGATTCGCCTGATGACCATCGCCCCCGAGCTGCCCGGTGCGGAGGAGACGATCGCGCATGCGACCGCGCTTGGCGTACGGGTCAGCCTGGGACACAGCAATGCGCAGAACGATGCCGCTCGCCGCGGAGTAGCCGCCGGAGCAGCCAGCGCCACGCATACCTTCAACGCGATGCGCGCGTTTGACCATCGCGATCCGGGCTTGCTGGCCGAAGTGCTGACTAATGACGGGCTGTTCGCTGAAATTATTTGCGACGGGCTGCATGTCGATCCTGCCGCGGTGCGGCTTTTCCGGCGCGCCAAGGGGCCGGAGCGTGCGCTGCTCGTGACTGACGCGATGGCCGGAACCGGCATGCCCGATGGCAATTATCGGCTGGGCGATCTGGAGGTGCGGGTGAAGAACGGTCGCTGCGTGGTCGGCGAAGATACGCTCGCCGGCAGTACGCTGACGCTGGATCGAGCCGTGCGCAATTATTCCGAGTTCACCGGCGCGCCCCTCGCCGAAGCTGTTGGGTTGGCCACGCGCAATCCCGCGCGCATGACGGGGCTGGACGGGGAAATCGGAACACTGGAGCCGGGACGCTCGGCCGATATCGCCGTCCTGTCGCCAAAGCACGAAGTGCTGGAGACGTTTCTGCGCGGGCGGCCTTGTGTGAGCGGCGCGATCACGTTCAACGGCTGATTCTCTTACTGCGGGGATGCCGGCATAAGGATCCCACTCAAAATGTCCGCATTGCCATCGGTTCGCGGAGATTTCAGGCCGAGAATTTCGGCGATCAGCGGATAGACGTTCACGCTCTCGAAAGGAAGCAGCGTGATGCCGCGCCGAAAGTCGGGGCCTGCGGCGTAGAAGATGCCGCGCATCTCCGGCATTATGAACGGATCGAAGCCCGCTTGCCCTTTCTCAGGCTGCGATTCAGCCCCGGCGGCGGCACGGATCGCGTAAGGACCCCGCGCAATGATCACCGGATCGCCGGCGCGCGGATTGCTGCTGAAGTGCAGCTCCGCCGGCAAATTCGTGCGGCGATAGACCATGAAGCGCGCATCGGCGGCTTTCAGCTTCTGGTACACCTCGTTCGCCGCGGCTTCCGACGGCGCGTACAGCAGCGAACCGAGGGTCGTGAAGCTGCCGAGCGGCACGTAAGAGTCCAGGTCGGCCCAGCCGCCTTCGACGGCGGCCATGCCGTGATCCGAGACGACGATCAGATCGATGCGCAGATGCAGCGCATCGAGGTCGTCGCCCAGCGTACCGATCAGAGAGTCAACATGCCGGACGGCTGCGGCAGTCTGTGGGGAGCCGGGGCCGTACTTGCGGGCAGCCTGATCGACCTTGGGAAACGATACTGCGATAAAGCGGGGACGCCGGGACTCCGGAAGTCGCAGGAGCTCCCGGATCTGATCGACGCGCTGCGCATCCGAAAGCTTGCTGCCCTCCCGGGGTAGAGAATACGCCGGCCCCTCGCCGGCGATCTTTGCCTGGCATCCCGGCCAGGACAGGCAGGCGCTGCGGATCCCCTGCCGCTCGGCCAGCGACCACAGCGGATCTCCGCCGTACCATGAGCCGTCCGCGGAGGTTTTTGGATCGGCGGCGCGATAGATCTCCTTGCGCGCGGGGTCGTAGAACGCATCGGCCACAATTCCGTGGTGCTCGGGATACAGACCGGTCACGATGGAGTAGAGATCGGGGACGGTTTGCGTTGGGTAGGCCGGGATCATGCCTTCCGGCGCGCCGGCTCCGTGCGCGGCCAGGGCCAGCAGGTGCGTGGCGCTGTACTTCTTCGCGTAGTCGAAGCGGAAGCCGTCGAGCGAGACCAGAATGACATAAGTTGTGGCGTGCCCGGCGGCGCTGTTTTGCCGATGCCCGGCCGTTGCCGCTGGGCCTGTCTCCTGCGCAAGCGCACTGGCAGCCAGAAGGATGGACACAACAGGCAAAACACGCAAGCCTTGCATTGGCAGTCGTCCCCCTGCACCATCAACGCTATACCCCTGAACGCTGCTTTCTATGCGTAGACAGAACTCACGGGCTGGAATTCCTCGCCTACCCAGGCTGTGAATGCGTCGCTGGACTGGCTGCGCCCGAGGAACGCGTGCACGATTTCGCGGCCCGGCATCGATCCCCCCGGTTCCAGAACCGCGCGCCGGTAATGCATCGCCACTGGCGAATCAAGCAGCGCCTCGCGCGGAAACTGGCTGAAGAAATCGAGCGCGATCACTTTGTCGTAGAGGTAGGTGTAATAGTTCGACGAGTAACCGATGAGGTGTGTGAAGCTCGCGTACATGCGGTTGCCGTCGGTCCATTCGTAGGGGAGGAAGCGCGCGTAGAGGTTGCGCAACAGATCGTCAGGATCGAGCGTCGAGACATCCACGGCGTGCGTCTTGAGCGAGTACGTCGTGTAGAAAAGCTGGGTGCGGACCCAATCGGCGCGGCCGAAGGCTCCCGCGCGATTCATCTTCAGCACCAGCTCAGCCGGGATCGGCTCATTCGTCTCGTAGTGAAGCGCGAAGGCTGCCAACAGCCGCGGATCGCGAAAAAATTCCTCGAGCATCTGGGATGGCACCTCGACGAAATCCCCCTCGGTCGAGATTCCGCTGATACCCGCCCACTCCTGGCGTCCGCCCAGCAGCGCGTGCATCAGATGCCCGAATTCATGGAAGAACGTCACGACATCGGAGTACTGCATCAGGCCGGGATTGCCTTCTTTGGGTTCGGGAAAATTGCAGATGAGCGCAGCCTCCGGCAACTGGCGGCCGCGTATGCCGGGCACGAGCGGGTGCGCGGAGAACCACTTGTCCTTGCCTTCGCGCGGATGCATATCCAGGTAGAAGCGCCCCGTGAGTTCCGTCCCGTCCCAGACTTCCCACGCGCTCACAGAAGCGTTCCAGACGTCCGGCTTATCGATGCGGCGGAATTTGACCTGAAAAAGCTTCTCCGCGGTTTCCAGCACGCCGGCTTCCACACGCGCGTAGGGAAAATACGGCCGCACAGACTGGGAATCGAATGCGAACGCCGAACGCCTGTACTGCTCCATCCAATAGCCGCGGCTGGCATTGTCAATTTGCTTCAGCTGCGGCTCGATGGACTGGGCGAACGCAAGCAGCATGGCATATTCCTTCTCCGCCCCTCCCCGGGTCGCCTGGTCCAGATCGTCGAGGAACGCCTGCATGTTGGCTGCCGACTCCATCATCTGATCCGCTGTTGCCAGGTCGGCCCAGTGCCCGAAACCCAGAATCGCCGCCAGCTCCTGCCGCACTTTCAGCAGATCGAGGAGAACCTGGCGATTCGCTGGATACGCCCGCGTCTGGTACGCCAGAAACATGCGGCGCCGCAGATCGCCGGAGCGCGCGAACGTCATCACCGGCACATAGTCGGGAAAATCGGTCGTCAGGACGATTCTGCCGTTTTCGTCCGCGGGGTGCGCGGCCAGAAAATCCGGCGGCAGGCCGTCCAGTTCCGCCGCGTCCAGCACCTCCACCTGCTTGCCACCCTCCTGCACATTGCGCGCGAAGGTCAGGCTCAGCAGCGTAGCCTGGTCCTGCAACTCCCTGATCCGCGCGCGGGTTGCGTCATCCTTGTCGACGCCCGCCAGCCTGTACTGGAGCAGCGTGCGATCGAGATAATGCCGCGCCGGGCCGTCCGTGGCGCAGCCTTCGATTTGCGCCAGAGCCTGGTACACATCGCGATTCAGCGAAAGCTCCACTCCGGCCTGGGCGATCTTCTGCAGCAGATCCTCGGACGCGTCGCGCACTTCCTTCGCTTCGCACACGCTGTGCAGCAAGCCGGTTTCCGAGCCCGCCACGGCCAGCTCCGCGATGGCGTCGTCATAGGCGCGGAAGGTGTTTTCGAGCGTACGCGGAGCAGGCGCGGCATCCAGCCGGTCCAGCGCCTCGCGATGGCGCGCCAGGCGCGCCTCTACCCAGCTTGTCAGGGTCTGAGCATCGACGGAGCCCGCGCCGGCCGGATTCCAGGAAGGATTCAAAGAAGCGGAGCCGCGCCCTGGCGCCTCCTTCAGGGATTGCTCGGATGCCGAAGAACTCATCGATTATGCCTCTTTCCGCAGGGTATCTCAGTTGAGATGAGGCGAGAGCCAGGACGATGACCGGGGGCGGAAAGCTTTAATGGTGGACAGCTTCCTGCCGCTCCTCAAGCACGGCGCGCGCCTGTTCGCGTTCGGCCGGCGACGGGGTGCGTCCCTTTTGCCGGTACAGTCGCAGGAGGAGCAGCAGATAATCGAATGCTGTGCGGGGACCGGCTTTGCTGGCGCCCGCGTAACGGCGGCCGAAGGTGAACGGGACCTCGACGACGCTGCGAAGATCGGCGCGGGCGAGAATCTCCAGCAGGATCTTAAAGCCCGCGGCCTGCAATGCGATGCCGTCGATGCACGCACGGCGCACCATGAAAAAACCCGACATCGGATCGCGAGCGCGGATTCCCGAACGCTGGACGGGCAACGTCATCCAGATCGCTATCCGGGAAATGAGGTGCCGTGACGCTTTCCACCCGCCCAGGCTGCCCCCGCTCGCATAGCGGCTGCCCACCGCCAGGTCGGCGCCCGCCTGGATCGCCGCCCAAAGGCTGGGCAGAAGTTCCGGGGGGTGCTGGAGGTCGGCATCCATCACGCCCAGATGGGTTGCATCGCTCTCCGCCCAGCCGCGCAGAACCGCACCCGCCAGGCCCCGTTCGCCATGCCGCACAATCAGGCGGATGCGAGAATCTTCCGCGGCGACGCCCGCGAGGATCGCCTCGATGCCGTCTCCGCTGTCATCGTCCACCACGATCACTTCATGCGGGACATTGCACCTGGCCAGGGCGGCGCGCACGCGGACAAGCAGAGGAAGGATATTGCCGGCTTCGTGAAGGGTAGGAATGACCAGGGCAAGTTTCGCGGGGCGCGCCGACGCCGATTGCCTGCTGTTCCTCGCTGGAAGACCCGCGTCGAGCGTTTGCATGGCTCCCCGGACCGGCGTTTGAAGTTGGCCAGGTTTTTAACCCGCGCCAGGCTCTCGATCGCCGGATGCGCTCTGGTTCTGGCTGGCGGAAGAATACCATCGGATTGGGCCGGTTGATCGAGATTCTCTGTTGAATGGTCTGGTGCGGAACCGGCGCGGTCAGGGGGGCGGTCCGTGGGGCGATCCGTGGGGAGAAAGCGGGTAGCCCCCGGACGGTGGGCGCAGGGGCTGCCGGCGCCTTGCGCGTGCTGCGCGTATGCCCAATCCTGTATTCTACAAGGTAGAATCCCCGGAACTGATCGGCGGGTCCCAGTGCCCCTTGCCATGGTTCTCCTCTGCGTTGGAGTTCCTTTCCGGATCGTTGGAGATGTGGGTTGAGTACAGTTGTTTTTGATTCTCGCGCTTCGCTCGACACTGCGCCGGAGCGAACCAGGGAATGGGCAGCGAGCGTACCCCGATCGCTGGCACTGGCCGGGATCGCTCTGCTTGCCATCCTGATTCACGGGTTTCACCCATATGCGGACGACGCCGGCATCTACGTGTCGGGCGTGGTGCTGGCGCTGCACCCACATCGGTTCGGGGCAGGCACACCGTTCATCGCGGACTATACGCACCTGTCGATCTTTTCCTGGCTGGTGGCGGATGTAGTGCGCTTGACGCGGCTGCCGATTTCAGCGGTACTGCTGGGCTTTCAATTCGGCGGATTCTGGCTCCTGCTGGCAGGCTGCCGACAAATCGCGCGCAGATGCTTCTCTTCGGAAGCGGCAGCCTGGGGCGCGGTCGCCATGGTGGCCGTGTGCCTGACGGTCCCGGTGGCGGGAACCGGCCTGGTCATGATGGACCCTTATGTCACCAGCCGCACCCTCTCGACACCTTGTACGCTTCTGGCCATTTCCGCGGCGCTGGACCGCCGGCTTCTGAAGACCTGCTTGTGGCTGGCGCTGATCGCGGTGATCCATCCTTTGATGGCCATTTACGCCGGGGGCTTCCTGATCCTGCTGTGGGCCGCGCAGGCGGCCCGCTGGCGCTTGCTGGCGGGATTGACCGTGGCGCCGGTGGCGCTGGGAGCTGCGCTTTGGTACTCGCAGCGCAACGTTGTGGAGTCCCACGCGTACCGGATCGCGGCGCTCACGCGCGGATATTTTTACCTTGCGCGCTGGCAGTGGTACGAAATCTTCGGACTCATCGGACCCGCTCTGTTGTTTGCCGGCTATTGCTGGTGGAAACGTGGCGACTGGAGACGGCCCGATGTGTCGCTGTGCCTCGCGTCTCTGGCCATCGCCTGCAGTTCGGTCGCGGTGGCGGCGTGTTTTGCCCATCCGGGCAGTCATTCGCACCTGATCGCGCGGCTCCAGACGCTTCGCCCTTTTCTGATCGTCTATCTCGTCCTGTTTATGGGTCTCGGTGCCCTGCTGGGCCAGCACGTTCTTCGCACCAGGGCCTGGCGATGGGTGCTGATGTTCGGCGTGATCGCCGGGGGGATCTCAGCCGCGCAGTTCCTCGTCTACACTTCCGCCTCTCACGTTGAGTTGCCCTGGAGACAGCCACGGAACCCATGGGTTCAGGCGTTCCACTGGGTACGGGAGAACACGCCGAAGAATGCGGTGTTCGCCCTGGATGCGAATTACATTGACGCGCCCGCGGAAGACACTGAAGGCTTTCGCGCCATTGCGCGGCGGACGTCGATCGCGGATGCATCGAAGGACGGCGGAGCCGCGGCGATTTTTCCGCAGTTGGCGGAGCAATGGCTGGCCCAAAGCACCGCCTCCAGGAACCTGAGCGGCATCAGCGATGCCGCTCGGATCCAGCAACTGGCTCCCCTGCATGTCAGCTGGCTGGTCCTGAAGCAGTCTGCCGTGACGGAATTCGATTGCCCGTATCGCAATGCCATGGTGAAGGTCTGCCGGCTCGGCAACTGAGGCGGCCGGCTCGTCCGCAGCCTCAATCTGAATCGAGCGCTCTCCTGCGGGTTGCGGGCCGCAAGGGCGGCTCCTCGCGCAGGATCTGTAGCTCGCGCGCGCTTCGCTCGGCACGAAGTTCGGCAGTCAGCTGCTGACGCCGGGATCCTTCCGGTTCGCACATCTCCATCAGCCGCTCTGTCTGGTCGAAATTCAGATCGCGGCCCAGTTGCGACGCAGCGGCGCGCAGTACGCGGCGGCGCAGAGCGGGCGCCAGCGCGCGCAGGCGTCCCAGTTCGAGGCCCACGCTGCCTTCGCTCTGCTGCGTAGAGACGGAGCGTCCTCCGCCGCGCACTGGCTTGCCCGGCAGGATGAGCGGCGGCAGGAGGCGAGCCAACTCCGTGTCCCACCAGGCTTCTTCGTCGCGGGCAATCGTGGCCATGCGGGCCAGTTGCTGCGCGATGCGGGGATTGAATGCTGCGAGTTGCGGCAGCAGTTGGTGCCGGACGCGCGTTCGGGTTAACGCCGGGTCCAGATTCGAAGCATCTTCGCGCCAGGGCTGGCCGATCTCGCGGAGCCATGCAACAATCTCCGCTCGCCGGGTCTTCAGGAACGGCCGCATGATCGATCCGCCGGGGCAGGTCACCACGGGATGAATGCCGCCCAGTCCCTCGGTCCAGGCGCCGCGGATCAGGCGATGCAGCACCGTCTCCGCCTGATCGTCGAGCGTATGCGCGGTGGCAACCGCGTCGGCTTGTGCCTGCGCCAGCAGTTCGCGGAACCAGGCATAACGCAGGTGGCGCGCAGCTTCCTCCAGCGTCCTCTTCTCCGCCTTTGCAGCCTGGGGTGTATCCACACTGTGGCGATGGAGCGGCAGCCTGAGCTGCTCGGCCAGATCCGCCACAAAGCGCTCATCCTCGTCAGCCTCGGAGCCGCGAATGCCGTGATGCAGATGCGCAACCGAGAGGACCAGACCGATTTCCGGCGCAGCCTCTCTCAGCGCGCGCAGCAGCCCCACGGAATCGGCACCCCCGGAGACCGCGACCGCCACGCGCATGCCCGCGCGCAGCAGGGTGCGGTCCAGATGGGGCGCAGGTGTCACGCCATCATGCTACAGCCTTATACTGCTCATCATGCTGAAGACCCGACTGGCTACCATCTCAGACGCGGCGCTGATCACACGGCATCGCCGCCGCATGTTTGTCGATGCCGGGCGCGCCGACACCCCGGTGCTCGGCGTGATGGCCGACGCCCACGAGCCGTGGGTCGTCAAAGAGATCGCCGCGGAGCGGTATCTGGGCTGGATCACCGAGGACGACGGCAAGCCGGTGGCGGGCGCCGGCCTGCTGCTGCTGGATTGGCCGCCGCATCCGCTCGATCCGCGGTCCACGCAGCGCGGCTATTTGCTGAATGTTTACGTCGAGCCCGAGTATCGCCGCCGCCGCCTCGCCAGCAACCTGATTGAGTTAGCTCTGGCGGAGGCTCGCCGGCGATACATCCGCGTGGTCGCCCTTCACTCCACGGACGAGGGACGCCGGCTCTACGAGGCGAACGGGTTTCGCAGCACGAACGAGATGTTCTACGTGGAGCCGATCGAGCCGTAGAGTATCAGCAGCCTTTTTGCAGGAGCGCATCCACCTCGGAGCGCAGAGGCATGGAGGGTGCCGTTCCCGGCCGCGTGACGGATATCGCACCCACGGCGCAGCCGAAACGCACGGCATCGACGATATCGCAGCCTTCGGCGAGCGCCACCGCCAATCCGCCGTTGAAGGCGTCGCCTGCGCCGGTGGTGTCGACGACATCGCCCGCGCGGAATGCCGGTACGTGCCGGCGGAGGCTGGCGTTCCTGACCACCGCGCCCTGGGCGCCGAGCGTGATGATGGCATTCCGCGCGCCGCGCTTCAGCAGCGCCTCGGCCGCGCGATAAGCATCTGCCGGCGATGCGATCCTGATCCCGGTGATAATTTCCGCCTCCGTTTCGTTCGGCGTTATGTAGTCGCAATGCGGAAAGAGCGAGGCGGGCAATGCGCGGCCAGGGGCGGGGTTCAAAATGGTCGGAACGCCGAGCGAGTGGGCCAGTTCCAGGCCGAATCCCACGGTGGGCAGAGCCAGCTCCAGCTGGGTTAGAAAGACGGCTGAGAGCGCGATGCGTTCCCGCGCCTGGGCGACCTCTTCGGGGGTCAGCTCCAAACACGCGCCAGGAATGACGACGATGGAATTCTCGCCGCTGTTCGCGTGGATCACGATAGAGGCTGCGCCGGTTGGCGAATCCGTCTCCAGCAGGTGCGTGGTATCGATGCCTTCGTCGCGGTAGGTTTTGCGCGCCATATCGCCGAAAAGATCCCGGCCAAGCTTGCTGATGAAGCTCACCTGCGCGCCGGCGCGAGCGGCAGCGACGGCCTGGTTCGATCCCTTGCCGCCGGGGCCCATAAGGAAGCTGCTGCCCATGTAGGTTTCGCCCCACGCCGGCAGCCTGTCCGTCCGGAACGCGAGGTCTGTCACATAGCTGCCCATCACGGTAACCCAGCGCTTGCTCATTCATCCTCGTTTCTTTTGAATTTGACTATCTGCTCGCATGAGCGGTCGTACTGCGATCGGCTCGGATTTAAGCGACATACGCCCTGGCAATCAGCACCAGCGCCAGCATGTAGGCTGCAAACATCGCGGCCAGATAGCCTTTGGCGCGGGCGTTGGCGCCGCGAAACTCCTTCCAGGCGAAGACGCCCCACAAACATGCCACCATGGGCGAGGCCTGCCCGATGGCGTAGGAGATTGCTACGCCCACCAGAGACGCGGCCACGAAATTGAAGACCGTGCCAAGTCCCCAGATGCCCCCGCCAAGCAACCCCAGCGCATGATACGAAGCCGGAGCGCGAAAATACTCGGGCATCGCGACCGGCGTACCGGCGATGGGCTTTCGCATCAGGATCGGGTTGAACAGGAAGCAGCAGATCAGCGCGCCCAGCGTAAGAAACACCGCCGTGGTGTAGGGGGTAAGCGTCGCGCCACGCGTCATGGCCCGCGTGACAAAGGGGGCAAAGATGCCCATCAACAGACCGGAGATGACGCAAACGGCCACGCCGCGCCGCGAGGCGGCGTTACCGCCGGTGCGCAGTGCTCCGTAAGCCTTGCCGATCAGCACCAGCGCCACGAGCGCCATGGCTATCCCCGCTGCCAGCAGGGCGGCGCTGCCCCGCGGCTGCAGCGCGTAGCTCAGCACCTCGCCTTCCACCAGCGCGATGCCGATGGAAACCGGGAAGGCAATGGCCAGGCCGACGATCTCGATGCCCGCGACAAGCAGCGTGTTGGCGATGTTGAAGATAAAGCCGCCAAGCGCGGCGTAGAAAAGATTGATATCGTCAGCTGCGTGCAGGTTGGTCAGGAACGCCGTGGGGCCTTCGCTCGGGCTGCCCAGAGTGAAGGCGAGCAACAGCGCCGCCAGAAATATTCCGAATGTGTAATCCCAGTAATACAGCTCGAAGCGGTATTTTTTGGTCCCCTTGAATGTGTTGGCGAACGAGCCCCAGCAGACGGTGCTCGTGATGGTCATCAGCAACGCAGCGTGAAACGTGGTGGGCGCGAACATGCGTTGCGGCACTCCTCAATGCAGTGGACTGGTTGCGGGTCCCCGCCATTATGCGCCGGTGGGGCCGTGGTTGTAACCGTCGGCATGCGGAACGCGCCGGAAATTGGGAAGATGCGCCAGAGGCGCAGGCTTTGCGCAGGTCGACAGGAGAAATGCTCTAATCGAAACATGCCGTCTCTCTGGAAGCCGGAAAACTGGGCTGAGCGCCTGGCTGAACTGGAAGCGCGCGCGGGAGAGATGAAGGAAGCTCCGCTGCGGCGCGATGTACGCTCGCTGGGTGTGCTGCTGGGGCGCGTGCTGCGCGAACAGGCAGGCGACCCCCTGTTTGGGATGGTCGAGGAGTTGCGGCAGTCGGCGATCCGCCGTCGCGAAGCGCAGGCGCAGGGGCGCAGCGGCGAGGCCGAAGATCTCATGCAAACCGCAGTGCTGGCGGCGAGCGGGCTGACCGTGGATGAAGCCTACCGGCTCAGCCGGGCCTTTGCATTCTATTTCGAGCTGATTAACCTGGCGGAGACGAATCATCGCAAGCGGCGGCGCCTCTCGCTGCAAATCGGCGGCGGCGAGGCAAAGCGCGGAGCGCAGCGCGGTGAGTTGCGCGGCACGCTGCGGGCGATGCGCGAGGCAGGGATCTCCGCCGGGAACGCGATGCAATGGCTTTCGCGGATTCTCGTTGTGCCCGTGTTCACCGCGCATCCCACGGAGATCGCGCGCCGCACCGTGCTGATGAAGCGGCGGCGGATGGGCGAGTATCTGGAGCGGCTCGACCGCATTCCGGTTCCCGAAGAAGAGCTGGCGTCGCTGGAAGAGGCGCTGACGGCGGAGATTACCGCCCTGTGGCAAACGGATGAGGTACGCAGCCGGCGGCCGGCCGTGGCGGATGAGATCCGCATGGGCCTGGACTACTACGATGTCTCGATCTTCGATACGCTGCCGGGGCTGTACGCCGAGGTGGCCGCGGCGCTGAAGAGCGAGTACGGCCTGGAGGTGGAGCTGACGGAGCTGCCGCTGCTGCTGCGCTTCGGCTCGTGGATCGGCGGGGATCGCGACGGAAATCCGTTTGTGACCCCGGAGGTGACGCGCGAGGCAATCAGGACCGCAAGGGCGCGGTTGCTGGATTTTTACGACCAGAGGCTGCGCCAGATGATCGATCTGCTGACGACCAGCGCGCAGCAACTGCCCGTGAGCGAGGAGTTATTGGGCCATCTGAAGAATTTCCAGGCGGAACTGCACCTGAGCGCCGACGCGATGTTCGGCACCAGCTTCGAATTCGAGATGTACCGGCGATATCTCATCTGCGTGCGGGCGCGCCTGCTGAATACCGCAGGCAAGCCGAGCTCCGATCCGGAGATGCTGGAAACCGCGCGGGCACGACTCGCGGCCTACTGTTCGGCTGCGGACTTTCTCGACGATCTGCAGGTGGTGCGGCGCAGCCTGGCGCAGAACCGCGGCGTGCGGCTGGCGGAGACGCTGATTGATCCTCTGCTGCTGATGGTGCGGACCTTCGGGCTGCACCTGCATACGCTGGATATCCGTCAGCACGCTCGGGTGCACAAAAGGGCGCTGGAGGAAGCGTCGGCGTGGTGCGCGAAAGAGAGCGGTACGGCGCCGGGTCCGCTGAGCGCGGAGACGCGCGATGTGCTGGAGACGTTTCGCGTGATCGCGGAGATCAAGGCGGGGTGCAGCCCGGAAGCGATCCGGCAATACATCGTCAGCGGAGCATCGTGCGTGGAAGATGTGCTGGCGGTGGTCTGGTTGGCGCGGCTCGGCGGCGTGGAGGTAGCGGGGCGAGGCAGAGATCCCGGCCTCATGCCGGTGCCGCTCTTCGAGTCGATCGAGGATTTGCGGCGCGCGCCAGAGATTTGCCGTGAGCTGTGGACGAATCCGGGCTACAGAAAGCTCCTGGAATCCTGGAACAATGCGCAGGAAGTGATGCTGGGCTACTCCGATTCGAATAAGGACGGAGGCATGCTGACCAGCACATGGGAGATTTTTCGCGCGCATCGCGCACTGCATGAGGTGGCGAGGGAGTGCGGCGTGCAGCTGCGGCTCTTCCACGGACGCGGCGGAACAGTGGGACGCGGCGGAGGACCGACTCATCGCGCCATCTATGCGCAGCCGATGGGCGCCTTCGAGGGGCAGATTCGGATCACCGAGCAGGGCGAGGTGCTGAACTGGAAGTACTCAGACGTGGTGGTGGCGGAGCGGAATCTGGAGCTGATGATTGCAGCGTCGCTGGACGCGCTCGCGCGGCCGAATGCGCTGATTCCGGGCGCGCATTTTTCGGGCGTGATGCAGCCGGAATGGGAATCCGCGCTCGGAGAGCTGTCGGAGATTTCGTTCCGGCACTATCGCGAGCGGATACTGGGCGATCCGGAACTGCTGCACTACTTTGAGTTGGCCACTCCGGTGGGCGAGCTGGAGCATGCGCGGATTGGTTCGCGCCCTGCGCGCCGGCGCGGACAGATGGATTTCTCCAATCTGCGCGCCATTCCGTGGGTCTTCGGCTGGACGCAGAGCCGGCTGCTGGTTCCAGCCTGGTTTGGGGTGGGCACCGCACTCACGGAATATGCGAAGAGGCCCGGAGCGATGAAGCTGCTGCGGGCGATGATGGCGGATTTTCCGCTCTTCACCGATCTGGTGCGCAATGTGGAGATGGCCCTGGCGAAGGCAGACCCTGGGATCGCCTCTCTGTATGCGTCCCTTGTTCCGAATGAGGCCCTGCGGGCACGGGTTTTCGGAATGCTGAAAGCCGAGCTCGAGCGCACGCGCGAGGCGGTACTGGCCGTCACAGGACAGAACGACCTGCTGGATGCCAATCCGGTGCTGGCGCGATCCATCCTGCTGCGCAATCCTTACGTTGACCCTATGAGCCTGATTCAGGTAGACCTGCTGCGCCGGAAACGCGCGGGCGAGGACACCGACGAGGTCAATCGCGCGATTGCAGGGACGATCAGTGGGATTGCGGCGGGACTGCGGAACACCGGCTGAAGGCGGGTGACTCGCCGCGGGATTCCGAAATGGCACCCCGGTTGCGCGCGGTTCCGAATGCGGAATGGGTCTGAGAGATTTCTTACCGAGATCGCTGAAGGCTATGGGGTTTCTCTTAGGCTTGACGCATGGAGGAACCTGCGATGCATCCAGCCACCAAGTCCGCGGGCCCGGCCGACGACCTTCACGCGATCCTTAACCGCTTTCAGACATGGGCGGGAAAACTGCCGGAAAACCATAGCGGGCACGAGCAGAGTGCGACAGGCGTTCGCGAGATTCCGATGGAAGAAGCGATGCGACAGCTGCGAAGCCGCCGCGCGATACCCGTTGCTGAGCGAGTTCACGCGTCTCCGCCGCCGCAGGCGCCCGAAGCCTGTGAGATACAGCCGGCACCTGTGTGGAAGCCTGCCGCGGTAGCCGAGTGCGCTGCTCCGGCAACGACGAAGTTGACTTCAGAATCGCTGCCCGAAGCAAAGCCTTCGGCGAAGAAAAAGGCTGGAGCGCCTGCGGTAAGGAAAATTCAACTGGTAAGGCGCGGGCCGGCTGGGGAAGCAAAGGCCGGGAAGCCTCGGCCCCCGGCTTCAGTGCAGGCGAGCGAGACGAAACAAGCCGGCACCCGGCAGCCTGATACCTGCAAGTCAGCGAAGCGGCCGCGAGCAGCAGGGAAAAAATCCGCGAAGACGCCGAGGAAAGCAGAGTTTCGCGAGGTGCTGGCTCGCAGCGTGCGAGCGGAGAAGCCGAAAAGCAGGCAGGAGCGGCAGCAGAGGGTTTCAGTACGGTTGTCGAGCGCCGAAGAGCGGCTGCTGCAGAAGCGCGCGAAAGAGACTGGACTGACTGTCTCAGAATATTTGCGGCGCAGCGTGCGGGAGGCGGAAGCTTCGCGACCGGAAGAGCAGAGGAACCAGACGGAGATTCCAAAACGCGGCAGTCATCCTGCGGCCCCATCGCCGCTCTTCGCGGCTTCAACGCCGCAAAACAGCTCGGGGCTGGGCGGGTGGCTGTCGCTGCTTCGGAACCGGTTCCTGGCCTCGCCCGCGCGAATTTCGGAACGCGCATAGGCTGCCATGCGCGGAAGGGCCTCCGGAAGTTCAGCCTGGGGGCTCCGATGGAAGCGCCTGTTGCAGGGCCCGGCGCGCGAGGTCGGCCAGGGCCAGCGTGAGGAGGCGAGAGTCGTTCAGCGAGGCGGGGCGGCGAAGTTGGATGCCGAGTTTGGCTGCGAATTCGCGAAACCCGATGTCGATGTCGTAGAGAATCTCGACATGGTCGCAGAGGAAGCCGATGGGCTGAATAATCAGGTGCCTGATTCCCTGCTGATCGAGCGCGGTCAGCGTGTCCTCAACGGTGGGACCGAGCCACGGGCCGCCGGACATGCCCTGGCTTTGAAAGGCGAAAAACCAATCTTCGGGAGCGAGGCCGACGCGCTCCGCAACCAGGCGCGCGGTCAGGCGGGCCTCCACAGGGTAGGGATCGGGCAGTTCCGGAGCGGTGTGGTGGTCGAGCTGCGGGGCGGAGAGCACCGTGCGGCAGGGGACGCTGTGCGCGGTGAAGAGGACGGGCGGCGGAGCACCCGCGTCCTGCGCAAATCGATCGAGAGCAGTACGGAGGCGGTCGGCAAAGGCATCGGCAAGCAGCGGATGGTCGGCCCAGTCGTCGAGGAACTTCAGCTCGATTGCGCCTTCGGCCGCGGCAAAGACAGCGCGGCGGTACAGGCCGACGCTGGTGCGGGAATTCTGCGGAGCGAGGCAAATGACCGCCGCGCGCGTGATGCCGTCGCTGCGCATGCGGCGGACTACGTCGGCGACGTATGGCTTCCAGTTGCGCATGCCGACGTAGACAGGGAGGCCGAGTTCGCGCTCGAGGAGCCAGCCCTGCTGGAGCGTGAGCGGCGTGAGGGGACTACCGCCAATGAGTGTGAAGCGGTGACGGACCTCTTCGACAACGGACTTCGGCAGCTCGCGGCCGCCGGTGACATGTGACAGGTATTCAGGGATTTCGTCAGGCGAATCGGGCGTGCCGTGCGCAAGGAGCAGAACCGCATCAGGCATGGCGCTGCTCCGTCGGGAGGTACTCGCGGACGAAGCGCACGACGGCCTGCACGTGTTCGACGGGCGTGCCGGGAACAATGCCGTGGCCGAGATTGAAGATGTGGCCGGGACGGCCGGCAGCCTGGGCGAGGATTTGGTGGACGCGCAAGCGAACCAGCTCGGGATCGGCGAAGAGAGTGATGGGATCGAGATTGCCCTGGACGGCGCAGGCGTAATCGAGGCCTCGCCAGGCGTAATCGAGCGGAGTGCGCCAGTCCAGGCCCAGCACGTCGGCGCCGGTTTCGCGCATCGCGGGCAGCAGGCTTGCGGTGTCTACGCCGAAGTAAATGACCGGAGCGCCGAGGCCCTGGATCTCTCGCACGAGGGTACGAGTGGCGGGCAGAACGAAGTCGCGGTAGTCGGGAATGGCGAGCGCGCCGGCCCAGCTGTCGAATATCTGGATAACATCGGCGCCCGCCGCGACCTGCTGGGCGGCAAATTCGCGGAGCACGGCGACCAGCTTGTCGAGCAGCTTGCGCCACGCCCCGGGCTGGTTGTACATGAGCTTTTTCGTCTCAACGTAATTGCGCGAGCCGCCGCCTTCGATCATGTAGCTGGCCAGAGTAAAGGGCGCGCCACAGAAACCAATGATGCCGAGGCGGCCGTGGAAATGGCCGACGACCCGCTGGATGGCCTCGGCGACATAGCTTAATTCTGAGGCGCGGGTGGTCTGGAGCGCGTCGATGGATGCGGCATCGCGCAGCGGCTTGTGAATGACGGGGCCTTCGCCAGCCTGGAATTCGAAGTCGAGGCCCATGCACTCGAGGGGGAGCAGCAGATCGGCGAAGATGATGGCCGCGTCGACATCCAGTTTTTCCGCAGCCGTGATGGTGACCTCGGAGGCTAGTTCCGGCCGCTTGCAGATGTCGAGGAGCGAGTGGTGGCGGCGGACCTCCATGTACTCGCGCATGTAACGCCCGGCCTGACGCAGGAACCAGACAGGAGTGCGATCGACGGGCTGGCGGAGACAGGCGCGCACGAAGCGGTTGCCGGAGGCGCGCAGCGAAGACTCGGCGGAGGAGATCGACATGAGAGCTACTTGAAAGGTAGCAGGAAGCGGCAGGATGCGGAAGAAGGACCCCTCGCCGGGCGAGGCGTCCGAGACGAGTGTCTTACCGGCTGCTCGATGAGGATTTCTTGTGCGAGCCGGAACTCTTGCGGGAGCGGCCCGAGGGCGAGGAGTTGCTCCTGGAGGAGGACTTCTTCTTCGGAACCCGGGCGCCTTCTTTGCGAGCTTCCGAGAGACCGATGGCGACGGCCTGCTTGCGGCTGGTGACCTTCCTGCCGCTGCGGCCGCTTTTCAATGTGCCATGTTTCTTCTCGTGCATCGCGCGTGCGACCTTCTTGCCAGCCTTCGGACTGTACTTTCTGCCTCCCGAAGATTTGCGCGCCGGGGACTTCCTGGTTGCCATGAACATTCTCCCTTCACCTGAGTGGGAAGCTAAAGAAGATGGGGAGGTTGCGCGTATGGGTTCGAGGCAGGCAACGGTACAGGCAGAAGCCAGGGAGCGGGAATTAATCGGCGGGCGCTCCGGCGGGGATTATGTCTTCGACGTCCACCCACTGGGTGGGATAGTCGCCGGTGTAGCAGGCGACGCAGAAGTGATTGCCTTCGCCGCCGTCGCAGGCTTTACGTAACCCATCAAGTGACAGATAGGCGAGCGAGTCGGCCTCGATAAACTGGCGAATTTGCTCGACGGTGTTGTTCGCGGCGATCAGTTCGGATTTGCGCGGCGTGTCCACGCCATAGAAGCAGGGCGAGATGGTCGGCGGACAGCTGATGCGCAGATGGACTTCCTTCGCGCCCGCCTGGCGCACCATGCGCACGATCTTGCGGCTGGTCGTGCCGCGGATGATGGAGTCGTCGATGAGGATGACGCGGCGGCCTTCGAGCAGATTGCGGACAGGGTTGAGCTTGAGCTTTACGCCAAAGTCGCGGACGCGCTGCTCAGGCTCGATGAAGGTGCGGCCGACGTAGTGATTGCGGATGAGGCCGAAGCGGAACGGGATGCCGCTTTCGGCGGCGTAGCCGATCGCGGCCGTGACGCCGGAGTCGGGCACGGGAACGACGAGATCCGCGGGCACATGCGATTCACGGGCAAGCTGGCGGCCCATCTCCTCGCGGCTCTCCTGCACCCAGCGGTTATAGATTTTGCTGTCGGGCCGGGCGAAGTAGACATGCTCGAAAATGCAGCTGGTCTGGTTGGGAGGC
>DAHUYD010000047.1 GCA_027315385.1 Acidobacterium sp.
TGAATACGGTTTCCCGGCATCGCGAGTAGCCCTCAATCGCTCGACCATCCAGTAAGATGGAAGCGCTATCCCCGCGCTCCCTATGGATCTCTCGATCGTCATTCTCGACGACAATCCCGGCAGCCTCGAATTGCTGTCCACCGCGCTCTCCCGCGAGGGCGTCACGATCCACACGGCGTCGCGCCCCACTGAGGCACTCGATCTCATCCGCCGTATCCGCCCGCAGCTGGTCCTTACCGATCTCGTGATGCCGGAGATGTCCGGCCTCGACGTGCTCAGCCGGATCATGGAGTTCGCGCCGGCCACCGACGTGGTCCTGATGACGGCGCACTACACCACGGAGACGGCCGTCGAGGCCATCCGCAGGGGCGCGGCCGATTATCTGGAGAAGCCGATTCGCCTGCCGCTGCTGCGGGAGCGCGTCGGGCGCCTGATCGAGGACGCGCGCCGCCGCCAGGCCGCCGGCACCGAGACCGAATTCGAAGGCCTCATCGGCAACAGCCCGCCCATGGCGGGACTCTTTGCCCGCATCCGCCGCATCGCGCCGCACTACCGTTCCGCGCTCATCCAGGGAGCCACGGGCACCGGCAAGGATCTCGTCGCGCGCGCGCTCCATGCCCGCAGCGGCGTCAAAGGGCAGTACGTCGTCCTCAACTGTTCCGCCGTCGTCGAAACGCTCTTCGAGAGCGAGCTCTTCGGCCACGTCAAAGGCGCGTTCACCGGCGCAGACCGCGACAAGCCGGGCATGTTTGAAGCCGCCAGCGAAGGCACGATGTTCCTGGACGAGATCGGCGACATGCCGCTCTCCACGCAGGCCAGGCTGCTGCGCGCGCTGCAGAACCAGGAGATCCAGCGCGTCGGCTCGCTGCAGGCGCGCAAGGTCAACGTGCGCGTGATCGCCGCCACGCACCGCAACCTGCGCCAGGCTGTCGCCGACCGCCAGTTTCGCGAGGACCTCTATTACCGCCTCACCATGGTGGAGATTTCCGTGCCTTCACTCGCGGAGCGCAAGGAGGATCTGCCGCTGCTGATCCGGCATTTCGTCGACCGGTTCGCCCGCGAGTACGGTAAAGCAATTCGCGGGGTGACGCCGCGCGCTCGTCTTGCCCTCGAACGCCACGCGTGGCCCGGCAACGTCCGCGAGCTGGAGAACGCTCTGGGCCACGCCTGCATGATGGCCGAAGGCGACGAGATTGATGTGGGGGACCTGCCGCCGCCGGTGCTGGGCAGCGAGGCCTCGCCCGCCGCAACCTCAGGCTCCGTACCATTCAGCCCCGCCGCGGGGCAGGCAGCGGAGGCCGATGGGTCGCTGGCCGAGCACGAGCGGCAGCTCGTCGTCATCGCCCTTGAACGGGCGAAGGGCAATCAGTCGCTGGCCGCCCGCGCTCTCGGCATCGGCCGCGATGCATTGCGCTACAAGATGAAGAAGTACGGGCTGCTGTGACGGGAGAGGTCCTTCGACCGCATCGTTGCGTGGGCAGCGGGAAATTTAATAGCAGGCTTTAAGCGTGTCCCAGAAGCTTCGCCACGGTCTCCCGCAGCAACTCCGGTCCGGCGGGCTTCGCCAGATAGTCCGTGAACCCCGCGGCCATAATCTTTTCCCGATCTCCGCGCATGGCGCTGGCCGTCAGCGCCAGAATCGGCAGGTTCCGGAAGCGATCGTCGCGCCGCAATTCGAGGAGCGTTCCGTAGCCATCCAGCCGCGGCATCTGCAGATCGAGGAGGATCAGGTCGGGATTCCCCGCGCGCGCGCGTTCCACGGCATCCACTCCATCCTCGGCCTCGATCACTTCGTATCCCGCGCGCTCCAACACCATGCGGAGCAGCTCGCGGCTGCTGGCGCGGTCGTCGGCGATCAGGATGCGGCGTTTTCCGCCAGGCTCGGTCATCGGCGGCTTCCGTCTCCCGAAATTACGATCTGGTGAACGGATCGCAATTTGGAGACTGCTCAGGATACCGCCTCTGACTTCGCAATGGGAAGCGTGAAAGTAAAGCGGCTGCCGAGCCCCGAGGTGCTCGCGACCTCCATCCAGCCTCCGTGCATCTGCACGAGCTCTTTGGTGATCGATAAACCCAGCCCGGTGCCTTCGCGCACGCCGCGGGTCGTGTTGCCCACCTGGTAGAACTTGTCGAAGATGTTTTCCTGCTCTTCCTCCGGAATGCCGATGCCGGTATCGCCGACGGTGACCCGGGCGAAGCCGCCCTGGATCTCGCTTTCGATCCAGACTGTTCCGCCTTCCGGCGTGAATTTGACGGCGTTGCTGAGGAGGTTATAGAGCATCTCCTTCACGCGCAGGGGATCGGCATTCACTTCGCCCCCGTCGTGGCCGCGCTCCTCGATCCGGATGTTCTTGGCCGCGGCGCCTGGCCGGATGGCCGCGAGCGCCTCCTGAATGCTGCGCGAGAGGGGATACTTCTCGAGCTTCAGAAGCAGGCCACCGGCTTCAATCTTGCTGAGGTCCAGCACATCGTTGATTAACTCGAGCAGGTGGCCGGAATCCTTGTGAATGTGCCGGACAAACCGCTGCTGGGTCTGGTTGAGGGGGCCCTCGGCACCCTCCTGCAGCAGCTCGGCGAAACCGATGATGGTGTGCAGCGGCGTCCGCAGTTCATGGCTCATGCTGGCGAGGAACTCGCTTTTGAGCCGATTCGCCCGCTCGATCTCGCGATTGCGGGCCTCGAGGTCGGCGGTGTACTGCGACTGCAGACGGCGCACGTCCTGTTCCGCGCGCTTGCGCTCGGTTACGTCGCGGATGACCGCGGTCACGTGCATGCCGTTCTCGGTCTGGATGGGGCTCAGGCTGATCTCGACGGGAAAGAGCGAGCCGTCGCGCCGCCGCGCGTGCAGATCGAGGCCGCTGCCCATGGGCCGCGTCCGCGGATGCTCGAGGTAGCTGTTGCGATAGCGGTCATGCTGGTGCCGCACCGCGTCCGGCACCAGAAGGTCCACGGATTTTCCCACCAGCTCATCGCGGCGGTAGCCGAACATCTCCTCGGCAATACGGTTGACCAGAACAATCCGGCCGTCCGCGGAAACCTCCACAATGGCATCGGGGGCGGCTTCCAGCAACTGGCGGAAACGCCTTTCCAGGCGCGTCTGTTCTTCCAGGGCGAGACGCTGCAGCCGCTCCGAAAGGTCCTCATGGGTTTCCAGCACGTGGGGCTGGTCCACGCCCAGCTCGCGGGTCCATCGGCTCAGCACCGTCACTCGGCGACCGGCACGTGTCTGATGGACCAGTTCGCCTTCCCAGTGCCCCTCACCCTCAAGCTGCTTTGCAATCGCCTCCTGCGGCTCAGGAAAGACGGTATGCAGCAGTTCGTGGGTCACCCGTCCGCGCGCCTCCGCCGCCGCATACCCGTACAGACGCTCCGCCCCCTTATTCCAGGCAACGATGCGGTCGTGGGAATCGCGCACGATCATGGGCTCGGAGGCCTGATCGAGCAACAGGGTCTGCCGCCGCGCCAGTTCCTCGCGCTCGCGATCCTCTGTGATGTCGCGTGCGATTTTGGAGATGCCGATTACGTTACCGGACGCGTCGCGCACGGGCGAAAGCGTCAGCGAAACGACAAGCCGCCGGCCGCTTTTGTGGCGGCGCAGCGTCGGGTAGTGCTCCACGACTTCCTCGTCCTTCACGCGGCGCAGGAGTTCCCGCATATCGTCCTGATATCCAGGCCATGCCAGGATCGCGATGGGCTGGCCGATCGCCTCCCCGGCTGAGTATCCGAAAATCAGCTCGGCGCCGTGGTTCCAGGTGGTAATCGTGCCGTCCAGCGACTCGCTGACGATCGCGTCGTGGGAGGACTCGACGATTGCGGCCAGCCTCTGGCGCGTCTCCTCAGCCTGGCGCCGCGCGGTGATATCGCGGCTGACACTGGCGGTGCCCAGCAGCTGCCCATAGGCGCCAAAGATCCCAAAGGCCCGCATATCCACCGTGATGGGGGCGCCGCTGCTGACGTTTCTCAGGCGGAACTCTCCGGTCCAGGGATCGCCGCGCAGCAGGGCCGGCAGGATCTCCGAGTCGAAGAGCTCGCGCTGGCCGGCAAAGCCGGCCTCGAAGAAGGGGTTGTTCTGTACGGATTCATGCTCGCCCAGCCCCAGCAACTCCCGGCCCGCGCGGTTGATGAAGAGTGTCTGGAGAGCCGCGTTCGTGAGGCAGACGGCGTCCGGCGTGTTGTCCACAATGGCGAGCAGGCGCCGCTGGCTTTCCGCGGTCTGCTTCTCCGCGGAAATGTCGCGCCACACGACCAGCGCGCTTTGCACCCTTCCGTTCGGATCGAAGATGGGCCGCGAGCGCGACGCGATCCAGTAGCCGTCGGCGGCGCCGGGCGGTCGAACGTACATTTCCGCTTCCGCCGTTTGCCCGCGCAGCGCGAGCACGCCGGGCAGTTGGTCGGCAGGCCACAGAGTTCGGCGGTCGGGCAGATAGATTCCGTACGCCTGGCTCCACTGCGCCACTGGAGGGCCGTCGCGCGCGACGCCGTGGAGGCGTTCCGCGGCGGCATTGACGAATTGCGCGTTGCCCTGGCGATCCAGCACGACAACCGCCTCGTCGAGGTTGTCGACCAGAGCGCGCAGCACCTCGGCTTCCGGCGGGGCGCCCGATGCCTCCCGCGCAGCGGCGCGCGGATTCACGGCCGCGCTCTTTGCGGGCGGTGTGGGCTTGCGGGGGACCTGGGAGGGCCGAGAAGCTTTCTTCATGGTTGGGGCACCACAGAGTTTAGCAGCGCCCCGCCGTCCCCCGCACCTGCGCGATATGGCGCAGGTGCAAGGCGACGGCGCGACCTGGCGCAGCGCGGCGAGCAGCCTCGAAACTATAAATCATGCAATCGCGGGCTTTGAGGGCTACCGCACAGTGGCCCGCCGCTTGCTTTCACCTGTGTGTTATCCGGAGTTTGCCGACGTGGATGTGACCCTGCAGTATGCGGAAGGCGCCCGCTTTGTAGCCGAGGCTCGCCAGCACCGCGTGGCCGTTGACCAGCCTGCCCAGGACGGCGCGACCGACCACGGCATGACCCCCGCGGAGTTGCTGCTTGCCGCACTGGGCGGCTGTGTTGGGCAGTACGTGGTCCAATACCTGAGCCTGCGCGGACTTCCTGGGGAGGGGCTGCTCGTTCACGTCGAAGCCAAACCTTCCGCTCGCCCACTGCGGATCAAGGATTTCGAAGTGGAAGTGGTGGTCCCCGGCTTAACAGAGCCTCAGCTGCGCAGCCTGCAGAAGTCGTTCCCCGCCGGTCTGGTCCAGAACGCGATCAGTCTGGAAAACACTCTGACCGTGAAAGCCGTTGCAATGCGCGCCGGAGACGTGGAGTTGTGAGGGCTGCGCTCGCATCGCGGTGACCCGAATCACCGACAGTGCCGCGGATGCGTCCTAATCTTTCTGAATGACAGCCGCGAGCCTCAGTTTTGCTGTCCCTCCCCGGACGGGCTCGCCACAGGTGATCCTGCTGGCTACGGATTTTTGCGCACCCGCGCAGCATGCCCTGGCTTGTGCTCGCCAGATCGCACGCCTGCGCGGCGCCGCGGTACGCGCCCTGCACGTAATGGATCTGAGCGGGACAACCTCAGACGACGGCCCGTGCTACTCGGTCGTCCACGATTCCGCAGAGTCCCGGCTCCGCGATGTTCGCCGGGAGTTGCGGCTGGGCTGCGTTCCGGAGTCCGCGACGCTGGTCACCGCGGGACGCCCGGCGCGGGCCATCCGCCAGGCCGCGGCGGAATACGGCGCATCGCTGCTCATCCTCGGCGTCAACGGATCCCGGAGCCGCAAGGCGTCGACCCTGGGCTCGACAGCGCGGGCCCTGCTCAGCTGCGCGCCGTGCCCGGTGCTGACCGTTCGTCCGCTCGACGCGCACCACTCCTGCATCGGTTCGTGCACGGCAGAACGTCCGCTGTTCATCACCGATACGGCGCCTGAGAGCCTCCGCGCCGGGCTGGTGGCATGGCCCAGTGCGAAGAATTCCCAGCAGATCCGCGTAGCCCTTCCGCCGGACGGCAAGCGCCGACTGCAATTAGATCCGGCAACTCCACTGCGCTTTGCTTCCGCCCACGTTCTGGAGCTGCCGGACGCCGCCTTTACGCTGCTGCGCGAAGCAGCCGATACGCGGGTGGGAATCATGGTTCTCGCTCTGCGCTCGGGCAGTTATCTCGACTCGTTCGCAACGGGCAGCTTCGCCCACACGCTCATTACCAAAGCCGCGTGCCCGGTTCTCACCGTCCGCTGCTGACATTACGACGACGGGGCGGGATGGGCTCAGTCCCGGCTGTTGATTTTCGAGAGCAGCCGCAGAATCTCCAGGTACAGCCAAACGAGCGTAACCATCAGGCCAAAGGCGCCATACCACTCCATATATTTGGGCGCACCGGCCTGGACTCCGTGCTCGATGAAGTCGAAGTCGAGGACCAGATTGAGCGCGGCCACCACGACAATCACCAGGCTTACGCCGATCCCGATCGCACCCGAGCCGTTGATGGCCGCGAAATGAACGCCGAAGAACCCCAGCACCATCTCCGCCACATAGAACAGCATGATGGCGCCGGTGGCGGCCACCACGCCCAGCCGGAACTTGGCCGTCACGCGGATGATCCCGGAGCGGTAAGCCATGAGCAGCACGAGCAGGGTGCCAAAGGTAAGGCTGACCGCTTCAATGGCGATCCCCGGCCATCGCGCATTGAGCGTGGCGGAAATGCCGCCCAGGGCCAGGCCTTCCAGCAGGGAGTAGATCGGCGCGGTCACGGGCGCCCAATTCTTTTTGAAGACGGTGGCGAAGGCGAATACCAGACCGCCAAGAATCCCGACCCACAGCAGCGTCGTCACCGATGCCATCTGCCCGAGCAGGAAGTCGTGCCACGTCCACGCGGCACCCGCCATGGCGCACAGCACCAGGATTCCGGTCTTGTTCACGGTGCCGGCCAGCGTCATCGAGTCGCCGAGAGCACCCGGCACTCCGCGGAACACGTTGTCGTTCAGCGCCGGATTCGACGTTCTCATCAATTGCGGCATTCCAATCTCCTTGCCTTGCTGGGCGGACCTGTAGAGAAGAGCTGCCCTCATGATAGACGCAGGCCCCCACCCGCCGGATTCGCGGGGCAGGACAACTCTTCAATCCAGTGGAGATACCGACGGCTCGGCCCCGCGACCGGCCAGGCCGGGCGCTGACTACCGATTGCCGGCTGGCGGCCTGACGACCCTGACGATCTGCGCATCCGGCGCCGTCCACGCGGCAGCGCCCGTGTGAGAGAACCGCTGCGCCCGATTGTCCCAGTGCAGCACCGTGATCTGGCCGCCCGTCTTCTGGTAACGCAGCGTGCCATCATCCCGATAGAGCCGGAAGGTCGCATCCGCGCCCGGATACACCCGAATCTCCCGAATCCCCTGGGGCTGATCCATGTCCTCCACGGGATCGCCTATGGGCAGAATCGACCCCGCGCGCACAAACAATGGAATCGTCTGGATGGGCGCCTGCACCGTCACCCACTGTCCGCCATGCAGCATCTCGTTTGTCCAGTAGTTGTACCAGTCCGCGCCCGCCGGCAAATACACGCGGCGTGTGGTCTGGCCCTGGTGCGTCACGGGGGCGACCAGGAAGTCCGGCCCGAACATAAACTCGCCGGTCAGCGCATCGACCTTCGGATCGTTCGGGAAGTCCATGAAGAGCGCCCGCATATAAGGCGCTCCCGTCCGATAGGTGCGGTACGCCTCGGAGTAGATATAGGGAATCAATGCGTACCGCAGGCGCAGGTAGTTCTCCAGGATCGGCGTCGCCTGGTCGCCATAGGACCATACCGTGTTCCAGCGACGCATCCCGTGCGTGCGCAGGATGGGCATAAACGTCCCGTATTCGAACCAGCGCACGTAGAGCTCCGGATAATCGTCATACCCACCTACATTCGCCCGGGCGGTCGCCGGGTCGATCAGCGGCGGATGCACCGGACGATGCACGGCGGGCAGGCCCCAGAACCCGCCGACGTCGTCGGTCCAGTACGGCAGCCCGGAGGCCGTCACGTCCAGCCCCGCCGGAACCTGACGCTGCAGCGTGTCCCACGTGGGCGAGATGTCCGACGACCAGAACACAGTCGCGTTGCGCTGCGCGCCGGTGAACGCAGCCCGCGCCAGAATCAGGGGCCGCTCCCGCATGTCCCGGCGCATGCCGTCGTAGACCGCCGTAGTCTCAAACAGCGGATAGACATTGAAGAACTCGGTCCCGGGCCCGATGAAATAGTAGCTGCCGTTGGGCGGGATATCCGGCTCCGTCTCATCGGTCCAGATCGCGTCGAATCCCTTGCTGACGATATTCTGATCGATCGTCTGCCAGAACCACTTTGCCGCCGCCGGATTCGTCATATCCAGGTTCGAGCCAGTCTTGTCCTGCGCCGACCCATTGCCCGTGGTCGGCTGTCCGTCCGCCAGGTGATAGAACCATCCGTTGTTCTTCAGCATGTCGTAGTAGCGCGACCCCGGCGCAAAGCGCGGCCACACGCTGATCAGCGAGTGGAAGCCCATTTGGTGAAGCTCGTCGTTCATCGCCTTCGGATCGGGCCAGTCCTTCTGAATAAAATCCATATCGCCCATGTGGGGGTAATAGAAGAAATCCACCACCAGGTAATCGCAGGGCAACTGCCGTTCGCGGTAGCTCTTTGCCACGTTCAGAATCTCGGCCTGGGTGGCGTAGCGCTCCTTCGACTGCGTAAATCCGTATGCTCCCTTTGGCAGCAGGGGCGCGGGCCCGGTCAGCAGCCGATACCCTTCGTACAGCTCATCCGTCGTCTTCCCCACGATCACGAAGAACGACACCCGCTGCCCTACCTGGGAGGTCCACTTCGTCTGCTCATTGAACCCGGGATCCACGGTGGTCTTCGACGGGTTATCCCAGAGCACGGCGTAGTTCCTGTTCGTGACCAGGAGCGGGACGCAGAAGCGCTCGCCTCCCGCCGCCCAGTAATCGCTCCAGCAGCGCACGCTTTGGTCGCGATGGTCGAGTCTTCCCTGCTGGTTCTCTCCCAGTCCGTAGTAGTGCTCGCCGGGCTGCACGCTGAAGGTCGCGCCCACCTGATAGAACGGCGGATCGGCCGGCCGGCGGTCATGGAGGATGTCCATGTTCCCCGACCCCGGACCGGGACTGTTCATGAACCAGCTCAGCATATTCACGACGGCGGCTCCGTCGGGGCGCCGGAAGCCGATGCGCACGGGGGCATAGGGCATCCCGCCATTCGAGCTGAAGAAGCGGTTGATCGTTCCCTGATGCAGCAGCGGCGGCGAATGGTGCGCCGGCGGCCCCGGAATGGTCACGGACAACTGCTCCGAGCGATAGATATCCCCTGCGGCAGTCGCATGATAGGACCATCCGCTCGCATTGGGCCTGCCGATAATGCCGTAGCCTGGGGCAGCCAGTGCATCTCCCGCAATCCGGCTGATGCTGACCCGCACAATGTTGGGCGCGTAGGGTTCCAGCACGACCGTCGTGTTGTCCTTCGTGAGCACTACGCGATTCGGCTGCACGCTCACTGCGAAGCCGGGCCCGGCCGGCGCCGCCGTCTGCGCTTTTGCTCCGCACAGCGCCAGAGGCAGCGCCGCCATCGCCGCAACCACCATCCGCACATACACTCCAGTTCTCATGGTTCACCCGCCATAGAAGCATGGTAGCCAATCGATCGATTGATTTCGCTTCCGGGCAGCGCGCGCAGCTGTCTGGAGGGAGAATACCAGGCTACGCCGCCGGCTTAGGGGTGCGCCTCTGTTCCGCAGACTCCCTGGCCAGCCGCTCCTCCTCCTGCACGGACTGCTTCAGGTGCCCGCGAAAGAGCGAGTCGCGACGCCTGGCGATCTCCGCGTTGGCCTCACCGCCGATCAGGATCACGAGGGCTGTGAGATAGACCCAGAACATGAGGCCGAAGACCGCGCCCAGCTCGCCGTAGAGCCGGGAATAGTCGGCGGAGTAGTGCAGGTAGAAGCTCAGCGCGAAAGATCCTGCGAACCAGAGGACGATCGCGATAATCGAGCCGGGGATGGTCGACGAGAATTTTTGCCGCCGGTTAGGGGCAAGAAAGTAGGCTGTTTCGAGGCCGATCGCGAACGTCACGAAAACGGTGGCAAGACGGAGGAGCGGCCACATCCTGTCCACAAAACGGGGAACCTGAACCACCTGGGCGACAATGTGTCCGAAGTGGGGTCCGGCGACGATTGCGAGCAGCGAAATCGTGAGCAGGAGGCCGCTGGTGAAGGTGAGAATGAGGGCGCGAACCCTGTCCTGGAACCAGGAGCGTTCCACCTTCACGTCGTACGCAACGTTCAGCGCGGTAATCATGGAGGTGAAGCCACCGGTGCTCGACCAGATGTAGCTGAGGATGCCGAAGGAGAGCATACCGGTGTGCGGCTGGAGAACCCTGCCGAGGAGATTCTCGACCATTGCCAGCGAATTGGCAGGCACCAGGATGGCGACCTCGGTCATGAGCTGCGGCACCAGGCCGGGAAGGGGCAGCAGGGAGACCAGCGCCACCACGGCCATGAGCAGCGGGGCCATGGAAAGCATGAACCAGAACGCCAGCCCGGCGGCGGAATCGATGACGTTCGTCCGGAGCAGTTCGTGTGCCACAATTTTGGACAGGCATTTGGTTTCGCGCCAGCGCCTCCTTACACGGTGGGTAAAGCGCTTGAAGGTCTGCCGCCGGCGGGGACGCCGCGCGCCTTGTTCCGACCGGCGGGCCTGCGAGGCCGCGGAGAATGCCGCGTCCCGCGCGGCTCTCGAGATGGCTTGCTCCGGCACCCTGGCCCCCCAATGCGAACGCGAATCCTCCTGAGTGCGATGTGGAATTGCGAGCGCCGGATGTGCGAGCCGGCCAGGTTTCCGCGCGCGGCTTGCCGATTGCGTGCTTTTCTGCGATACAGGTAGGGTTCCCAGGAGGTCCCTTCATGAAGCGCAGGAATCTGTTCCCGGCCCTGCTCGCCGCCTTCGGTGTGCTTGCTGCCTGTGGCGGCGCGCAGGCGCAAACCCCGCAACAGGTTGGCTGGTCCAACGGCACAGAAACGGTCCACGGCGTCCTGTATCTGCCCGCGGGCGCGGGCGCGCATCCGGCGCTCGTGGTCATCCACGAGTGGTGGGGCCTGACGGACTGGGTGAAGGATCAGGCACAGGACTTTGCCCGCCAGGGATACGTCGCGCTGGCGGTGGATCTGTATGGCGGGCAGGTCACGAGCAATCCGCAAACGGCGTATCGCCTGATGAGCGGCCTCTCGCAGCAGCGCAGCGTGGACACGCTGACCGGCGCGGTCGCGTTCCTGTCGCACCGCAAAGACGTGGATCCGCACCGCATCGGGGCGATCGGCTGGTGCATGGGCGGCGGGTTCGCGGCGCAGCTGGCCATCGCCGATCCGCATCTGCGCGCGGTGGTTATCAATTACGGGGAACTGCCAACGGATCGCGCCGCTCTCGACCACATTCACGCGGCCGTGCTCGGGAACTTCGGAGGTCTCGACCAAGGCATAACCCCGGCCGATGTTCACGCCTTTGCGGCCACCATGCAATCGCTGGGCAAGAGCATCAATGTGAAAATCTATCCCGACGCCGGGCACGCGTTCCAGAATCCGAACAACAAGACCGGCTACCGCCCCATCGACACCGCGAACGCCAAAGCGCGCGAGCGGAAGTTCCTGGCCCGGGAGCTGCATCCGGCGATGTAAAAACGCTCCGATGGAGGATCCAATGCTGCGAAACGAAAAGCTGGTGGCGTTCGTGCCCGTCCACGACGCGGATCGCGCGCGCACCTTCTACCGCGACACGCTGGGGCTGCGGCTGGTGAGCGAGGATCGCTTCGCCCTGGTCTTCGACATGAATGGCACGCCTCTGCGGGCGACGCTGGTGGGCGAGTTCCAGCCGCAGAAGTTCACTGTGCTGGGATGGCAGGCCTCCGATGTGGCAGCGGCAGCGCGCCGGCTCTCCGTCGCGGGCGTGCACTTCGAGCGATTTCCCGGCATGGAGCAGGACGATCTGGGCGTGTGGAGCGCCCCTGGCGGCGCTCGCGTTGCCTGGTTCCGCGATCCGGACGGCAACTTGCTTTCGATTACGCAAATGCCGGAAGCGGCGTAGCAGCGATCTCGCGTCGAGCGGCGATCTGGAGCTAATCTCAGATAAGATATGCGCGCCGCCGTCCTGCACTATCCCGCGCCAATCGCCAGCAGCCCGCTGGTGGTGGAGAATGTGCCGATTCCGGATCCGGGCGACGGCGAAGTCCTGCTGAAGGTGGAAGCATGCGGCGTTTGCCGGACCGACCTGCACATCGCGGCCGGCGAACTGCCGCCGCTGCGCCAGGCCGTCGTTCCGGGGCACCAGATTGCCGGCCGCGTTGAGAAGCTGGGTGCAAACGTGGGCGGGGTGCGCGTGGGCCAGCGCTGCGGCGTTTCCTGGCTGGGGGGCGTGGACGGAACCTGCCCGCTCTGCCTGAGGGGCCGGGAAAATCTCTGCGACCACCCCACCTTCACCGGCTATTCGGTGGACGGCGGTTATGCGGAGTACGCCGTGGCGCGCGCGGATTTTCTGGTTTCCCTCCCCGAGCAGCCGCCGGCGACGGACCTGGCGCCGCTGCTGTGCGCCGGGATCATCGGCTTTCGCAGTTTGCGCGTGGCGGAGGTTCAGCCAGGCGATCGAGTCGGGCTGTTTGGTTTCGGCGCGTCGGCGCACCTGGCGATTGAAGTGCTGAAGTTCTGGAATTGCGAGGTGTACGTCTCGACTCGCGGGAGATCGCACCAGCAACTGGCACGCAGCCGCGGCGCGACGTGGGTGGGCGATGCCACCGAGAGGCCACCCGTCCCGCTGGACAGTGCCGTGACCTTTGCGCCCAGCGGGGACGTGGTGGTGGCCGCGCTGGCTTCGCTGCGCAAAGGCGGCATTGTCGCCATCAACGCTATCCATCTGGACCGGGTTCCGCAGTTCGACTACGACCGGCTGCTGTGGGGAGAACGGCAACTGCGGAGCGTCGCCAACATGACCCGCGAAGATGCCCGCGACTTTGTGGCTCTCGCGCAACAGATCGGGATTCGTCCACGCACGACCGTCTTTGCGCTGGAGCAGGCGAATGAGGCGCTGCTCGCCGTGGCCGAGGATCGGATTGACGGCGCAGCGGTGATCGTGCCCCCGGAACAGGCGGCCGGCAATCCCTGAATCCATCGTTTTCCCGGCGCGCGCATCTCTCCTGTGGGGAAGGTATTGCGGGAGGATCCATGGTCATCGATACCCGGCACGATATACGCCACCGGCCACGGGTCCTGATCGTCGGCGGCGGCTTTGCGGGAACGCACGCGGCAAAGGCGCTGGCCCATCTGCCCCTGGACGTGACGGTGGTCGATCGCAGCAACCACTTCACGTTTCAGCCGCTTCTCTATCAGGTAGCGCTGGCGGTCCTGTCGCCGGCGGATATCGCCTCGCCCATTCGCACCATCGTCGGCCGCAACTCCAATACTGAAGTGCTCATGGATGAGGTGGTCGGATTCGACCTCGCGCAGCGCAAAGTGCGGCTGCGCAGCCGGGCGGAGCTGCGGTACGACTACCTGATGCTGGCCACCGGCGCGACCCACTCTTACTTCGGCCACGACGACTGGGCATCGACGGCGCCTGGCCTCAAGACCATCGAGGACGCCATCGAGATTCGCCGCCGGGTCCTGCTCGCCTTTGAGCTGGCGGAGCGCCGGAAGCTCGAAACCGGCTCCCACCCGCCCTTGAATTTCGTCGTTGCCGGCGGCGGCCCCACGGGCGTGGAACTGGCCGGCGCCATCTGCGATATCACACGTTATTACCTGCGCCGGGACTTCCGCCATATCGACCCGGCCCAAGCGCGCGTTCTGCTTCTCGAGGGCGGACCGAGGCTGTTGCCGTCGTATCCCGAGCATCTCTCGCTCAAAGCCGAGCAGCAACTGGCCGGTCTGGGCGTGGAGATTCACAACAGCACCATCGTCACCGGCGTGGAGCCCGGATACGTCATAGCAGGGGGCCGGCGCATCGACTCCGTCTGCACCCTGTGGGCCGCCGGCGTGCAGGCTTCTCCGGTGGGTCGCATGCTCGGCGTCCGCACGGACAAGCGCGGCAGCGTCTGGGTGGACGCCACCCTCAATCCCGAAGGCCACCCTGAAGTTTTCGTCTGCGGCGACCTGGCTCATTTCGAGCAGGACGGCAAGCAGGTGCCCGGCGTTGCGCAGCCCGCCATGCAAATGGGCGATCACGTCGCAAAACTCATCGCCGCCGACCTGAACCATCAGCCGCGTCCCGCCTTCCGCTACTTCGACAAGGGCGACATGGCCACCATCGGCCGCATGGCCGCCGTAGCCGATGTAAAGTGGCCCTTTCGCGCGGAGCTGAGCGGCTTTCCCGCCTGGGCCGCGTGGCTCCTGGTTCACATCTACTTCCTCATCGGCTTCCGCAACCGGCTCGCGGTGCTTGCGCAGTGGGTCTGGAGTTACTTCACGTTCTCAAGCGGCGTCCGCCTGATCTACGGCAGCCAGCATCTCCCCGGCTGGCCGGGGCAGTCCGGGACCGAAGAGCCCCCCACGGTTCTGGATTCCACCGCTCACGAAGCGCCGGCGGCCCCTGCTGAAGCGCGCCCGCCGGATCGCCCGGCCGCCGCCTGCTCATCGGGCGAAACATTCAGTAGATCGACGCCTCGCCAGGCGGCCGCGTCTTCCAGCGCCGGTGAACCCACAGCCATTGGTCCGGAAAGCGCCGGACCGACTCCTCAATCGCAGTTGTGAAGCGGCCGGTGTTGTCCACAACGTCGCGCTCGTCGTCGCCGGTTCGAACCAGCGCGATCTCCGGCGCGAAATGCAGCACAAAGCGCCGCTCCGGCGCTTCCCATACAAGAAATCCCGGCAGAACCGCGGCGCCGGTGCGCAATGCCACGCGCGCCAGCCCGGACGCGGTGCATGCCTCGATGCCAAAGAACGGCACGAATACGCCCTGCGGAGGCGTCATGTTCGTGTCCATCAGGATTCCCACGGTTTCACCGTGACGCATGGCCGCGAGCAGGCCGCGGGCGAAGTCGTCCTTGTGCACGACATGATTGCCATGCAGACAGCGGATGCCATTCACAAGCCGGTCGACCCGCGGGTTATCCAGGCGCCGGATCACCATCGTCATCGGATAGCCCATCAGGGAGTGCCAGAAGCTGGAGAGCTCCCACGCGCCCAGATGCCCGGTCACGATCAATACGCCCTTGCCGCGCTGGCGGGCGGCAAGATAGTGGTCCAGGCCTTCATACCGGATCAGGCTGCGGGTATTTTCGCGAGTGTAGCGGGGCATCCGGCAGAATTCCGCCAGTTGGCGTCCCAGGTGGCCATACAGGCGGCGGAGCAGCCGCTTCCGTTCCGCCGCCGGCAGGTCCGGAAAGGCCATCTCCAGGTTACGCAGCCCCGTACGGCGCAGATTGGGCAGGGCCAGCCAGGCGACCCAGCCAATGCCGGCACCCACACGCCAGGCCAGCGGCCGCGGCAGAACGGCAAAGCCGTTCAGCAGCACCCACACGAACGCATATTCCAGGGCTTCTCGCATGAAGAGAGCGAACAGCCAGTGTAAATGCGAATCCGCGCAGCCGACGCGGCGAAGAATCCGTCACGCCCGGCTGCGCGGAGATCGCGCTGGCTATGGAACCCGAATACGGCTCGCGCCGCGGGTCCTGGCTCCCTTGCGAATCTACTTGCTCGCCGCCTTCGATTCGTGGAAATACTTCGCTACGGTCCTGACAAAAGGCCGCGCCGCGGACGGAACCGGGACGTCCCCAGCCAGAATCTGGCTGACGGTGTGCGGCTGCCCATAGAGCAGCTGGGTATCCGCTTCGTTCTGCGTCACCGAAACGCCGTTCAGATCCACGCCCGCAAACAGCCCCCGGCTTTTGGACCAGGTCAGCAGCTCCGACTTCATTCCCAGGTTGGTTGCGGCCTGCGCATCGCGTCCCACCGGTCCGGCCGCCGCGGAAGCGTCCGCGCCGATTTTGAACTTGCTCTTCAGCAAATCCTGGAATCCCTTTTTGTTCACAGCGACCAGCACCAGGTCGGTGCCCTTGCCGCCGATCTGGAACCCCCAGGACCCGCCGGCCATCCGGATAAACACCGGTCCGCTCCAGCCGCGCGGGGTCCGGCAGGTTACCACGCCCTGTCCGTATTCCGCGCCAAAAATAAATGCCCCCTTCAGCAGCCCGGGCACGACCCCGACGCAGGTGGCCTGCTCCAGAATCCCTTCCGGAATGGACTTGTCAGGGACGGCCATAATTCCATTCAGAGTTTGCTGTGCCGCATCCAGCCGGGTGATGAGGTCTTTCGGAACCTGCGCAAATGCGGGAACCGTCAGTGCAGCCACGCAGATCAGAACTCCAAGCCTTTTCATATGTGTCGTTTCTCCCATCAAAAAAAAGATGCGCTAACAGCGACTTTCGTTATAGTACCGCAACCGGATGAACCACAGGCAGCGTGGGCGGCACGCCCAAATTCTGAATGCAGCTATTTCCTCAGAACCTGAGCCTCGCGCCCCAAACCACGAATCGCACCCCGGCAAAATCCGCAGGTCCGCTGAATACGATGCGTTCCGCGGCCGGAAGGTTGAGGAGGCCGGGCCACGATTGCCTCGAGTTCCTCCCTGTCCCCCGCTGGCTGGTCTAAGGGACGCACAACGGATAAAGTGAAAGTTCAGGTCATTCTCAATCTGTGGGGAGGACTTACTTGGCTCGCTGCCTGGTCACGGGAGCTGCAGGATTCGTCGGTCGTTCCATCGCTGCCGCGCTGCTGGCTCGGGGAGAGACGGTGCGCGGCATCGACAACCTGCTCACCGGTAAATGCGAAAACCTTTCCGGGCTCGAAGCGATGGAGTTCATCGAGGCGGATCTGACGGATCCTGGAGCGTGTGCGCGCGCCTGCGCTGGAATCGACACCGTATTCCATGAAGCGGCGCTGGCCTCGGTTCCCCGTTCCGTTCAGGACCCGATATCGACCCACCGCCATTGCGTGGATGCCACACTGAATGTGCTGCTGGCCGCCCGCGATGCGGGCGTACGCAGGGTGATCTACGCAGGCTCTTCCTCCGCCTACGGAGATACGCCGACACTGCCCAAGCACGAGGAAATGACGCCCAATCCGATCTCTCCGTACGCCGCCGCGAAGCTGGCAGGCGAACACTACATGCGCTCCTTCGCGCGCGTCTACGGAATGGAAACCGTCGTTCTCCGTTACTTCAACGTTTTCGGTCCGTATCAGGATCCCGGATCGCCTTATTCCGGCGTTTTGGCGGTCTTTTGCCAGCGCATGCTGGCAGGGCGGCAGCCCACCATCTTCGGCGATGGCCAACAGAGCCGCGACTTTACCTATATCGATAACGTTGTGGAAGCCAATCTGCTGGCCGCCGCTGCCCCCGCCGGCAAAGTCGCGGGCCAGATGATGAATGTGGCGACGGGAGCCAGCAGCACCCTGAACGAGACGTTCGATATCCTCGCCGAACTGACCGGCTACTCCGGAAAACCGGCGTATGCTCCGGCCAGAGCCGGGGACATTCGCGACTCGCTGGCGGATATCCGGCGCGCGGAGGAACTGCTGGGCTATCGGCCTCGCGTCCACTTCCGCGAGGGCCTGCGGCGTACGGTGGACTGGTATCGCAGTCAATCCTGAGCAGCAACGTATTGGGCTGGAATCAAAAAAGTGGGGCCGGGCAGCAGTGGGCCCGCCGCCTCCAGCCCCGTTCCCCAGATCTGCGTTGTTGTGTCTACAGTTGTAGAAGTTGAACTCCAGCACCGCAAGATAACGAAAGTAGACTGGACTTTCGTAACCACCCCAGGGGACGGCCTTCCCCGGCCTTCGAAACCCGGGAAAAGCATTACCGCTCGGGCCGCCGATGCCTGGCGCCCGTATCCGGGTTCCCCAACACCCCTCGGATAAAATGACGCAATATGCCCGACCCGGAGCAGAGATCCCGCCCCATCGCGGTGGTCCAGGCCGTCTGCGGCACCTTCCATCATTTCGATCTGGCGCGCGAACTCGCAGCCCACGGGTATCTGGAGTGCATTTATTCCACCTTCCCCTGGCGCCGGCTGCAACGGGAGGGCGTGGCTCACGATAAGGTGCGTACATTCCCGTGGATCCACACGCCGCAGTTTGTACTCGGCGGCCGGGGATGGATTCCCGCCGCGCTCAACCGCGACATCAGCTGGCTCATGTTTCGCAGCTTCGACGCCTGGGTGGCGCGAACGATGCCGCCCTGCGATGTGTTCGTGGGCATTTCCGGTACGGGGTTGCGCGCCGGACAAAAGGCCCAGGCACGAGGCGCAAAATACATCTGCGACCGCGGCTCCTCGCACATCCGCTGCCAGGATCGGATTCTGCGCGAGGAGTTCACCCGCTGGGGCGTTCCCTTCGATGTGATCGTCGACCCTCGCATGATCGCGCGCGAGGAAGCGGAATACGAGCAGGCCGATGCCATCACCGTCCCCTCGGAGTTCGCGCGGCGCACGTTCGTCGAGCTCGGCGTTCCCGCGCATAAAGTACACAAAATCCCCTACGGAGTGCGGCTGGACCGCTTTCAGCGCAGCGGCGAGCCACCGGCGGATCGCTTTGAGGTGCTGTTTGCGGGAGGAGTGAACCTGCGCAAGGGAATCCCGTATCTGCTTGAGGCGTTTGCCCTGCTGAGACACCCGCGCAAGCGGCTTCGCATAGCGGGCGGGATAAGTCCCGAATTCCGGCCATTGCTTTCGCGGCTTCCCAAAGAGAACGTGGAGTTTCTGGGAGCGCTGCCGCAAAGCCAGCTCGCTGCGGTAATGAGCGGCAGCCACGTGATGGTGCTGCCGTCCATCGAGGAAGGATTGGCCCTGGTTCAGGCCCAGGCGATGGCGTGCGGCTGCCCCCTCATCAGCACCCTGCACACGGGTGGCGAGGATTTGTTCGCGGATGGGGTGGAGGGCTTTCTGGTGCCCATCCGCTCACCGGAAGCCATTGCCGGGAAGCTCCAGCAGATCGCCGACGATCCCGCCCTGCAGCAGCGCATGAGCGAAGCCGCGCTCCGCCGCGTGCGCCAGATCGGCGGCTGGAAAGAGTACGGCGACACCTGGGCGGAATTGCTGCAATCCATGACTTTCCCGGCGCGGACGGACGGCACAACCAGTGAGCGGCAGCCTGGGCCTCGAAGCGAATCCAGAAACTGAGCTCGGCCCGGAAGACGTTCCTACGGGAGCTTACGCGCAACGGCGAGCAGCTCGGGGCCGCCGGAAGCCTCCACCAGTTCAAACCCGTGTTGTTTGCACGCCCACTCGATCAACTTCGGCGTAATAAAAAGCGGGTGCAGGCGTCCGCGCGGGCCAGGCTATGCGTACCCGCGTGTTGCCCTCGCCGCCTCGAATCCTTTCGCTATACTGGCGGTATGCCGTCAGCCTCCGCAACGGGGAGGACTTCGCCGAAGTCCTCCCCGGAAGCGCACCAGCCGTTCGCTTCAGCGGACGTGAACTGGCCGAACTTTTTTGTCGTGGGAGCCCACAAGGGGGGAACGTCCTACGTTTATACCCACCTCAGGCGCCATCCAGAAATCTTTCTCCCCACACACAAGGAGCCGGCGTATTTCCAGCCTGGCAGCCGAACCTACGTCGAACTGGATGAGTATCGGGCGCTTTATGCGGGCGCGAAAGGCTATAAGGCCATCGGAGAGGCGACCCCATACTATCTCCCGGACCCGGAGGTGCCGCCCCGCATTCACGCCGTCTGTCCGGCGGCGAAAATTATCGCGGTGCTCCGGGATCCGGTGGAGCGTGCCTATTCGCATTATCAGATGGATCGCGAGCTCGATTGCGTGGAGTCGTTTCGCGAAGCCATAGAGCGCTATGAAGACAAATCGGCAAAGCGATGGAGCCTCTCTCAGGAGTACATCGAGTGGGGACTGTACCATGCGCAGGTGCGCCGCTACTTCGACACCTTCGGCCGCGACCAGGTGCTGGTGCTTCCCTTTACCGATATCAGGAAGAGGCCGAACGAGCTCCTCTCCACCATTGCGCGGTTTCTCGGCGTGGATCCCGGGTTCTATGCCGGACTGGACGTCTGGGAGCCCGTTTACCGGTATCGCAAGCCGAAGTTCGCGGCCGCGGGATGGTTCCAGCGCAGTGGCTTAACCAGGTTCGTGCCCCGCTTCCTGATACGGGCCGTGGACCCCATCTTCTTCAGCACCGAAAAGCCTGCCATGGACCCTGACATCAGGCGCCGCCTGCAGCAACTGTACGAGCCGGACGTGGCCGGCCTTGAGGAACTGCTGGGACGGAAACTCCCTGAGCTGCGGGAGTCGTGGAGATAGACTGAGCGGAGGCGGGAACTGCGGCTCGGCCCAGACCTCGAACTCCGCCGATACCTCGTCGTTTTGGCTTTTCTTTCTTCCTGGCAATTCACGAGTCAGGGACCGCAAACCCCCGCCGCAGCTGGCGCTGGAAGACAGCCTGCACATCTTTGAGCCCAAACAGGAAGTAGCCAATTGCCAGCAGCGCCACGGTAGCGGATAGTGGCACCACGGCCAGTCGACCCAGTGGCCACAGGGCATCATGCCAAACCGGCCACGCGGCAAGACTGAACCCCGCCACGAGCAGCAGCAGCGCCCGCGTTAGAGGCGCCAGTGCGGGCCTGAACTCCACGGGAAACAGCCGCTGGTTTTGTGCGATCATGTAGCCCGTAATCAGCAGTTCCGCTCCGAACCAGCAGAGGAGAAAGCCATCGATTCCCCAGGCCTTCAATGCCACCGCTCCCGTCACAATCATCCCGGCATACGCGACAAAGGAAACCATTGCGACTCCCTCGTGCTGGTTGCTCTGACGCTGGAAAATGTATTTGTGCTCTTTAATTCCCATCACTGCGGAAATAACCGCCATCCACATACAGAGTCCCGGCTGATACAAGCCTCTCTTGTGGAGCCACACAGCCATCAGCAACGGACAGGCCAGCAGCACTCCCACTGAAAAAGCCACATCGAGGAACAGCACCACGCGCTCGGACAGGTCGTACAGGCGGCGTAGCTGCCCCCAGCTTCTGCGCGCAATCACGTCGATCGTCTCCTGTCCAATGGAGTAGGTCAATATGCTGAGTCCCTGACGCAGCATGTTGAAGACCACGCGCGTCAGGGCGAAGATCGCAACCGCCGCCGGCCCCATAATCTTCTGAATAATCAGAACCGGACCCTGCCAGCAGAAAAACCCTCCCGCGCCAAAGAGCATGTAGTAGGAGCTTGGCTTCAGAACGCCAAGTAGATCACTTAAATTGCCATGCCGAAGGGACGGCAGCAGAACCCGAGCGCGAAACCGCAACTCGACCAATACAACGGCTGTGAACAGCACCATCGACGCGAACTGAGTAAACGCCAGGACCGGAAAGGACGCTCGTATCCAGAGAAAGGCCGCCAGGACAAGCGCCGCAGCAAAGCGCTGCAGGTTCTGCCATACGGCTGCCCGGTGCAGTTGCCCGATCACCTGATAGCTATTCGATACAAAACTGAAAACCCAGCTGCTCACGATTTGGAGAACCATGATCAACAAAGTGAGAGCTGCAGCCTTTGAGCCGATGTAGCGGAGTCCCATCCAGCGCGCGACCGGCATAAAAAGGATGGCGAAACCCACCGCGGCTGCCACCATGAAATTAATAAGCATGAGCCGCGCCGCGCTGGATTGAACGACTCTAAACTCATGGATTTCTCCCCGGTTGTAATGCAGCGTCATTTGATTGTTGGCATAGGTCTGGATGCCGCCGTGGAGATTGCCCAGGTAATTGACCGCGGCGGTCAACGCGATCCACTCGCCGTACCTTTCCACGCCATGGGAGTAGCGATACAGAAAGAGGGGAGGTATTACAAGCTGGATAGCCACCCCGATGCCCTGAGACATGAGGTATGCGCCCAGTAGTTTTAGAATCTTTCGGAGGCTCATACGAGAGACGCTTCCGTCAGCTCCTGCGATTCAGGAGACTCGACCGGACCGGCAAACTGACGCCATCCCTGCAACGTGGTATCTGCGATAGCAGGGACGAGAGCCACAAGGTACGCGGCCTCCCTCACCGCCTCAGAATTCAGGTAAGATTTTCGAAATGGGCTCATGCAGGAGCGATAACTACATCTTATACCGGCCCATATCCTCGTCCCCAAGGTTTTCCAGCCAGCGCCGCATCTCCTGTTCGGTGGGCTGCGTCTCAACGGCGTTGGGCAGCACCTTCGCGGCCTGCAACACCTCCGTCGCCACAAAAATCGGACAATCCGAGCGCAGAGCCAGCGCCAGCGCATCCGACGGGCGCGAATCGATGCCCACCACTTCCCCGTTTTGCTCCACCCAAATGACGGCGTAAAACGTATCGCCGCGCAGTTCCGACACCACCACTCGCTGCACCTGCGCGTTCAGCCCGTTCACCACGTTCTTCAGCAGATCGTGGGTCAGCGGCCGCGCGGCGGTGGATTTCTCCACCTCCAGGGCGATCGCCTGCGCTTCGTAGAGTCCCACCCATATAGGCAGAACAGCTTCGCTCTTCGGATCCTTGAGGATAACGACGGGCATGTTGGTGGAAGGATCGACCATCAGGCCGCGTATTTTCATCTCCAATTCCATGGAATCCTCACTGAACCACGGCTTCGCCCGCCAGGCTGTTGGGAAAAGTTCTGGTGACGCGAACCGGCACATAAGAGCCGGGCGCCGGAGCTATGGGCTGGCTGGTTGTGAAATTCAGCGTCTTATTCTGCGATGTGCGGCCGACAACCTGCCCTCGCGCCGGATTGGTCCCTTCCACCATCGCTTCCAGCACCTGCCCCAGGTGCCTTTCATAATTCACTCGCTGGATCTCGCGCTGGCGGTCGAGCAGAACCTGCAGACGTTTCGATTTTTCGTCCTCGGGCATCGAGTCCGGCATGGAGAGCGCCGGCGTATTCGGCCGGGGAGAGTACTTGAACGCGAACACGCCGTCGTACTGCACCTCGGCGAGCAGCGAAAGCGTCTCCTCGAAGTCCTCCGCGGTTTCCCCCGGAAAGCCCGCAATGATGTCGGTCGTCATGCTGATGGCGCGCTTTGCCCCCTTAATCCATGCGATGCGCTCCAGGTACTGCTCGCGCGTATATTCGCGCTGCATGAGCCGTAAAACTTTCGATGACCCGCTCTGCACCGGCAGATGCACGTGGTCGCACAGGGTGGGTGTGGAATCGATGATTTCCACAATATCGCGCGTAAAATCCCGCGGATGCGACGTCGTGAAACGGACGCGCCGAATGCCGGGCACCTCGCCCACCGACCCCAGCAGCTCAGCGAAACTGCGGCGGCCATCCGGGTCCCTGTATGAATTCACGTTCTGTCCGAGCAGCTGAATCTCGGTATATCCGCTGTCCGCCATCCGCCGCGCTTCCGACAGCACCGATTCCGACCGCCGGCTGCGCTCCCTGCCGCGCGTGTACGGCACCACGCAGTAGGCGCAGAATTTATCGCATCCTTCAATGATGGTGATATAGCCGCGGTGCGGATTCGAGCGCGCCGTGAATTCGGTCTCGAAGGTTTCCTCTGTCTGCCGGTCGTCAAGCCCGGTCACCCGGGTCGCACCCTGCTCAATCTGGACCAGCATTTCCGGCAGCTTGCGGTACGAGGCCGAACCGGACACCAGGGAGACGAAGGGAGCCCGCTCGAATATCCGCTCGCCCTCCTGCTGCGCCACGCAGCCCAGCACTCCGAACCGCTTTCCCTGGCGATAGAGTGCCTTGTAGTCGTTCAGCCGATGAAAAACCTTCTGCTCGGCCTTGTCCCGGATGGAGCAGGTGTTGTACAGGATCAGGTCGGCCGCCTCTTCGGTCTCTACCCGGGCGTAGCCCTGCTGTTCCAGCGTGCCGATGACTTTTTCCGAGTCATGGACATTCATCTGGCAGCCGAACGTCTCGATGTAGAAGGTCTTTGGGGATGCCATGCACCTTCAAGTATATCGAGTCGGCGCCGGACCCACTCCCGAACGGAGCGGCCGCTCGCGATTCCGCCAACCCTCGGCATGAATCGCGAAAGGAAACACAATGAAATGAAAAAACATCCAGTCTGGAAGCGGCAGCCGGCTTGCCGGGGGATGAGAACTCGGGCAAGACTGCTGAATTCCGCCGCGGCGTCAGAAGGCCGCGGCGGAATCCTCTGCCATGGTTACTTGGTGATCGCCACGCTGATCGTGTACGGCAGCGACATCTGGTTCGCGTTGCCGTAGACGGTCTGCGTCGACCCCGGAGGCGCCGGAGGCGGCGCCGTAACCAGAATGGTGCCCGCCTCTTTCGCGGTGACCGTGACGTTATAGGTACCCGCCGGGGTAATCGGGGCCGATGCGCTCGGAGGGCTCAGGTTGGTGGTGCCGCAGGCTGTGATCCCAACCATCCCGCTGCCGCACAGCAGCATGCAAACCAGCAGCAGCACTCCTCCCCATCTCCTTGCCTTCCTGCGGAATCCCAGGCCAAGCAGGCCGAGTCCGAACATGGCCGCAAATGCCAGCCCTCCTCGATTGAGGCGCAAACTACTCACCGCGCCCGTCGAAGTGTTGGTGTTGATGGTCATGAGTACCGTTCCTGGCCCGATGCAGCCGTCGGCAGCCTGACAAACCGTCCCGCTTCCGAAGGTTGTGCCAGGATCAGGGCCGACGTTGACAGCGCAGTATTGCCCTGTGGACCCCGGAGCGCACATCACTCCGGCGGCATTGGGATCGGACGCTATGGGAGCCGAATAGGTAAAGGTGCAGGTTGCGTATGCCGGCAGGCCGTCGCACTGGAGATCCAGAGGAAGTCCGTAGTTGTTCAGCGTGCCACCCCGGCCAAGATATCCATATCCCAGCAGAGATGTCAGCGTAAGAGTCGTCTGCGCCGAGGACCCGGCCGCCACACTCAGCGTTGGCGAGCTGGAGCTGATCTGCACAACCGGATTGCGCACTGCCCAGAAATTGATGGGCGTGCCAGTCTGCGTTACATAATTCGGATTGACATTGCCGGTGTAGGACGAATCGGTATAAGTATTGGTTCCGCTGTACACCGGAGTGATGGTGTAGAGAGTCATCAGATCGGGAATGGTTGTATTGCTGGTGTTGACTTCCAGACACTGAGCGGCGTTCAGCGGCGCGGAACCATTGACGTTGGATACAGCAACCGGATCGGAAGTGGAAACAGCGGTGGGACACCCGATGTATCCGCTCGACACGTTGTAGGTAACCGTGCCGCAGTTTTGCGCCACTACGGCTCCCTTTTGGTTGGTCACCGGTATGCAGGTCAGCGGCGATCCGTTGGCGGCCGTGACCGTCACCGGATAGATATAGCTCCAGTACCCATTCGATCCGTCGCTGTACACCCAATTGCAACCCGTCGACTGGCAAGCCACCAGGTACCCCGTGCCACTGCCGTAGGCGGCCTGGAATGCCGCAGGCATCTCGAAAGACGGGAACTGCGATGGGATCGAGGAGGGCTGGATCATAGTTACCGCCCCTGGCGCGATCGTGACCGCCGAAGACGCGCTGGAATGGCGATAGGTTCTGTCTCCGCTATACGCAACTGTGAATGTGTAAGCGCCCACTACAAGGTTCTGCGGGTCGAACTGCGCGGCTCCGTTCGCGATCGGCTCCGTGATCGTAATCGGCGTCATCCCGGCAGCGCTGATTGTCAGCGTCGCATCCCCGGTGGGGGTTGCGCCTGTACCGGAGGTTGAGGCGACCGCCACGCTGATGGGCGCGTCATTGATCGTCGGCGGAGCGCCCGAGGTGATGGTCGTGGTTGACTGGGCCAGCGTATAGCCCACGCCGGTGGCATTCACCCCGACAGGCCAGCCGCCGATGTTCCCCTGCACCAGCACCGCTCCCGTCAGCGTGCCGTCATCGCCTGGTCCCGGGTTGAAGGTGACGGTAACGCTGCAGGTACTGTCGACGACCACTGCGGCATTGGTGCAGTCGGTCGCCGTCGCGCTGTAGTCCGGCGTCATGGAGAAGCCCGTGACGTTCAGGCCCATATTCCCGATGTTGAGGAGAGTAAAGTTCTGCGACGTTGTGCCCGTTGGCGTGGTCTGCGTGCCGAAGTTATAGGCGGTGCTGGCGCTGGTCAGGTTCACATTCAGCGCGGTTGCGTCGGCAATATAGACGTTGCCCTGCGCATCCACTGCAACCGACGCCGGCGCGGAAACATTCGTGGCGATCGGGATTGCATCCGCTGCATTCAGCGTACCGCTCTCATTGGGAATGCGCAGGGTTCCGCCGGTCATCGAAGCGTACACCGACCCTGAAGCATCGACCGCCAGGCCGGTTGCATTGCTCAGGCTGCTCAGCAGCGTGGTCATGGTCCCGCCCGGCGGCACCTCATCGAGACTGGAGCCGTCGGCGACGTACAGATTGCCGCTGGAGTCCACGGCGAGCGCCGATGGGGCATTGAACCCGGCGATGTCGTTCTCAGTCTGCGCCAGCGGTCCCGCGGTTCCTCCAGGATTGTAGAGTTCGACGACGCGTTTGTTGTCGGGATCGAGGATGTACAGATTCTCCCATCCGTCGACTGCCAGTTTCAGATTCGAGCCGAGGCCGGTCTTCAGGGTCATCTGCCCAGCCGCATTCAGGCCGCTGCTGCCCACCGGAACTTCGTAGACGTTCCCGCTGTCGGCGATGAACACATCGCCGCCGCCATCCACCGCCACGCCGGTTGGTGCGGTTAAGCCGGTGCCCACGGTCGTAGTTGCCGCGGCCGCGCCCGAACCCTGCGGATACATTTCCACTGCGCCCAGACCCGAGTCGGCCACGTAAACATTGCCCACCGCGTCCACGGCTACCTGGCCTGGCGTCTTCAGCCCGGTCCCGATCGCCGACTGGATACCGCCTTCCATCTGAACCGCCGCGGCAGTTCCGGTGCCGTGCAGTGGCATCGAAGCCAGCACGTTACCGGAACCATCCACCATCAGGAGTTTGGCCGAGATGCTGCCCGCGGAGCGAGGAGTAAACGCTACATTCACGGTGCAGCTGCCTTGCGCCGCATACGCCGTTCCAGCCGCGCACGTTCCGCCGGTGGCAACGGCGAAGTCGGGAGTCGCCGTGCCGGCCTCCGCAATCTGGAAGGATGCCGGTGTTACGCTGCCGCTGAAACCGAACAGCACACTTTGCTGCGCCGGCGTGCCGCCCAGAGTCACTGCTCCGAACTCCGCGGCGTTGAAGACGACCTTCGCCACGTCCGCCTGGCCGTTCGACTGCGTCTGGTTGGTCGGAATGTACAGGATATGGCGCATCCAGTCGATGCTGACCTGGCCGGTTGCCGGAACCGGTGTCAGCATAACCGCGGAGCTGGTCTCCGGAGTGCCCGACGGGTTAGGAATCATATAGACGCCCTTTTGGGAGTCGCTGACGTACAGGTTGCCGTTCGCGTCTGTGATCACCCCGGTTACACTGGGCAGATTAGGATCTACGCGGACAATGGATGGATCCGCGTCCGACGCAAGGCCGCTCTCGCCGGCCGGAATCATATACACGCCCGGAAGCCCCCCCGAAGCCTCGACAAAATAGACATTGCCGAACTTGTCCTGAGCCACGGAGCTCGCTTGTTGTTGCAGTCCCGTCTTGCCATTGCCCACCAGCATCGTCAGCGTCCCCACGGCCGGGCTGCTCCACGCGCCGGTCACCGCCAGGCTGAAAATAAAGTTCCCGTTGTTCCGGGCCGCGATGATCATGTTGTCGTTGTTACCGACAGCGACACCCCACGGCTGGAAATAGCCAGGATAGCCGGTTCCCGAAATGTTGTAGTGAGCAAATATATTTGGGCTGGTTCCTTCGGTGGTGTTGGGACAGATCCCGGTTGTTGGATTGGCGCTGGTGACGCTGCTGAGCCCACCCCAGCCATGCGTAGCGGCGTCGTATGGGAACTCCATCAGGCAGTTGTTGTAGTTCGCCTCGAGGTACAGATTGTTACCTGGATCAATGACAACACCGGGATTGGTGTAGCTGCCGACGCCGCCCACCGGCACCAACGTAACAACCGCCCCGCCGCCTGCCGGGAACTCGTAGAGTGCGCCATTCGCGTAGTCGAGCACCAGCCAGTCTCCGGAGCTGTCGATCGCGGTCTGTTCGATCGCTCCCCAGCCGCTCGGATGGTTCAGTCCCTGAGCGAAACTGGCGGTCACCACCGGCGCAGTCTGCGCTTCGGCGCCACCGAGACAAATCCCCCCGACGAACAGGAGCGTCAGCGCAATGGTCGAGAACCGGCGCAGCGACATG
>DAHUYD010000050.1 GCA_027315385.1 Acidobacterium sp.
GATCGCAGCGCCCAGCGCGAGATCCTCTCCATCGACGACGACCGCATCCAGACCGACCAGCAGCTCGCCCTCGTCTACTCGAAATGGGCCAATCAGGTGCTCCTCCAGCACCGCGTTCTCGCCCATCTCGTCCTGCAATCCCTCGAAGTCGTCCTCTTCATCCTCATCGTCATGGTTCTCGGCGACTTGCTCGTCCGCCGCTTCACCCTCCGTTACTCCCGCGATCATCGCCAGATGCACACGCTGCGCACCATCCTCGAGGTCAGCGTCCAGGTCCTCGGACTCTTTCTCATCGTGCTGGCCCTCTTTGGTCCGCCCCATCAAACGGCAACCATCATCGGCCTCTCCACCGCCGCACTCACCATCTCGCTGCAGGATTACCTGCTCGCCTTCATCGGCTGGTTCATGCTCATCGGTCGAAACGGCATCCATGTGGGCGATCTCGTCGAAATCAACGGCATCAGCGGCGAAGTCGTCGACGTGGGCCTGATCTCCACCACCCTGCTTGAAACCACCGGCCTTGCCGACAAAGGCGAACCCACCGGCCGCCGCGTTTCCTTCGTCAACAGCTTCGCGGTGCGCGGCCAATACTTCAACTTCTCCGGAGAAGGCCAGTGGATGTGGGATGAGATCGCTGTCAGCCTGCCCTCCTCCGTGGACCTTTTCGCCGTTGTTAAGGAGATCGAAACGGCCGCCCGCGAGGAAACCGCTGAAAACGCCCGCCTCGCCGAGCAGGAATGGAATCGCGGCAAGCACACCGCCGGCCTTGCCCGTCTCAGCGCCGCGCCCGTCGTCACCATGCGCCCTTCGCCAGGCGGTGTCGATATTCAGGTACGCTACGTCACCCGCGCCATCGGACGTCACGAGATCCGCGACGTTTTGTATCGTCACGTCATCGAGCTGCTCCAGGGAAAGAAGCAGCTGGACGCCGGCGAAGCGTCGGACGCAGCCGAACTCCGCACCACCTCTGTCTAGGGCTTGCTATTAACTCAGGCACAAGCGCGCCGGTCTGCGCCGCTTCACATCGGATCGGCGTTCAGCTTCGCCAGCGCCTTCTGCACGCCGGTTGCGGCTGGGCCGTCGGGGCGAAGGTCCAGAGCCTTGCCGAATGCGTCTCGTGCCTTGCGCGTCTCCCGCAGGGCGCGCCAGGCCTCGCCGGCAAAGTAGTACACTCCGGCCAGGTCGCCCGGGCTCAGGCTTTGTCCCGCGGCCAGCGCCGCATCGATCTGCTGCTGCGCTTCCGATCGCCGCCCGCACGCAGCCAGAGCCCATGCGTAGCGCCCGATCCTGTGCGCCTTGTCGGCGGCGGTAAGCCGGCCCTGGCCTGGGCCGGCCATCGCCTGCTCCAGCAGCCCTCGCGCCCGTTCCGGATCTTTCTCTTCGGTCAGCAGGCAGCCGGCCAGCGCAACTTTCAGCGCGTCCTTCTCCGGCAGCGCCTTCACCGCGGCATCCAGCAGCGGCTCGGCGTCCGCCGCACGGCCGTCGTTCACCAGCGCGAGCGCGTAGCAGTACATTTCCATGCTGGCCAGGCGTGGATTGCCCGTCGCATCGAAAGCCAGCGGCCGCAGATACTTCTGCGCGTCGCGATAACGCCCCTGCTCGAACAGGATGAAGCCCTCGATCGATTCGCCCCCCAACGGCAGCAGCGAGACGAAACGGTTCAGGCGGCGCGCGCTTTCATACTTGCCGTTCCTGGCGAGAAGGAGAATCCTCCGCCGGAGATAGTTAATGCCCCGCAGATACACAAGAACAACGGCGAACTGCCCCGCGTAAATCAGCCCGCGAAACTCGCGAGCCGCGGGGAAATGCAGGATTCCAATCAGTATCAGGATGTAGACGCAGAGGCCCGCGGCCTGCACCAGCCTGCGCCGAAAGCCTTCCCGCGTATCGTGGCCCTCGGCGTCCTGCAGGGTCGACGGCCCCGGCTCCGTGCCCGGCTTGCGCGCGAGAACCAGATAAGCGAACAGGCCCACAACCGCCGCTGCCAGCGACGCCACGTGCACAATCGCCGCTCGATGGTCGGGGAAATATCGCTGGGCAATGCTACCCGATCCAAACGCCATCGCCACCGCGGCCATCACGACGAACAGGAACAGCAGCGCGTTGGAAACGACCAGAGGCTTGCGCCCTGTCGAGTGGCTCTGCGCTGCGCCGATGCGCGTTCTCTGGGATAACAGGTTGGCGAATACGCTCGTGAACAGCAAAAGGATCAATCCGGCAACCATGGCCAGTCCCAGAATCGAAGCGGCCGCTCGCGAGAGAAAGATAGCCGCGTTGGCGGCGAACATGCAGGTTGCAATCAGCAGAATGGAGCCATACCACAGCACAGTCCTCGTGTTCCGCGAGATTCCACGGCGGGGGCTGGCTGCGGCGGTATCCTCCGCCGGCCTCAGCTGGCTCACGATGAACGCAATGCCGCAGGCCACGGCCGCGCCGAGTTCCATCAGCGAGACTTGTATCTGATGAAATCGGCCGGCCAGAGTCGGCAGGGGATGCAGCGCGTGGAGCTGGTTGCGATGTGCGAGCCAGAAAAACGCGGCGCAGCCCAGCAGAGAGAGCGCTGTTCTGGGCACGCTGGCGCCGGAATCGCGACTGGCCTTTTGCTGCTGCTCGATCGACGGAGGAATGGTGTAAGTGGAACCCATAACCCTCATCCCGGATAACTTCGAACGGATATAGCCGACTATCCCACAGCGCGCCTGGGTTCGCTATGCAACCGAAGTGCAATCTTCGTGCACGGAGGAGTTATCCGCGCCTGGGCGGATTCAGAGCCTGTTATTAACTTTCGCGTGGACAGCGCTGCGGACGAAATTCGGTCCAGACGAGGCGGAATCCGAAGGCTGTGGCGGCTCCACCGTCGAGGATGACAACGATGTATGGACCGATTTGCGCCGCAACCCGAAGGGCTGGGGCCAATCCCATTTCTTCGTCGCTCGTCGCTCGAAGATTCCCGATATTCGTCGCTCCTCGTTCCTCGAACTGAGAAAAATTGGCTCCCAGCGCCGCCCGCGGGAAAGTTAATTACAGGTTCTAGTCCAGCTCCCTCACCCGCCGCATCACATCCTGGATCTCGCGCGTCAGCCGCAGTGCTTCGTCCATCTTCCCGGCCCGTTCCGCCTGGTCGATTTCCGCCCGCAGCCTCCGCTGCTGTTGCTCGAGCGCGCTGCGCCGAATCGCCACCACCGCCTCCTCCACGTCGTCGGCTCCGGGCTCCGCGTCATGGATCGACAGAAACAGCTCCGCCAGCAGCTTCCGTTGCTCCGCGTCTTCAATCGCCAGCAGCGGGTCGCCTCCGTCCGGCCGCTCCCGCAGCCGATCCACCATCGCCCGCACATCGTCGCGCATCGCCGCGAATTCGCGATCATGCTCGTGCCACGCGCCTTCCGCCACCAGATACGCTTCGCTCGATCGCGGCCCGGAGAACGCCTGCAGCAGAATCTGCTCCGCCCGCGTCAGCGCCTGCTCTCGCGGCGCCATCGAATCCCTCCGCCGCGCCGCCGCGTCCTTCAGCTCCGCCCGCACCAGTGCCGAGTCGATCCCCAGCGCCTGCGCCGCGTCGTTGGCAAACGCGTCCCGCGCAATCCGGCTGGGAATCCGCCGGATGTGCGGCAGCAGATAATTCAGCGCCCCGGTCTTCGATTTCGGGTCCCGCCCCGGAAACAACTGCCGCGCCCGCTCCACCAGGTAATCCTGGAACGCCGGCGCCCCCCGCAGCGCCTCCGCATAGCCGCGCGCGCCTCGCTCCCGCACATAGCGGTCCGGATCCAGGCCCCCCTCCAGCGTCAGCACCCGCACCTCGAATCCCTCTTCCGTCAGCAGCGCAATCGACTTCTCCGCGGCGTTCGCCCCCGCCGTGTCCGGATCGAAATTCACAATCACCCGCGTCGCATACCGCTTCAGCAGGCGCACCTGCGCCTCGGTAAACGCCGTCCCGCTGGTCGCGATCACATTCGGAATCCCCGCCAGAAACACCGAGATGCAGTCCATCTGCCCTTCCACCAGCACCGCGCCGCCGTCCGCGCGAATCGCCTGCCGCGCCTTGTCCAGGTTGAACAGCACCTGCCCCTTCGAATACAGCGCCGTCTCCGGCGAGTTGATGTACTTCGGCCCCGCCTTCTCGCCGGTCTCCAGCGTGCGCGCCGTGAAAGCGATCACGCGGCCTGCCTCATTCGCGATGGGAAACATGACGCGCTTGCGGAACCGCGCGTAGATCGCCCCGGGGCTGCCGTCCTCCTGCTCCTTCCACGAAAACAGTCCCGTCGCCCGCAGCGTCTCTACGTCGGCTGTGCTTTGCAGCCGCTCGCGCAGCGCGTGGAACGACTCCGGTGCGTACCCAATCCGGAACTTCGCAATCCCCTCCGCCGTCAGCCCGCGCCCCGTCAGATACTCGCGCGCCGTGGCGCCTTCCGGCGAGCGCAGCTGCTCCTCGAACCACGCCGTCGCCGCCTCATGCAGCTCCAGCAGCTTGCCGCGCTGGCGATGCTCGGCGGCTTCCTCGGGCGAGGCGAACTCCCGCTTCGGCAGGGGAATCCCGCACTTCTGCGCGACGACTCGCACCGCCTCCGGAAACGGCACGTTCTCGATCTTCTGCACAAAGGAGAAGACATCGCCCGACTGCCCGCAGCCGAAGCAGTGGTAAAACTGGCGGCCGGCATGCACGCTGAACGACGGCGTTTTCTCCTTGTGGAAGGGGCACAATCCGCTGTAGTTCTGCGCTCCGGCCTTGCGCAGCCGCACGTATTCGCCGACGATCTTCACGATGTCGGCCTGCTCTTTCACGCGCTGGGCAAAATCCGTAGCCATTCAGTCTCAATCGGGGTTCTGATACAGGGTACAGCGGCGGGGGCAACGCTCTCTCTCGGCGTGGCCTATGGGCTGTGCCCTGAGCGCGCCGCCTGGGAGAGTATGTTGATGGCGCTTCATCCCGCTGAAGCACGCGCCTGTTGAGCCACAGTGGGGCTGGCTGGGGGAACGTTCCGTCTGTCCCCAGGTTTCTGTCCCCCAGGTTTCAGGAGAGCGTAAACTGTCCCGTCGATGATTCGGGGACGATAGACGTGAGCTTGTGCGGAACGGATGTGGGTGATTACGGGTATGGCGAAGACGATACTGGAGACACCGTTGCGTCCGGTTTGGCAGCATCCATCAACAACAACGCAAACTCGCCGGTCACAGCGAATGCAGGCGGGGGCGTCACCAGTAAGGCCACAGGCACCGCAGCGAATTCGCTTGATGTGGAAACTCAGGTGCAGTGGGTCTCTCAATCCAACAATGGCGTCCCGCTCTTCTCCTCGCCTTCGTTTTCCGCTTCGCCTTCAGGTCCGATGAGTGGAGGCGCAAACGCGGTCTATAGCGGCTCGTATGCGGAGACCTACACTCCCGAC
>DAHUYD010000058.1 GCA_027315385.1 Acidobacterium sp.
GGAATGAAGCCGGGGAGCACGGTGCAACTGGTGAACGGGACGCGGGTAACGGATCCGGAATTCGACGCGACGGCGGCGTTTGGGGGAACGACGAACGCCAACAGCAGGATGCTGAGCCGGGAACGGCAAATTCAGGCGGGAATCCGGCTGTTCTTCTGAAGAAGGGAGAAAGCCTGATTTCGCACCGGGTTTTCCACCGGCAGGCGAAAAATCGCGATCCGTTTCTGACAGGATTCGTGCTGTAATTAACGGCGCATTCATTTCCAAATGTCACTCTGAAAGTGCGTTACAGGCACTTTTACCGAATGGGGCAGCAAGAGACCCGCGAGTCGTTGTCTGGAAAGAACAACGTTACATTTCGAGGCCCGGAGAAATGAAAACAATCCTGCGATTCTCTCAGCTTTTCGCGTTGAGTTTGCTGGCGGTTCTGGTGTTGACGGCGCCATTTGCCGGCGCTCAGCAAACGCTTGGCAGCATAAACGGAACTGTTACCGACATTTCGGGCGCCGCGGTTCCTGGGGCGTCGGTGAGGGCAGTGAGCGAACAGACGGGGCTGACGCGGTCGGCCAAATCCCAGAAGAATGGATACTGGGAGATCCTGAACCTGCCCATCGGCACCTACCATGTCACCATCACGGCGGCGAACTTCGAGACTCTCGATTTTCAGGCGATCACGGTGAGGGAAGGTCTGGCGAGCACCATCCCGCACATCGCGCTGAAGCCGGGACAAGTAACCCAGTCGGTGACGGTTACGGCGAACCCGCTGCTGAATGCAACCGACACGACAAACGGCTACACGCTGGACAAATCGCAGATTGCGGAAACGCCGCTGGCAACGGGGAGCTTTACGCAGCTGGCGGTTCTGGCGCCGGGCGTGAGTTCGCAACTGCTGAACGGAGTCGGCACAGATGCCGGTCTGGGCAATCAACCGATCTGGGCGAACGGGCAGCGCGCCACCGACAATACCATCACGGTGAACGGCGTGGATGTGGGCAACCTGTTCAATGGGCAGACCTCCAGCCAGGATACATCGCAGCGGTTTCAATTCAACATCGGCGAAGGAAACACGACAGGTGGACAGACGCAGGACAATGTGTCGGTATACGGGTCGAATGGCAACGGTCTGGCCTCGCCTCCGCCGGAGTTCATGCAGGAACTGAATGTGACCACGTCGATGTACGACGCACAGCAGGGACAGACCAGCGGCGCGCACGTGACGGTGAGCACCAGCACCGGAACGAATGCGTTCCACGGCCAGTTGTACGGAATCCTCGGCAATAACATCATGAATGCCGACCCGTTCTTCTACAAGCAGGACGTGGCGCTCCAGGAGCTTCCCGCGTCCGAGGAGAATCCGCAACTGCACATGTGGAAAGCGGGCGGGACGGTGGGGGGCCCGATCAGGAAGAACAAGCTCTTTTTCTTTTTGGGGTACCAGCACCTTCACGATTCCGACCAGACCGGCGCGCTGTCGCAGTTCCAGGTTCCGTTCGGGTTGACCAATGACCGCAGCCCGGCGGGGCTGGAAGCCGCGTGCAGCAGCTACAACACAGCGACGACCGATATTGGGGGATATGGATCCAGGTGCCCCTCGACGACGCAGATGGACGCGGCGGCGGTGGCGCTCCTCAACGCGAAGCTGCCTGACGGCAGTTACCTGATTCCTTCGGCGGATGCCAACGCGAAGTCTCAGGTCGAAAGCGGTCTTCCCGATGTGAACCTGCAAAGCACTTCGGTCTTCAAGGGAGACTGGGCTACGGGGTCACTGGATTACAACGCGAGCGACAACGATCATCTCTCGGCGAAGTACATGTACCAGCACACGCCGACAGTCAGCCCGTTCGCCTCCTCCAATACGGTCGGGTTCCCCGAGAGCGAAGATACGGGAGCGCAGGTCGGATCTCTGAGCAATTCGATCAATCTCGGGCCTCGCGTTAACTGGGTGCAGGTGGTCGGGTTCTCGCGGCAGAAAGTATACAGCAGCTTTTCCAGCGCGCTTGCAGCCTCCGATGTGGGCATCACTGTACCGCAAAATTACATGCCCGGGATCTCGGCTGGTTACTTCGGGATCGACAACTATTCACCATACGACACGGCGAACCTCGGTCCGTCGAACTCCAATGGCTTCGTTGATCAGGGATACTTCCAGAACCGGCTGGCGCCGTCAACGACCGCGATCTTTTCCTTTGGCAAGCACACGATCAGTGTCGGCTTAGATTACGCATATAGCCAGCTCAACATCAGAAATGATGCTCTGAACCATGCGCAGTTGTCGACAAAGAACTTTCCGGATTTCCTGAACGGTTATCTCGGCAATTCGACGATCCTGCAGGGGCGATCGAATCGCTACTACAGGTCGAACGAAGCCGGCATATTTGCCATGGATAAGTGGCAGGTGCTGCCCAACGTGAGCATCACAGCGGGGCTGCGCTACGACTACAACGGACCGTTCTGGGAGAAGAACGGGGATCTGTTCAGTTTCGATCCATCCCTGTTTAAGGCGACGGACAGCGCCGTGCTGAACACAGGCTTCATCGTGGCGGGCAACAACAAGCAGTTCGGAACACCGGGGGTGAGCAATTCGACGCTGAAGGACCGGCAGTGGGGCCTGGCGCCGCGCATTGGCGTGGCGTGGGCTCCGAAGCAGTTCAACGGGACAGTGGTTTGGCGCGCGGGCGCGGGCATTTACTACGATCGCGGGGAGTATTTCCAGTATCTTTCACCGCCAGCCGGCTCAGGAATCAGCGGACCGTTTGGCGTGACCCAGGAAGCGCCGTTCGCGGCCTATACGAGCGCAACGGGAAACCTGGACGATCCATTTCCGACGTTTGTCTCACCGACAACGCCTGCGAATCTGGCGTCGTTGATGCCGACGGTGGACTCGATCGAATCGGCGTGCACGGCCGCCAATATCTACAATGGCAACAATATCATCGGCTTTAACTGCAACGACGGTGCGCCGGATGGGCCGCTGGTGATTGGGAATTACAACGTTAACAACGTACTGCCGTACACGGAAAACTGGATGATGGACATCCAGTGGCAGCCGCGCAGCGACACGTCGATCGACATCGGATACGTGGGGAACCGCGGCAAGCACGAAGTAATACCGATTCCATTCAACGAGCCGGGCATTGCCACGCCGTCGCATCCGATCAACGGGCAGACAGGTTCTTATGGAGTCGAGGTATTAAGCGACAATAGCCCGGCAGGCGGAACGCCGTATGCGATGGCCACGGAGCCATACGACACGTTTAGCGGCGGCAACGTGGATCTGCGCGTGCCGTACGTTGGGTACGATCCCAACTCCGCCAGCTTCGAGACCAGGGGAATCTCCTCCTATGACGCGCTGCAGGTACACCTGACCAAGCGCATGTCACACGGGATCCAACTAGGGATGTCCTATACATGGTCGCACACGCTGGATGAGCAGAGCGATATCGGGCTGTTCTTCACAGGCGACAATCCAAACAATCTGCGATCCTCCTATGCCAGTGCGGACTTCGACCAGACGCACATGCTGAACTTCAATTACGTGCTCGATCTGCCGAATGCCATCAAGAACGAGCACAACTGGCTGTCGAAGGTGACGGACCACTGGTCGCTGGAGGGAATCACGGTGCTGACCAGCGGTCAACCGTACAGCATTTACGATTATTCGGGTTCGGTGGGCAGCGAGTACTTCGGCGGAAACATCGAGCTGATGAATCCGATTCTTCCCATCAAGCCGGGTATCTCGCCGAAGTCGGTGAAGACAGGCCATTCGGGGGCGTATACCTACGCGCAGCCCAATGCCGGGGGCGGAGTGACGCCTGTTTACGCTCCAGCGCTGAAGGCGCAGGATTTCTATGTTCCGCTGATCGCGCCTGGACAGAACGGCGTGCCGGCCTGCGATACAACCACCGATGGAGGGAACGCGGGGCCCGGGGGTGGACCGTTATGCGACGTGTTCGAGACGACTTTCGTACCGGGACAGCGCAATATCTTCCGGCAGTCGTTCCAGAAGCGCGCGGACATTACCCTGCAAAAGGAAATTCATGCCGGCGAACGATACGACGTACGGTACCAGTTCGAGGTCTTCAATATAACTAACACGCCGAGTTTCGATGTGCCGACGAACAATATCGTGCTGAACCCAAACTTCGACGAGATCAGCTGGGTGCAGCAGAGCAACGGCCAATATGCGCTCCAGGGGGAGTATGGATATGGACACCAGGTCCAGCCGGGTCCGGAAGGTGTGACAACGCCGAACGGCTCGGCGGCCTGCTCCGGCTCCTCGCCGAATTGCGCCTACGAGCTTTACACCGTGCCAGCGACCACGACCAGCAATCCACTGGGAGTGGTAACTCATTCGATCGGGAGCCAGCGGCTGATCGAGATGTCTCTGCACGTGATGTTCTGAGGACTCGCCGTCCAGGCTGACGCGCTTCGCGCCCAGGTTTGGACCGATCGGTAACGGATGTTCAAAACGCGGCAGCTAAGGCTGCCGCGTTTTCACTGGGCGCAGGCGCGGCCGGCCGCGGGGCAGCGCGCCGGTAGAATAAAGAAGTCCCCGGAATGCCGTTTACCGAACAATACGATGTGGTGGTGGTGGGAGCGGGCCATGCCGGCTGCGAGGCGGCGATGGCGGCGGCTCGCATGGGGCTGCGCACGGCTCTGTTCACGCTGAATCTGGATCTGATCGCGCAGATGAGCTGTAATCCGGCGATTGGCGGGATCGCGAAGGGCCACCTGGTGCGGGAAGTGGACGCGCTGGGCGGCGTGATGGGGGAAGTGGCCGACGCGGTCGGCATCCAGTTCCGGCTTCTGAATACATCGCGGGGCCCGGCCGTGTGGTCGCCGCGGGCGCAGTGCGATAAGCAGCAGTACCGCGTGAAGATGCGCGAGGTGCTGGAGTCGCAGGCGAATCTGTTTATCAAGCAGGCGGAGGTGGTGGACGTCGTGCTGAGCACGACGGCGAGCGATGGGGGGGCGGCGATCGGGGATCAGAAGGATCCGACGAGAGTCCTGGGCGTGAAGCTGCGGGATGGGCGGACGATTTTGGCGGGGGCCACTGTCATCACGACAGGGACGTTCCTGAACGGGCTGATCCACTGCGGGGAGGAGCATTATCCGGCGGGACGGAGCGGGGAGCCGCCGTCGGTGCTGCTGGGCGAGGCACTGAAGCGGCTGGGGCTGCGCGGCTGCCGGCTGAAGACGGGCACGCCGCCGCGGCTGGACGGCCGGACGATCGACTGGAGCCGGTTCGCGGAACAGCCGGGGGATGCGGATCCGACGCCGTTCAGCTTCCGGACGAAGACGATTCCGCAGCGGCAGGTTTCGTGCCACATTGCGTTCACCACGCCGGAGACACTGCGCATTATTCGCGAGAACGTACATCGTTCGCCGATGTATACGGGGCAGATTCAGGCGATCGGGCCGCGCTATTGCCCGTCGATCGAAGATAAAGTGGTGAAATTTCCGGACAAGGAGCAGCACCAGTTCTTTCTGGAGCCGGAGGGACTGAACACGCACGAGGTGTACGTGAACGGGATGTCGACGTCGCTGCCGATGGAGGTGCAGTGGCAGATCGTGCGGTCGATTCCCGGCCTGGAGAACGCGGAGATGCTGCGGCCGGGGTACGCGATTGAATACGACGCTATCGATCCGACGGAGCTGGACCGGTCGCTGCGGGTGAAGAAGTTCGAGGGGCTGTACCTGGCGGGGCAGATCAATGGAACGTCGGGCTACGAAGAGGCGGCGTGCCAGGGAATCATGGCGGGGATTAATGCGGCGCTTGCGGTGAAGGGCGACGGGCCGTCTACGCTGGACCGGGCATTCACTCTTGACCGCACGGAGGCGTATACGGGGATCCTGATCGACGATTTGATTTCGAAGGGAACGAACGAGCCGTACCGGATGTTCACGTCGCGGGCGGAATTCCGGCTGCACCTGCGGATCGACAATGCGGACCGGAGACTGACGCCACACGGGCGGCAACTGGGGCTGATTGGCGCGGAAGCATGGGCGGAGTACGAGGCGAAGCAGGCGCGGGCGGCGCAGCTGCAGAGGCTCCTGGCAGGCGGCAAAGCGGCAACCGGGGATTGGCCGGCAGGACAGACATGGGCGCAGGTGCTGCGGCGGCCGGAAGTGACGTTGGAGACACTGTGGCCGGCGCTGCGGCAGGAACTGCGGGAGCCGGTTTTCGCGCCGTGGCTGGCGGAGCCGGCGACCGCGCATGAGCATCTGCCGGCGCATCTGCGGAATGAACTGAAGACGGTGGAGACGGAAATCAAGTATGCCGGGTACCTGGATCAGCAGAAGAAGGCGATCGACAAGCTGAAGAAGGCCGAGGAGCGCGGGATTCCGCAGTGGTTCGACTACGCGGGGGTGAGCGGGCTGTCGCGGGAGATGCAGGAGAAGCTGACGCGGGTACGGCCGGCGACGCTGGGGCAGGCGAGCCGGATTCCCGGGGTGACGCCAGCGGCGCTGAGCCTGGTGAACGTGTATATCGAAATTCAGGGCAGGCGGATACGCGAGGCCGCCTCGACCTGAGGGTTTAGCGGAGGCGGGAAAGGTTCAGCCGCAGCTGAAGGCCGTGACCGAGGGGAGTCCGCACCTCGGAGAGATCGACGAGACTGCCGTGCTCGAGGGAGCGGTGGTGGAGGACGTATCCGCCGACGAGCCAGCCGAGGGTACTGCCTACCACGACGTCGGACGGAAAATGCTGGCGGGCGACGACCCGCGACACAGAGACGGCGCCAGCGAGACTATAGAGGATCGCTTTGGTGGCGATGCCGTTGTACTGGCCGGTGACAACATGGGCAAACGCCCAGATGTTCATGGCGTGTTCTGACGGCATGGAGGGGCTGTTGGGCCAGCCCTTCGGGCCGTCCGGCCAGAGTCCGCCGCGGGCATTGTCGAGTTGCGGGCCTTCGCGATCGAGGGCGTATTTGAGGCCCTCGTTGAGAATGCCGGCGTCGGCCATGGCCTCAGCGGAGAGGACGGCGGTTTCTGTGAGATAGCCGTTATGGCGGCTTGTGCTGGCGAAATAGGCGGCTGCGGAAGCGCCAAAGGGCAGGTAAAGGCCGCCCCAGGTGGAAAGGTTCTCGAAATTGTTTTCGCGATTGGGGTGAACCCCGAGGTCCTGGATGGCCTGCGAGTCGTAGTGCACCGCGAGACCGGTGGCGGCGCCGAAGGGGAGAATCCAGAGGAGGTCGCTTGTTTCGGCATGAAGAGGACTGGCGACAATGCCGATTTCATCCTGGGCAACCTGGCGGACGCAAACGGGCAGATGAGTGAGACGGCACTGAGGCGCATCGGGTGTCTGGGCGAACGCGATGAGAGAGCCAGCGAGCAGGAACGGCAAGAAAGTAACCGCGGTGCGCACGGTAGTAATAGGCGTAGTCCTCCACGTACTCATCTCACCATTTCCGGCAAGTTCCCGTCCAACGACACACGACGGCGACGTTGGTGCACGGCGCGTACCCGGCTGAAGAACCGCGAAGCCAGGGCCGGAGTAGTCTGGAACACAGCAACAGGCAGAAGCGCGGGAGATGGCGAAGGCTGGCAAACGGGGGACGAGGCGCAGCACAACGGCCGGATGACGGCGAGCGAGCAAAGAGGAAGAACGGGATGCGACTTTTGGTCGTTGAGGATGACAAGACTATCCGGGAATTTCTGACGAGGGCCCTGGCGGAATCAGGCTTTGGGGTAGACGCGTCGGCGCTGGGACGCGAGGGGGAGAAGCTGGCACTGGAAGGGGTTCATGACGCGCTGATCGTCGACTTGGCGTTGCCGGACATGGATGGGCTGGAGCTGATCCAGAGGCTGCGAGCCCAGGGGGTCACGGCGCCGGTGCTGATCCTGTCGGCGCGTCGATCGGTAGACGAACGCGTTTCGGGGCTGGAGCGAGGCGGGGACGACTATATGACGAAGCCGTTCGCGGTGGCTGAGCTGCTGGCTCGGGTTCGGGCGCTGCTGCGGCGGAGCACGCCGAGCCAGTCGGAGGCGACGCGGCTGCGGGTGGGCGACCTGGAGATCGATCTGATTCGCCGGGAAGCGAAGCGGGGAGGGGCGGAGATCCAGCTGACGCAGCAGGAATTTGCGCTGCTGGAGTACCTGTGCCGCAACGCAGGGCGGGTGGTGACGCGGGCCATGGTGCTGGACCACGTCTGGAAGATGCGGATCGACACCTCGACGAATATCGTAGACGTACACATTCACCGGCTGCGCAATAAAGTGGACCGCGACACGCAGCAGCCGCTCATCCGAACGATCCGCGGGGTCGGATATGTTCTCAAGGATTAGAAGAAGTTTTTACCGCACTTCGGCCTGGCGGCTGGCGCTGCGGAGCACGCTGGTGTTTGCGGCGGGGTGCGCTGTTGTATTTCTGGCGATGTACATCGTGGTGGCGCGGGCGGTGCAGGAGCGGAGCGATTCCTGGCTGATGGGGGAGAGCGAGACCCTGAAGCAGGTGGCGCTGACAACGCCTCGGGACGGTTTGTACGACCGCATCGTGGAAGAGGTGGCGGAGCAGGCGTCGCAGGAGGTTTCCTACGACGGCAGCGGGCATCCGATAGAGGGGAACACGGTCTTCTTTGCCGAGACGAACGGCAGCGGGCAGCCGCCGGTGTGGGTAGGCCCGGAGGAGAGCGCGAAGTTTCTGGAAGCTCTGCGGAGAATACGGCCGGCACAAGGGACGCCAGTTTCTGTGCGGGTGCCGGGGTGGAGGGCGCCATTCCGGGTGGTGGCGGTCAGCATGAAGCCAGGGGAAGGGCACATTTACCTGGGTCTGCTGGATGCCGAGGCAGCGGCGCTGATGCGGCGGCTGCTGGTGCGCTTCGCGCTGGGCTGGCTGGTGATGGTGGTGCTGGGTTTTCTGGTGACGCTGATGGGGCTGCGGCGGATGCTGCGGCGCGTGGACGCTATCACGGGGACAGCAGCCAGCATCCGCTCGGACGATTTGAGTACGCGGGTACCGGTGAAGGACCAGCGCGACGAAGTGGCGCGGCTGGCGCGCACCTTCAACAACATGCTGGACCGGATATCCTCGACGGTGAATCAGCTGCGCACGCTGACGGATTCGATGGCGCACGATCTGAAGAGCCCAATCACGTCAGTGCGGGGCCGGCTGGAGATCGCGCTCTCGCTCGACGATCGCAGCCAGAGCGCGGAACTGGTTGCGGGGGCGCTTGAGCAACTGGACCGGCTGTCGGACGTGATCACCACATCGCTGGATGTGGCTGAGGCGGACGGAGGCGCGCTGCGGCTGCGGCCGCAAACGGTGGACCTGAGCGAGCTGGCTGGGCGCGTGGCGGAGTTATATGGTCCAGCGTTCGCGGACAATCATCAGATATTTGCGATCAGCGCGGACCGGCCGGTTGTGGTGCAGATGGATGTGCCGCTGTGCACTCGGATGTTGTCGAATCTGATGGAAAACGAACTGCACTACGCGGGGGCGGGCGCGGAGGTCCGTTTGGCGATCGGCGAAGAGGGAAATTTCGCTGCGATTCGGGTGGAAGACAACGGACCTGGGTTTTCCGCCGAATTGCTGGAGAACGCGGGGGATGGCTCACCGGAGCCGACGCGAGTGTTTCATCGCTTTGTGAAAGGCAGCGGGTCGCAGGGGCACGGACTGGGCCTGGCGTTCGTGAGCGCGGTTGCGATGGCGCACGGGGGACGGGCTTCAGCGCGGAACCGAAGCGATGGGCGCGGAGCGGAGATTGTGGTGGAGCTGCCGCTGGGAGAGGGAAAGCACCAACCGCAGCAATCGACTCAGGCGTCAGTTTCCTGATCGGACAGGGAGGATCTCAGGAGGGGCGCGCGGAATTTTAGAGCGAACCCCTGAGGCGACGGTCCCATCCCACTCCGTAAAGGAGCGTGCGATGCCGGAGAAAGCGACAAAGCAGCGGGCGAAAGAAGACCTTCGCGAGGGCAAGTCACCGTCGACCGCGGCGGGGGAATTCGTTCGCGAGGAAATCGATCATGTGCGGGAAGGCAAGCATGGGGCACGATCGCCGCAGCAGGCGATCGCTATCGGGTTGAGCAAAGCGCGCCGCGCGGGAGTTCCGCTGCAGCCGCCGAAGGGCGGGGCGGCGTCCACACGCCGCAAGGCGGAGCGCGACTACGAAAAAGGACAGAGCGGATCGTCAGGAAAAGCGGCTGCGAAAAAGGGATCGCCGCGCCGGTCGCAGGCTCGGGAAACGGCGCTGCGCCGGGAGCCAAAATCCACGGTGTCACGCGGGGCGCTCTCGCGACAGGCGAAAAAGGCAGCGAGCAAGCGGACTTCCAGGAGCCGTAGCGCGGCGGCGCAGAAGGCGGTCCGGACCAAGGGTCCGGCGGCGCGGAAAGGCGCAGCGAAGAAAGCGGCGCGAACCCGCGTCCGGCGGTCCTCCCGATGAGATATCACCGTCGCATGGGGATGCCGGCGGGGAAGGTCGAAACCTGGGTTAGATGGTGGACGCGGAAGGAATCGAACCTTCAACCTGTCGATTAAGAGTCGAATGCTCTGCCAATTGAGCTACGCGTCCACGAAGGAAAGGCGGGAGAGCAGCGCGCGAAGCGGGCGGAAAACAGCCACACTTCACGTAAAAGCCTTCCTCAATATAGCACAGCGAAATTTGGTTCCGGGGCGGCCGGCGGGGGGCGGCGGGCTTGCATCGGGAGGGTCGCGGCATCCAAGATGTTGGTAATCGGGAGGAGATGCCGATGCCACGCAGGATAGCCTGTTTTCTGATTCCGCTGCTGGCGGCCGGGTTCATTCCGCGGCTGCGGGCGCAGGACCAGCAGGGTGCGCTGAGCCCGGATGAGGTCCAGCAGATTCGTGACAACAATATCTATCCGAACGTAAGGATCAAGCTATTTCTGAAGTTTGTGCAGGAGCGGATCGATTCGCTGAAGCGGCTGACGGCGAACACCGACGCGGCTCACCGCATGACGCAGATCGGCGATAAGCTGCAGGAGTTCACGAGCCTGTGCGACGAGATGCAGGACAACATGGACACGTACGATTCCAATCACGCGGATATTCGCAAGGCGCTGAAAGAGGTGGTGAAGGCAAGCGCCGAATGGCCGCCGGTGCTGCACGCCCTGCCGAACGGGTCGAACAGCGACTTTGAAGTAGACACGGCGGTGGACTCCGCGGAGAGCGCATACAAGGATGCGAAGCAGCTTTCGACGGAGCAGGAAATCTTCTTCAAGGCTCACCCCAAAATGCGTCACAAGACCGGGAGCGGCCCGAATTAGGGCTGTACCGGTATGAAATTTTGAGGCTTGTGGGCGCGGAAATGAAGTCAGCCGCATTGGGAGGCGGTATGCCGGCGCGAGGCGGGCGGGAGAGTCCCGGATTTTGCCTTTCGCGGGGGATTGCCCGATGATGGGAGGCGGAAGGTGCTCAATGAACGTGAAAAGGTTTACCGGCGCCGTGGCGGCACTGCTGGCTTTTGCGGCTGCAGCAGGCGCTCAGGCTCAAGGCACGCACACCGTGCTGACGATTCACGCAGATCAGCCGGTTCACAGTGTTAGCCCCACGCTGTACGGGCTGATGACCGAGGAGATCAACCACGCCTATGAGGGCGGCCTGTATGCCGAGCTGGTGAGCAATGAGAGCTTCCACGCGGACTGGAGCGGGGTGCGGGACTGGTATCTGGTGCAGAACGGCAACTCCTCCGCGAGCATGGATGTGGACACGACGACCGGCCCGAGCGCGGCGATCACCCACAGTCTGAAGCTGACGGTGACGAGGGCCGATGCGGGCGACAGGGCGGGCGTGCTCAACACCGGCTATTGGGGTATGGCGGTGCGGCCCCAGACCACCTATCAGGGCTCGCTGTGGGCGAAGGCGGACTCGCCGGCGATGAGCGCGCTGCGGATAAGCCTGGTGAGCAACCAAACCGGGACGAGACTGGCAACAGCGACGGTGAGCGGGCTGACGACAGCGTGGCAGAAATTGAGTTTCACGCTCCGGACAGGGCAGATTGAGGCTTCATCGGCGAACACGCTGCACGTGACGGTGGCGCACGCGGGAACTGTGTGGCTCAGCGAGGCATCGTTGTTTCCGCCGACGTACGATAACCGCGCGAACGGGAACCGTGTGGACCTGATGAAGATGCTCGGGGCAATGCACCCTGCATTTTTGCGGCTTCCGGGCGGGAATTATCTCGAGGGGAACTCGATCAAGGAGCGATTCAACTGGCAAAAGACGATCGGTCCGCGGGTGGACCGTCCGGGACACGAGAGCCCCTGGGGTTACTGGTCGTCGGACCACTTTGGGCTTCTGGAGTTTCTGGACTGGTGCGAGGACCTGCACATGCAGCCGGTGCTGGCCGTGTATGCCGGATACTCACTCAATGGAGAGCATGTCACGCCGGGACCGAATCTGGAGCCGTACGTGCAGAGCGCGCTGGACGAGATCGAATATGTGACCGGCGGGACGGATACGAAGTGGGGCGCGGTGCGCGCGGAGGACGGTCATCCGGCGCCATTCCAGCTGAAGTATGTTGAGGTGGGAAACGAGGATGAGTTCGATCATTCCGGCAGCTACAACGACCGGTTCGGCCAGTTTTTCAAGGGGATCAAGGCAAAGTATCCCGATCTGCAGCTGATTGCCACGGCGCCGGTGACGAGCGCGCGCCCAGACGTGATCGACGACCACTTTTACGTGCGAGCGGCGAAGTTCTTCGACGACGCGACGCACTACGACAAGACGGATCGCAGCGGGCCGAAGATTTTTGTGGGCGAGTGGGCGACGCGGGAAGGCACGCCGACGCCGAATTTCGACGCGGCGCTGGGTGATGCGGCATGGATGACGGGGCTTGAGCGCAACAGCGACATCGTGATCATGGCGTCATACGCTCCGTTGCTCACGAATGTGAATCCGGGCGCGATGCAGTGGGCTCCGGATCTGATTGGTTACGACGCGCTGCACAGCTACGGCTCGCCCAGTTATTACGCGCAGGCGATGTTCTCGAACCACATCGGGAATGAAGTGCCGGCGTCGAGCGTGGAGGGGGCCGGGGCGCGGTTCTTCTATTCGATTACGGGAAATGCGACGGACAAGCGGCTCTATCTGAAGCTTGTGAATGCGTCGTCGGATGCGCAGCCGCTGGAAGTGAAGTTCGATGGCGCTTCTCTGACGGGGACCGGAGAGCTGATTACGCTGAGCGCGAAGAGCACCCAGGCGACGAACAGTATTGAGGAGCCGCGGAACATCGTACCGGTGGAGAAGCCGCTGCACGGTGTGGCAAATACGTGGCGGCATGAGATGCCGGCGTATTCGATTCAGGTGGTGGAGGTGGATTTGCGCTGAGGTAGCGCTCTCACGCTGAGAAGGAGCGGCGCCGGAGGCCGCTCAGCCCCAGGTGAATTCAATGGGCGTGTGGATGTCCGGGTGAAGGCTCTTGTGCACGGGGCAGGTGTGGGCGGCGCGCTGGAGCTTTTGCCGATCCTCAGGGCTGAGCGCGTGGGGAACGTGGATCTTGACGGTCAGGCTCTGGATGCGCCGGGGCGCTGTGCTGGTCATTTCCTTCTCGACCGTTGCCGTGGCTCCGGCAATATCGAGGTTCAGGGTGCGCGCGAGGATGCCCATCACGGTCAGCATGCAAGTGCCCAGCGCGGTGGCGACGAGGTCGGTAGGAGAGAAGCTTTCGCCGCGTCCCTGATTGTCGGTGGGGGCGTCGGTGTTGAGTTCGGCGCGGCAGGGACCGTGCAGCGCCCTGCAGTGGAGATCTCCCTGATATTCGACCTGAATGGCGACCATAATTCTCCCGGAGAATGCGATCTGGAGTTGGAGGAGCGCAACTGTTTCGAGTTCCATCCTAGCGGCCCGCACCGGGCGTTACAACGCCGCGGGGGACAGCGATGGGGCGGTTGCAGAAGCCGCACTATTTGGTGTGCGAGGCGGCGTAGTTGAAGGTCAGGGTCGCAAGGAGGCTGTTGCTGGTGGTCCCGAAGAGGTTGCCGACACGGCTTCGGCCCATATTCCGGACATAAGCGGTATCGAGCTTCAGACGCTTGTATTTGAGCGACAGGCCGGCTGTGGGAGAGGACTCATCCAGTCCGAAGCGCAGAATAGTTTTCCTGTTGAGGAGACTCTGCTCGAATCCGAGGTTGGGCTGGTAGAAGTGGCCGTGGGAGGCCATGGGGGCATTGCTGCGGATGAGGCTGGTGCCGCCGAGATCGAGCCAGGCTCCGCTCCAGGGAGCTGTGGCGGAACCGAGGCGGAACTCTGTGCTGCGGATTTCGCCGTGTGTGGCGCCAGCGGGATCGGTGCGGTACTCCATGTCGTTATTCACCATCTCGCGCGCGCCGAAGAGGAGGCGCTTGTTCGGTTGCCAGGCGAGGCCGAGGCCGCCCGAAGGGCGCCACACGGAATCGTAGCGAATGGTGCTGGAAGGGACAGCGTCGGAGCGGGCGTCGAAGTGCGACTTCTCGTGGGAGAACAAAATGCCCACGGAAATGCCCTTTCCAAGGGGCATGGCCATCTTGGCAAAGATGCCGAGGTCCGAGCCGTTGCCGGTGATTGGAGCAGGGCCATGGCCCAAGCCCTGAGAGCGCACACTCAAATGAACGCCGCTTCCCTGCTGGGCCATAGCGATGGCGTAAAACGTGAGGCGGCGCCAGGTGGC
>DAHUYD010000091.1 GCA_027315385.1 Acidobacterium sp.
CCCACCCGTTACCTCCGTACCGTCCCCGCCTCCGATTCTTCTTGCTCTCCCTCCCCCATCCGCCTAGTCTGAAGAAACAGGAAAGCTCTGTCCTCGCGGCAGAGCTTTTCCTTTTCGGGAGCACTCGCGTCCACCGGTCTCTGATCGCCGATCACCGGCATTCACCGGACCCTGGCACTGTTGTCGAAGCCGTCAACAGACACAAGATCTGTGCAGTCAACAACTTACTGCTGGCCGTCGCCAGGACAAGCACGGTCTGCGACAAATTGAGTCACGTTACCCCGCCTGGAGAGGCTGGATGAGGATCGGCAAAACGGCGCAGGCCTTGCCTTCCCCCGGCTCGTTGTCCGATTGAGTTTCGGAAGTTTGACTCCAGGAGTAACAGTTGCTATCCTCAAAAAGCTGCCTTAAATCTTTTCCTCCTTGTGGCTGAGGGAAAGACGGCAGCGGGGCCGCGCGCCGGGAATCCGGCGGAATTTGGCAGCTTGCGGCAGGATTGCAGTAACGGATCGCATTGGGCCTGCGACATCCGCCACCTTGGCGGACTATGCGGGCCGGAACTTCGAAACGGAATCGGCTGTTCCGTGAGCTCCGCTGCAACGCGGAGGTTCAGGCACGCTCGGTCACCGTCGCAGGTTCTTGTCTGAGCAGGGAAGAAGTAAGCGGACGCGAAGCAAATCGCGGCTTCGTGCGTACCGGGGACAGCATCCTCGATCGCGCACGCTGATTTGCTGGCGCGTGTGAGTGTGAGCGGTTTTGGAGAGGGAGTCAGGAATTGCCGACATTTAATCAGTTGGTGAGAAAAGGACGGACGGCGCCACGGTACAAGACTGCGTCGCCGGCCCTGCAGGGATCGCCGCAGCGGCGCGGAGTCTGCACCCGCGTGTACACGCAGACCCCCAAGAAGCCGAACTCGGCGCTCCGCAAGGTGGCTCGCGTGCGCCTCACAAACGGCATCGAGGTCACCACCTATATTCCCGGGATCGGGCACAACCTGCAGGAGCACTCCATTGTGCTGATTCGCGGTGGGCGCGTGAAAGATCTGCCCGGAGTGCGGTACCACGTCGTGCGCGGCACCCTGGATTCGGTGGGTGTGGCCGGCCGCAACCAGAGCCGGTCGAAGTACGGGGCCAAGCGCGCCAAAGGCGGAGCGGCGAAGAAGTGACGGCGCGTTCCGCGGCGTCTGAGCCGTGGGCCGTCATCCTGAGCGCGATGCGCGAAGGATCTGAAACGGATCGAAACTGAAGGATCAGGAAGCATGCCGAGAAAAGGACATATCGCGAAGCGGGAAGTGGCGGCGGACCCCGTCTACAACTCGACGCTGGTGACGAAGTTCATCAACTCGATGATGTACGAGGGAAAGAAGTCGACCGTCCAGGGGATCTTCTACACCTCCATGAAGAACCTGGAGCAGAGGGGCGGCGGAACCGATGCTCTGACCCTCTTCAAAAAGGCCGTGGAGAACTGCAAACCGCTGCTGGAAGTGAAGACTCGGCGCGTGGGCGGTGCGAACTATCAGGTTCCCGTGGAAGTGAATACCGACCGGCGCACGTCGCTGGCGATCCGTTGGCTGGTGAGCTACGGACGGGCGCGCGGCGAAAAGGGAATGATCGACAAGCTGACCAACGAGTTGCTGGATGCGGCGAACGGTCGCGGCGCGGCCATGAAGAAGAAGGAAGACGTCCATCGCATGGCCGAGGCCAACAAGGCGTTCGCCCACTATCGGTGGTAACAGGCGGAGCTCGGGGCGCAGCGCTCGGAGCACAGGTTTAACCGCGGGCTGCAAGAGGTCCGCAAGAAGCAAAGAGAGAGTATTGTGCCGCGACAGGTGCCGTTAAATCGTTGCCGGAACATCGGAATCATGGCGCATATCGACGCCGGGAAGACGACGACGACCGAACGCATCCTCTATTACACGGGGATTACACATCGTATCGGCGAAGTGCACGAAGGCACCGCGACGATGGACTATATGGAGCAGGAGCAGGAGCGCGGTATCACCATTACCTCCGCGGCCACCACCTGCACCTGGAAGAACATCCGGATCAACATTATCGACACGCCTGGCCACGTGGACTTCACGGCCGAGGTGGAGCGGTCACTGCGCGTGCTGGACGGCGCCGTGGCGCTGTTCGATTCCGTCAGCGGCGTGCAGCCCCAGACCGAAACAGTATGGCGGCAGGGCGATAAGTACAAAGTGCCGCGCATCTGCTTCGTGAACAAAATGGATAAGGCGGGTGCGGACTTCGAGCACGTGATCGAAACCATCCGCAAGCGCCTCGGCGCTCGGCCTGTCGCGACCCAGATTCCGATTGGCGCGGAGGCAAACTTCAAGGGCGTCGTCGACCTCATTGAGATGAAGGCCATCCTGTGGCACGACGAAACCATGGGCGCCGAGTACTCGGTGGAAGACATTCCGGCGGATCTGAGAAAGAAAGCGGAAGCTTTCCGGATGCAGCTGATCGAGACTGTTGCCGAGAACGACGACGAGATGCTGCACAAATTCCTCGAGGGCGAGACGCCGACCGCGGACGAGCTCAAGGCGGCGCTGCGGCGGGCGACCATCGAGATGAAAGTTTTCCCGGTGCTGTGCGGCTCGGCCTTCAAGAACAAGGGCGTGCAGACACTCCTGGATGCGGTAGTGGACTTTCTGCCGAGCCCGCTGGATGTTCCTCCCATCGAGGGCATCGACCCCCGTCATCACGATGTGGCGCTCAGCCGTGAAGCGAGTGACGACGCACCCTTTTCCGCGCTGGCGTTCAAGCTTATCAATGACCAGTACGGCAAGCTTGGATTCATCCGGATATATTCGGGGTCGCTGAAGACCGGCGATACCGTCCTGAATCCGCGCTCCGGACGCACGGAACGCGTCGGCCGCCTGGTGAAGATGCACGCGAACAAGCGCGAAGAGATCACGGAGATCTACGCGGGCGATATCTGTGCGTGCGTGGGCCTCAAGGAAATCAAGACAGGCGACACTCTGTGCGATCCGCATCACGCCATTGCGCTGAGCGCGATTGACTTTCCTGAGCCCGTGATCTCGGTGGCTGTTGAACCGAAGACCAAAAGCGACCAGGAGAAGATGGGCATCGCCTTGTCGCGGCTGGCCGAGGAGGATCCCACCTTCAAGGTGCGGACAGACGAGGAGTCGGGGCAGACGATCATCAGCGGGATGGGCGAGCTGCACCTCGAGATTCTGGTGGACCGCATGAAGCGCGAGCACAAAGTGGATGCCAATGTGGGCGAACCCCGCGTGGCGTTCCGCGAGACAGTGCGCAGGGCAGCGGAAGCCGAGGGCAAGTACATCCGGCAAACGGGCGGCTCGGGCAACTACGGACACGCGAAGATCAGGCTGGAGCCAAACGAGCCCGGCAAAGGCGTTGAATTCATCAACGAGATTAAGGGCGGGGTGGTGCCCAGAGAGTACATCAAGCCGATCGAGCAGGGCATTCGCGAAGCGGCGCAGGGCGGCATTCTGGCCGGCTACGAAATGGTGGACTTCAAGGCGACGTTGTACGACGGCAGCTACCACGAGGTCGACTCCAACGAAATGGCCTTCAAGATCGCCGGGTCGCTGGCCTTCAAGGAGGCGGCGCGCAAGGGGTCTCCGGTGCTGTTGGAGCCGGTGATGGCGGTCGAGGTGACGGTCCCGGAGGAGCACATGGGCACGATCATCGGCGACATCAACTCGCGGCGCGGCCGGATCGAAGGTATGGAGCACGTGGGCGGCTCGCAGGTGATCAAGGCAATGGTTCCGCTGAAGGAGATGTTCGGATACGTGAACGATATCCGCTCGTCGACGCAGGGGCGCGCCTCCTACACGATGCAGTTTGCGCGATACGAAGAGGCTCCGCGGATGATTTCGGAAGAGATCATTGGGCGGAACCAGGGAAAGTAAGCGAGTTTTGTAACATCCGCTGCGACTGAACAGCAGCCGGGAATATGAAGCGAGGGTAGAAGCATGGCGAAGGAAAAGTTTGACCGGTCGAAGCCGCACGTGAACGTGGGGACGATCGGGCACATCGATCACGGGAAGACGACCCTGACGGCGGCGATCACGAAGGTGTTGTCGAAGCACAACCCGAAGATCGCGTTTCGTTC
>DAHUYD010000097.1 GCA_027315385.1 Acidobacterium sp.
AGGGCCGCTTCCAGCCCCATATTCGACATGGTCGTCGCCACCACCACATCGTTGCGTAGCAGCCGCCGAGCCTTCAGATCCCGCGCCGCCAGCAGCATCACCGCGTCGCCGTTCACCACCTTGCCATGCGCGTCGGCGAACAGGGCCCGATCGGCATCGCCATCGAACGTCACGCCAAGGTCGGCGCCGAGGGTTTTCACTTCCGCCGCCACCATTTCCGGATGCAGCGCCCCGCACCGCGCGTTGATATTGCGCCCATCCGGTTTCGCGTGAGTCAGGTATATGGTCCCGCCCAGACGCGCGAACAGCTCCGGCGCAATCGCGGAAGCGGCGCCGTTCGCGCAATCCAGGACCACCTTCAGGCCATCGAGCCGCAGCCTGGGCACCGCGCCACGCAAAAAGTCCTCATATTCCCGCCGAGGCTGCGCGTCCGCCGGCGGCGCCGCACCAATCTCCGGCACCTCCAGGTTTTCCAGACGGCGAAAAATCTCCTCCTCGATCCGCAGCTCGGTCTCGTCGGGCAATTTGTAACCGTCGCTGCCGAAAACCTTGATGCCGTTGTCCCGCCAGGGATTGTGCGACGCCGAAATCACCACGCCCGCCGAGAATCCGTGCCTCTTCGCCAAAAATGCGACCGCCGGGGTGGTGACCACGCCCGCGTTCTCGACCGCCGCTCCGCCCGCGCGCAAACCAGCCGCCAGCGCCGCCGCAATCCAGGCGCTCGACTCGCGCGTGTCCATGCCCAACAGCACGCGAGGATGCGCATGAGCCCCGTTTACCTGATGCGCGAGCGCCAGGCCTACTGCATAGATCGTCTTTGCATCCAGCGGGGCATCTCCCGCCACCGCCCGAATTCCATCTGTCCCAAACAACTTTCTCATCGTTCCCCGGAATCTCTTTCAGGTTCTCTTTCAATCGAACTGACGCGGCTGTGCAGCCGCCCGCTCTTCAGGCGCGTGGTGATCTTCTGTCCTTCGCGGACGTCCTCCACCTGTTTTATCAGCGCGCCTCGCTCGTCGTACACCAGGGTATAGCCCCGCTGCAGCACCGCAAGCGGCGATAAAGCCCCCAGTTCGCGGCCCAGCGCAGCCTCACGTTCACGCCATCCGCGCAGGCGCTCCCTCTCCGCGCGCGTCAACCGCGTCTCCAGCGCGCCCAACCGCTCTTTCGCCGTGCGTACGCGCCATGCCACATCCTGCCGCTGCAGCCGTGCGGACAGCTCCTGCAATCGCCCCGTCAGGCCGCGATGCCGCGTGCGCCACTGCGCCTCCATCCGCAGCCCGGCATCGTCTACGCGCTGCTGCCGCCGCCGCAACTGATCCCGTTCGCGCATCAGCATCGACTCCACCCGCACCTGCGCCATCACGTTGCGCGCCTGCATCAGCCGATACCGGAGTGCCCTGACCGTCCGTTGATCCAGACTCCGGACGCGCTCCGCCACATTGTGCAGCGCCGCCGTCACCAGTTCCGCCGCCGCCGAAGGAGTGGGCGCACGCAGGTCCGCCACGAAATCAGCAATGGTGAAATCCGTCTCGTGCCCCACTGCGGAAATCACCGGCAGCTCCGACTCCGCAATGGCGTCTGCCAGCAGTTCCGAGTTGAACGGAGCCAGATCCTCCAGCGACCCTCCGCCCCGCGCGATCACCACCACGTCCACATCGCGCGCGCGATTGAAGAATGCGATTCCGGCCGCTACTTCCGCTGCCGCGGCATCGCCCTGCACGACCGCGGGATACAACTGCACATCCAGCCCCGCATGGCGCCGCCGGACAATGTTCAGAAAATCCTGAATCACCGCGCCGGCCGGCGACGTCACAATCCCAACACAGCGCGGGAAGGCAGGCAGCGGCTTCTTTCGATCCGGCGCAAACAGACCCCGCGCCTCCAGCCGCGCCTTCAGTTGCTCGAAGGCAATCTGCAGCGAGCCGGCGCCGACGGGCTCCAGAAACTCCGCCACCAGCTGCAACTGCCCGCGTGGCTCGTAGACAGAAACCTTGCCCCGCACGAGTACGTGCAAACCGTCCGCGGGCTTGAATCGCAGCAGCGATGTTTGCCGCCGGAACAGCACCACCGGCAGCTGCGCCTCGCCGTCCTTCAGAGTGAAGTACACATGGCCCGATGGCGCTCCACGCAGGTTAGAGATCTCCCCCTCGACCCACAAATCGCCGTACGCGCGCTCCACATGGAGGCGCATCTCGCACACCAGGTCGCCGATCTTCCACACGCGCCGCGTCGCCGGCTGCTCGAACGTAAAGCCAAGCTGCCGCTCGCCGCTCTTTTCCGAACTTCCCGATGCGCTCATCGCTCTGAGTATAGTTGCCACGCCGCCCGCTTCATCGGGATAATGGGCCAACCGCCAATCCAGAGGAACAGCCCATGATCCGCCGCGTCGCTGTGTGTGTTTTCGTCCTTTCCTTATGTGCAGCCCTCATGAGGCCGGCGGCCGGCCAGGCATTCACGCTGCAGCAGGTGATGAGCGCACCCTTTCCTTCGCAACTACACGCCGCCCCCAAGGGTGGCGCCTTCCTCTGGGTCTATGACAATCAGGGCCGCCGCGATATCTGGGTGGCCGATCCGACCGGCAGGGGCTACAAGCTGCGTCGCGTCACAAACGACACAGCCGACGACGGCATCGAGATTGGCGAGATCTCCTGGACTCCCGACGCAAAGCACATCGTTTACGTTCGCGGAGGCGATTTCGAGTTCCCCGAGCGGCCGTCGCCCAATCCGGATCTTCTGACCCCGGGCGTGCGGCAGGACATCTGGATGGTTGATGCGGACGGCGCCAACACGCGCAAGCTCGCTGCCGGCCGCAATCCTGCCATCTCGCCCGACGGCAGCATGATGGCTTACATCAATGACAATCAGATCTGGACCCTCGATCTCCGGGATCCCTCCGCACAGCCCGCGCAACTCTTCTACGGCCGCGGCATTCCAGGATCGCTCATCTGGTCGCCCAACAGCCAATACCTCGCGTGGTCCAGCGGACGCGGCGATCACGGCTTCATTGGTCTGTTCAACTTTGCTACCCACACGCTCGGCTATCTCGATCCATCCACATGCATCGACCGCGAGCCCGTATGGTCCCCCGACAGCCGCTCCGTCGCGTTTATCCGCCTGCCGTCGCATACGCCCGGCATCGACTTTAGGCCGCATCGTGCCGGACCGCCCTGGTCCATCCGCATCGCCGACGCCGCCACAGGCCAGGGCCGCCGGATATGGATTGCCCACTCCGGACCCGGCAGCGTCTTCCGGAGCGGTGAATCCGGCCACCCTCTGTACTGGACAGCCGATAACCACATCGTCTTCCCGTGGGAAGGGAGCGGCTGGCTCCATCTCTATTCCATCTCCACGAGCGGAGGCTCGGCCAGCGAACTCACTCCCGGCGACTTTGAGGTCGATTACGCCGCCCTGAGCCACGACCGCCGCACGCTCATCTTCTCGTCGAACCAGAACGACATCGACCGCCGGCACCTCTGGCAGGTCTCCGTCAGTGGCGGTTCGCCGCGCCAGCTCACCCACGGCGACGGCCTTGAGGTGATCCCGGTGCTCTCCCCCAACGGCACACTCGCCGTCCTCCGTTCCGATGCCCGCCTGCCCCTGCGTCCCGCCATCGTAGCGCGGAGTGGCACGCTCCGCGACATGGCTCCGCAGATGATCCCCGCCGATTTCCCCGCCAACAGGCTCGTCGCCCCGCAGCAGGTCATTTTCTCCGCCGCGGACGGCCTGCGCATCCACGGCCAGCTTTTTCAACCAGCATCCGAGCGCCCCGGAGAGAAGCTCCCCGCCATCGTGTTCTTCCATGGTGGATCGCGCCGCCAGATGCTCCTGGGCTGGCATTACATGGGGTACTACTCCAACGACTACGCCATGAATCAATACCTCGTCAGTCTCGGCTACATCGTGCTGTCGGTGAACTACCGGAGCGGCATCGGCTATGGGCTCGATTTCCGGGAGGCACTCCACTACGGCGCAGACGGAGCCAGCGAGTTCAACGACGTTACCGGGGCCGGCGTCTACCTGCGCGGCCGCGCCGACGTCGAGCCCGATCACATTGGCGTGTGGGGCGGCAGCTATGGCGGCTACCTCACCGCGCTTGCTCTTGCGCGCGCCTCCAACCTGTTCTCCGCCGGTGTCGATCTGCACGGCGTGCACGACTGGAACCTCGAGCTACAGAACTGGGGACCGTGGAATCCCCTCGCTCACCCAAACGCGGCCCGCATCGCGTGGCGGTCATCGCCGCTGGCGGACGTTAAAACCTGGAAATCCCCGGTGCTCCTGATCCAGGGCGACGACGACCGCAATGTGCAGTTCTCTAACACCGTCCGTCTCGCCGCCGCGCTCAAGGCACAGGGCGTGCCCTTCGAGGAGCACGTCTTTCCCGACGAGATTCATGACTTCCTGCTGCACCGCGACTGGGTGACGGCCTATACGCTCGGCGCGCAGTTCTTCGATCACTACCTCAGAGGCTTGCCGCAATAAGCGTGTGTCGAGTGGGATTTCCTCTCCCCATCCGCTTATCCGGCGGTGCGTTTTCTCTCAACCCCGATCGCGAACCCCTATACGCTATTGCCAGTGCTCACCCTCGAAACTCCGGTCCAGTTCGTTAAGGGCATCGGCCCCGCCATCGCCAAAACCCTGGCGGAGAAGTCCATCCTCACTGTGGAAGATCTCCTGCTCCATCTGCCCTTTCGCTACGAAGACCGCCTGAACCCGCGCTCGCTCGCCGAACTCCAGCCTGGAGAAACCGCCAGCGTCATCGCCGAAGTCCGCGGCGCGGCCCTTCTCCGGACACGGAGCATGCCCCTGTTCGAAATGACGGTCGGTCAGGGCACCACTTCGATGAAGTGCCTCTGGTTTCACGGAAGCTGGCTCGAAGGCAAGTTCCACACCGGCCAGATGCTCGCCCTTTACGGCAAAGTGGAGGCGTCGCGTTCCGGCCGCGGTCTGAAAATGATCCAGCCGCAGATTGAGGTCCTTCCGGAAGGCTCCGATGACGCGCTCGATCAGCTCCTCGAGGTCGGCCGCATCACCCCCGTCTACGAATCCCTCTCCGGCTCGCGTCTTGCCTCCCGCTGGATTCGCCGCATTGTCTGGAACGTCCTCGCCGAACTCCAGGGCAGCATCTCCGAAACCCTCCCCGCATCTCTCCGCGCGCGTCTCGACCTTTGCTCCCGCGAGGAAGCGCTCCGCACCATCCACTTCCCGCCGGCGGGGACATCAATGACCCAGCTGCAGTCCGCGGCCACCCCGGCCCATCGGCGCCTCATTTTCGAGGAACTTTTCTACCTGGAGCTCGGCCTGGAAATTAAGCGGCGCAGATTCCAGGAGAAGGCCGGCGTCTCCTTCGAAACCAGCGACCAGGTGCGCGCCGCGCTCCGCTCCATCCTGCCCTTTCACCCCACCGCCGCGCAAAAGCGCGCCCTGGGGGAAATCGCCGGAGACATGCGCCGTCCCGCGCCGATGCGGCGCCTGCTCCAGGGCGACGTCGGCTCCGGAAAAACCATCGTCGCGCTCCAGGCGATGCTCATCGCCATCGAAAACGGCTACCAGGCCGCGCTCATGGCTCCGACGGAGATCCTTGCGACGCAGCACTACCTCTCCGCGCGCCGCGTTCTTGAAAAGTCGCCAAAGAAATACCGCATCACGCTGCTTACCGGCTCGCTCGACGACGATTTGAAGCGCGCGGCCCGCCGCCGCATCTTTCAAGGCGAGACGGACCTGGTCATCGGCACTCACGCCCTCATCGAGGAAAGGGTTGAGTTTGGCAAACTGGGCCTCGTCGTGGTCGATGAGCAGCACCGCTTCGGCGTGCTCCAGCGCTTTCGCCTTATGAAGAAGGATGGCCGCGAACCCGATGTCCTCGTGATGACCGCAACGCCCATCCCGCGTACGCTGGCGCTCTCGCTCTACGGCGATCTCGACCTGAGCGTGCTCGACGAACTGCCCCCCGGCCGCACGTCCATCCTCACCCGACAGGTTGCCGACGAGCGCTCCGGCGAGATCTGGACGTTCGTCCGCCAGCAGGTGGCAAAAGGTCATCAGGCCTACGTCGTCTATCCCGTGATCGAAGGCCCAAAAGACGATCAGCCCGAGCTGGACTTCGCCCTGCCCGAGGAAGCTCCCGAAGAAGAATCTGTTCCGAAGAAGCGCGCCTTAAAAAAAGTTAAAACCGAAGCTCTCTTCGAGAGGCCTTCACCGAGACTCCCGCTCAAGTCCGCCAGCGACATGTACGAGCGCCTGCGCGCCAGCGAGCTATCCGGTCTGCGCGTGGGTCTCCTCCACGGGCGTCTCTCCGCCGACGACAAGGAAGTCGTGATGCGCCGCTTCCAGCGCGGCGAAATCGACGTTCTCATCGCGACCACAGTGATCGAAGTCGGCGTCGACGTTCCCAACGCCACGGTCATGGTCATCGAGCACGCCGAGCGCTTCGGCCTGGCCCAGCTCCATCAGCTCCGCGGACGGGTGGGCCGGGGCGCCGCGAAGTCGTACTGCATCCTGCTTACCGGCAGCCGTCCAACTCCGCACGCCGAGGAGCGCCTCGCGGCCATGGTGCGCACCCAGGATGGATTCGAGCTCGCCGAACTCGACCTCGCCCTGCGCGGGCCCGGTGAGTTCTTTGGAACCCGCCAGGCTGGTCTCCCGGGCTTCCGCATTGCCAGCCTCGTCCGCGACCGTAAACTCCTCGAACTGGCCAGGGAAGAAGCATCCCGCTTCCCAGAACTCCCTGAAGTAACCGCAGCCGAGAAGGCCATGGTCCGCGCTCGCTTGAAAGAGGCCTGGCAGCGCCGCTACGGCCTCGCCGAAGCCGGATAAGCCTTAGGCGCTGTTGCACCTGGGGGTTCGCTGCCACTTCCTGGGGATTCACGCCAACCGGGGTGCCGCCTGCGCAAGGGGGAGACAGTTGCGTTCCGAAAGTGCTCAATTCTCGCCCAGGAGTAATGGACCAGGCGTACCCAACCACTCGTAACTCGCTGAAGTAATACGACTTCCGTGGCCTTTCTTTCGTCCCTGAACTCATGGATGGTGGAAGCAGCAGTATTCCGTTTTTCCCAGCCCGCTGGCTTCCAGTCAGCGGGCTCTCTTTTTTGACTGCCCTGTTCTTGGGTGGTCCCTGCCCACAACGATGCATTGCCCAAGCCGCCCGGAGGAGCGATGCTCATCGAAACACATGAGTAGTGCATGCGCCTCCTCGCCCGCTGGGTCGACAGCCAGCGGGCGTTCTTTTGCCCCGCATGGCTTTCGGCCGGCGTTCCTACGGGGACTGATCCGGCATGATCCTCGGAATCCGCTGCTCGACTCGACGCTGCCACCGGGCTGGGTCGGCGGAAGCTGGATAACGATTGAGTTATCTTGCCCAACTTACATAAGTACCGCGAGTTGCGGCTATTGGTCCCGATGCTGAGAAAGTTCCTGGGACGGCCACCGGCTACAGGTTGATTTCTCAGGGCTTAGAACTGTTGACGGATTCGACAACATCCCCCATGGGTAACTAACAAGTACATCCAGTCTGTTTGCGCTCCGTGGTTTCGCAGCCGGAAGCCAGGAGGGCGGAGGGCCGGATGGACTCGGCGGACTTCAGAAATGAAAAAAGCTCTGTTCGCGTGAACAGAGCTTTCCTAGTTTTCAGGCTAGGCGGGCGGGTGAGTGGGGTCAAGGGAAATCGGCGGAGCGGGGGGTACCGAGGTAAGGGGGTGGGCTCCGCGTGTCCGAAGAATCCTGACAGCAGCCGTATGGGGCGGCCGCAGTGGGATGAACCTGGGCAGTGAGCAGCAATTTGGTTTCCGCGCCACGGGAGGGTTCGCCTGACGCTTCGGCACAGGGGCTGAAGCCGGGGTCAGTTTTGGGCGGCGTGTGCGGCACGACTGAAGTCGTGCCCTGATACAAGGCGCAGAGTCTGGGGCCCAGATCTCGTATGAGCGCAGGGGCTGAAGCCTTACGCGGTCCGGCAGGCAAACCGCTTTGACGCGCTATTCACCGCCTGCGGATGCGGCTCCTGCTCCCGAAGCGGGCGCGCCTTTGACGCGGACCACGGTGATCTTGGAGAAGCCTTCCTTGAAGTCGGGGGCGCGGAGGCGCTCGGCCATTTTGCGCATGATGTCTTCGCTGACGGTGCGTTCGCGGCGCTTGTTGCGCTCGAGGCAAACTTCAAGTGGAACATCAAAGAAGACCGCCTGGACCTCGTATCCAAAGCTTTTGGCCATCTTGATCCACTGGCGACGCTCGTGGGCGGAGAGGTTGGTGGCATCGACGTAGTTCCAGGGCATTTTGGCAATGAGGCGGGCGCGGAGGAGGGAGCGCAGGGTGGAAAAGACGAGACCCTGCCAGCGCTGCTCCTCGATGTCGTCGAAGAGGAGGGTGCGGAGGAGGTCGCTGGAGAGCGGGGTGACGCCGCGGCGCTTGAACCAGGTGGTTTTGCCGGAGCCGGGGAGGCCGATGGTGAGCACCACGTATCCGCGGGCGCCCTTGGCGGTACCGGGGACTTGCTCCGGGGGCGGGGTGGCCAGCGATTCGGGCTGGGTTTCCATGACAACTTTGCCGGCGGGCGCAGGCTTTTCCGGCTGCTGGGGGGACGGCGGCGTTGGGGGCGGCGGCGCGGGCGCTACGGCTGTGGATTCCACCTCCGGGGCGGGGGGTTCCGGGTCCGGAGCGGACGCTGCCATGGTGGAGGCCTGGCCTCCGTGGTAGGAGGGCTGAAGGGGAGCCAGTTGGTTTTGAGGAATCTCCTGGCCAATTTTTCCAGTGGACTCCGAGGTATTGGGTCCACGCTTCGAACGTCGTCTCATGCGTTCGCGCATCCATTCGCGCATATCCAGGATGTAACACACTCGACTGCGGGTCGCAAACAGGCGAGGGCAACGGGTATCCCGTTGGGCACGGGGGAACGCCGGTTTGGGAAAGGTTCCGGGAAGGGCCGGACCGGCGAATAATCCTGATCGACTGTGACGGGCGACATATTTTTCCGTTGACAGTGGTGCTAGCATCGGAAATTGGGTGGTCTCGGGCGTTTTCGACTGCTGGACACGCACAGAGCCGCACCGCGAAGTACGCAAAGTACACAGAGATGCCGTTGTAAGAAGCTGAAGAACGAATTTACGCAAGGAGACACTTTTTCTATGGCCGTCAAGGTTGGAATCAACGGGTTTGGGCGCATCGGGCGGAACGTGCTGCGCGCGTCGCTTGGAAATCCGGACATCGAATTTGTAGCCGTCAACGACCTCACCAGTCCCGCAACTCTCGCTCACCTGCTGAAGTACGATTCCATCCTCGGCAACCTGAAGAACGAGATCGTGGCCGGCGAGGATTTTATTTCGATCGACGGGAAGAAGCTGAAGGTTTTCGCGCAGAAGGATCCGGCGCTGCTGCCGTGGGATTCGGTGGGCGCGCAGATCGTGGTGGAATCGACCGGGCATTTTACCGACGCGACCAAGGCGAAGGCGCACCTGCGCGGGCCGGTGAAGAAGGTGATCATTTCGGCTCCGGCGACGAACGAGGACCTGACGGTTGTGCTGGGCGTGAACGAGAAGAAGTACGATCCGGCGAAGCACAACATTCTGTCGAATGCCTCGTGCACGACGAACTGCCTGGCGCCGGTGGTGAAGGTGCTGGTAGAGAAGTTCGGGATCGTGTCGGGGATCATGACGACGATCCACAGCTACACGAACGACCAGGTGATACTGGACTTCCCGCACAAGGACCTGCGGCGGGCGCGAGCGGCGGGGCTGTCGATGATTCCGACGTCGACGGGCGCGGCGAAGGCGCTGAAGCTGGTGATTCCGGAAGTGGAAGGCAAGCTGGACGGCTTTGCCATTCGCGTGCCCACACCGAACGTGTCGGTGGTGGACCTGACCTTCGTTTCAGAAAAGCCGGTAACGAAGGACGCGATCAACGCGGCGTTCAAGGAAGCCGCGGCGGGCGAGCTGAAGGGAATCCTCGGGGTCGACGCGAACGAGCTGGTGTCGAGCGACTTTAAGGGCGATGCCCGGTCGTCGATTGTGGACGCGCCGCTGACGAAGGTCGTGGGCAGCAACATGGCGAAGGTGATCAGCTGGTACGACAACGAGTGGGGCTACTCAAACCGAGTGCGCGATTTGATTTTGTTTGTCGCGAAAAAGGGCCTGTAGGTCACATTCCGGAAATCCCACCCTTGTCGCGCCCGCCGCGGCGCGACAAGGGTGGGGCATTCAATGCCTATGCGAAAGAATATTTCAGGCAGTTCTCCGTATGAGCCGGTGATCGGGTTCTCGCGCGCGGTGCGCGTGGGGCAGACGGTTCACGTGTCGGGTACCGCGCCGGTGGGCGCGGACCTGGCCGATCCGGCGACGCAGACGCGGCACATTCTGGAGATCATTCGCGGCGTCCTGGAGCAGGCGGGGGCGCGCCTGGAAGAGGTGGTGCGTACGCGGATTTATCTGACCCGCGCCGAGGACTGGGAAGCGGTGGGGCGGGCGCACGGCGAGTTCTTCGGAACGATTCGGCCGGCGGCGACGATGGTGGTGGTGGCAGCGCTGCTGCAGCCGACCTGGCACGTGGAGATTGAAGCGGACGCGGTGATTGGAGCCGCGCCGGAGAAGGGCTGAAATTCTTATGTCGAAACTGTCGATATGCGATCTGGATCTGGCGCACAAGCATGTTTTTATGCGCGTGGACTTCAACGTGCCGCTGACGGAAGACGGCTCGGAAATCACCGACGACACGCGCATTAAAGAGACGCTGCCGACGATCGAGTACGCGCTGCGGCATAAGGCGAAGCTGATTCTGGCGTCGCATCTGGGGCGGCCGAAGGGCAAAGTGAACATGAAGTATTCGCTGCGGCCGGTGGTGGATCGGCTGCGCACGCTGCTGGATCACGCGATGGGGTCGAAGGCGAACGTGGCATTTTCGCCGGACTGCGTGGGGGACACAGCGAAGGAATTGGCGCGGCAGCTGGAGTCCGGGCAGGTGCTGCTGCTCGAGAATCTGCGCTTCCATGCCGAGGAGGAGGCCAACGATCCGGAGTTTGCGAAGAAGCTCGCCGCGCTGTGCGATGTGTATGTGAACGACGCCTTCGGCAGCGCGCATCGGGCGCATGCGTCGACGGAGGGGATCACGCACTTTGTGAAGCAGTCGGCGGCGGGGCTGCTGATGGAGAAGGAACTGACGTATCTGGGCAAGGCGCTGGAGAATCCGGCGCGGCCATTTGTGGCGATCATCGGAGGATCGAAGATTTCGGGCAAGATCGACGTGATCAACAACCTGCTGGACAAGGTGGACACGCTGGTGATTGTGGGCGGCATGGCGTACACCTTTGCGCGGGCAAAGGGCGTGACCACGGGCAAGTCGCTGATGGAGGAAGACAAGATCGAGGTGGCGAAGCAGGCGCTCGACAAAGCGAAGGCGAAGGGCGTGAAGCTGCTGCTACCGGTGGACAACATTTTGGCGGACAGCTTCTCGAACGACGCGAAGACGCAGGTGTGGGACTCGACGGTGAACTTCCCTCCCGAGTGGCAGGGACTGGATATTGGGCCAAAGTCGATTGCGTCGATTCTGGAGGCGGTGGATACGGCGCGGACGATTGTGTGGAACGGACCGGCGGGGGTCTTCGAATTTCCGCGTTTTGCGGTGGGGACGAATGCCATTGCCGAGGCGGTGGCGGCGAATCAGCAGGCGGTCACGATTGTCG
>DAHUYD010000103.1 GCA_027315385.1 Acidobacterium sp.
GAATCCGTATATTGCCGCCGAGCGCGGGTATGTGGATGCCGTCATTCTGCCGCATGAGACACGGCGCAAACTGTGTGCGGCGCTGGAGATGCTGGACGGGAAGCGGGACAGAAATCCGCCAAAGAAGCATGGGAATATACCCTTGTAGGTCGTCGTTGGGGCAGCAGAGATAAGATCGTCCCGCAAATGGAACGCGGCCGACCTGGCCTGCGCTGTTTGCGGTCTAAGTGCGCTGATTTCATTCGGCGGTAACATGCGGGAGACTGGCCCCGAATAAATTTCTTGCATGGCGGCGCCATCGCGGGTTAAAAAGGGTGCGCCGCCGTAACGCACAGGAAGCTGCTCAGATACCTTCTGAGGGAGCAGAGGTCCGTCTGCGGCGGGAACTCACTGGCTGAGAGGCTCTGTCGTGGTTCGCTGGGTTCGTTGCTCCTTTCTGATCCTGTCTTTGTTGGTGCTGGTCCGCATTCCCGTATTGGCAGCCGATTGGCCGCAGCCAACACCGCAACAACTCAAGATGACGTTCGACCCGGATGCGCCGGGGGCGCCTGCGGTGTATCTGGACTACGACGAGAGTATTAACGACGAGCAGGATTTTGACAGCGTCTTTGCGGAAATCAAGATCCTGACGGAGAAGGGTCGAGAGGAATTCAGCGACATTCCAATCATGCTCCTCCAGGACAGGTGGAACCCCTACTACATTCCGGGCAACGCGCAAATTACAGGGATCGAGGGACGGACGATCGAGCCGGATGGTGCGGTGGTGCCGTTTACGGGCAAGGCGTTCAAGAAGGACGTGGTGGTAACCAGCGGCTGGAAGGTCACGGAAACGGCTTTCACGATGCCACAGGTACAGGTTGGCTCGATTGTGGAATACCGGTGGGAACTGGCGTATCCGCAATCCGCTATGGATCCGCCGGATTGGGTCATTCAGCGTCCAATTTTTGTCCATAAGGCGCATTACCATTATGCGCGCGCGGACACAATTATCAACTATATCGATATTCGCGATGCACAGGGACACGAACATACTGCAAGCCGAATGCTGTATTACAAGTTCCTGCCGAAGAACGCAAAAGTCACCATGCTGCGCGACGGCAACGGGGACATGACGTCTTACGACTTAGTCGTGGAAAATGTGCCACCCATCCCGGCCGAAGACGACACACCTCCGCTGAACAGTTTTGCCTATCGCGTTGCCCTTTATTACTCGCCTGGCGGCAACGAATCGGACTTCTGGAAGATCGAGGGGGGTAGCTGGTCGAAGGACGCGGACCGGTTCGCGGCTTCCTCAGACGCGATCAAGGCAGCGGTGGCCGAGGTCGTTTCTCCGGGCGACAGCGATGAGCAGAAGCTGGAGAAGATTTATGCGGCCGTCATGACCGTAGACAATACCGACTTCACGCGTACGCATACGCAACAGGAGAACAAAGTCGAAGGAGGGAAGACGAAGACAGCGGCCGATATCTGGGCAAACAAGCGAGGTGACAGCAATCAGATAACGCGCCTGTTCATCGCCATGGCGAGGACGGCGGGATTGAAAGCATATGACGTTATCACCACGCGCCGCAATCAAAGTATCCTGAATGTGGGCTATCTCAACTGGGGCCAGCTCAGCGACGAGGTGGCGATTGTGAATCTGGACGGGAAGGATCTCTACTTCGATCCGGGCGACCGCTACTGCGAGTTTGGCAAGCTGGGATGGATTCATGCGCAGATGCTGGGTATTCGTCAGACGGACAGCGGGACGGAGGAGGCCACTCTGTCTGCGCAGAGCTATACGGATAACGAAACGTTCCGAAAGGCAGACCTGACGCTGGGAGCGGATGGCTCGGTGCAGGGACAGGTACAGGTGATCATGAAGGGCGTGGAGGCACTGCGCTGGCGGCAGGATGCGCTGAGCAACGACGCGGAAAAAGCGCAGAAGGACTTCGAAAAGGCGATGCAGGAGCGCGTTCCGGACGGCGTGCGCGTGAAGATGGACGGATTCGATGCGCTGACGGACTCGACTTCGAACCTGCTGGCGAGGCTGGATGTGAGCGGGACCATGGGCACGACTGCGGGCAAGCGTCTGATCGTGCCGGCGGAATTCTTTGAGACAAATGTGAAGCCGCCCTTTGCGGCTGAAACCCGGCAAAACCCTATCGACATGCGCTATCCGTACGCGCAGCAGGACAAAGTGACCGTGACGCTTGGTCCCGGGCTCAGTGTGGACAGCCTCCCCCAGGGAACCGCAATTCCCATGGCGAAAGGCGGCGAGTACAAGAGCATCTACAGCCACGCCGGCGGAAGTTACACGGCGGTGCGCCTGCTGGCCCTGGGTAATACGATCTTCACGCAGAAGGATTATCCGATGCTGCGGGGCTTCTTTCAGGGTGCGGCGGCGCAGGATCAGGAGCAGGTTGTTCTGCGGGGAGCCAAATAGCTCATCGAGACTACAGCAGAGTAACCGTCGGGTTATCCGTGCGTGCCCGGAGAGAGATAAATTCAGTTGCACGCGGCGGCGCGGCGGAGTAAAAAGGGGCCATCGAATTAGCCACCGCGGTATCCGATCCTTGCCGGATCGCCATGGCTGTGTCTGTGCCAATCGCTATTGTCTGAGAGGCTGACTTGATCCCTGTTCGTCGCTTGGCCTTGTCCCTGAGCCTGGGTTTACTGGCGTGCGCGCCGCTTTTCGCTTCCTCCCCCGAATGGGCGCCGCCAACACCCGAGCAGTTGAAGATGACCTCGGACCCGGCGGCGCCGAACGCGCCGGCCGTGTATCTGTATTACGAGGAGCGGGTCGACGACAAGCTGCACTTTCATAAGGTTTATGCCGAAGTCAAGATACTGACCGAGAAGGGCAAGGAAGAGTTCAGCGAGATCGAGATCCCGTATGAGCAGGGCGAGTCCGCGCCGGAAGGCGAGACAGCCAACGATCAGAACGTGAATAACGTGCGCGGGCGAACCATTGAGCCCGACGGCACGGTTGTGCCGTTCACGGGAAAGCCGTACCGGAAGCAATTGCTGAAAGCCGGCGAAGAAAAGATCATGGAGAAGGTCTTTTCGCTGCCGGATGTGCGGGTTGGCAGCATCATCGAGTACCAATACACAATTGATTACGAAGCCAACTGGCTGATGTCGCCGAGCTGGATCATCCAGCAGGACTTATACGTGCATGAGGCGCATTATCATTTCGTGCCCACCGACACCGGAGAAACCATTATGAGCACTGACGCTCAGGGTCACGAGAATGCCGTCAGTCACCTTATCTATTACCAGTGGCTGCCAAAGGGCACTCAGGTGCGGGAGGGGCTGGATGGGTTCGACCTGGTGGTAGACAACGTGCCGCCGCTTCAGCACGAGCCGTACACGCCTCCAATCGACAGTTACTCGTACCGGCTGATTTTCTACTATTCGCCGTATGACACAGGCGAAGCCTTCTGGAAGGCCGAGGGCAAGTACTGGTCGAAGGATCTGGACCGGTTTGCGGAGCCTTCAGGGAGGATCAAGGCAGCGGTAGCGCAGATCGTATCCGCCGGAGATAACGAGGACCAGAAGCTCCAGAAGATCTATGCGGCGGTAATGACGGTGGAGAACACGGACTTCACGCGGGAGCATACGCAGCAGGAGAACAAAGCGGAGGGGCAGAAGGTAAAGACGGCCGCAGACATCTGGGGGAACAAGCGCGGCGACAGCAATGAGATCACGCGGCTGTTTATCGCCATGGCGCGGGCCGCGGGTTTCAAAACCTACGCGATGATTGTGACGGTGCGAGACCAGAATCTTCTGAATCTGGGATATCTGTTCTGGCCGCAACTGAGCGACGAAATCGCAATCGTGAATGTGGACGGGAAGGAGCAGTACTTCGACCCAGGGGAAAGGTACTGCGAGTATGGCAAGCTGGATTGGGAGCACGACCAGATGGTGGGGATCCGGCAGACCGACAATGGCACGAAGGTGGCGGAGGCTCCGTCCGCGGTCTATAAAGACAATGCAACGCTGCGGACCGCGGACCTGACGCTAGCTGCCAATGGGGAGGTGCAGGGGCAGATCCGCATCACGATGAGGGGTACGGAGGCGCTGCGCTGGCGGCATTTTGCGCTGGCGCATGACGAAGAGGCAACGAAGAAGGCCTTCGAGAAGCAGATTCAGGCGCGTGTACCCGCCGGAGTACAGGTGAAGATGAACCACTTCCTTGCGCTGAGCGATTACACCTCGAACCTGATGGCCGTGCTGGACGTGAGCGGGACGATGGGGACGGTGACAGGAAAGCGGGCATTTATCCCGGCTTCCTTCTTTGAGGCCAGGGCGGCACCGCTGTTCCCGGCGCAGGAACGGGAGAACCCGGTGGATATGGGATATCCGTTCGTTGCGCGTGACGAGATCAACCTGACGCTTGGCCCGGGACTCAGTGTGGCGAGCGTTCCCGCCAAAGTTTCAATCCCGTACCCGCAGATGGCGGAATACCAGGCGGCTTACGGAGGGCAGGGTTCAATTTACAAGCAAGTGCGGCTGCTGGCATTGGGCAACGCGATCTACAAGGCCTCGGAGTATCCGCAATTGCGGGACTTCTTCCAGAAAGTCGGAGCGCAGGACCAGCAGCAGGTGGTGCTGGATCGGGTGGCGGTGAGCGCTGGCGCAGAACCGAATGCCGCACCGGGGACGAAGCGATGAGGGCGGGCGGCCACAGACGTCGTTTTCGCCGGCATCTGATCGTTCCGGGGGTTCTGTTATGGCTGGCAACTGGGGGAGCACGGTTCGCGCACGCTTCGAGGGATGCCAATCTTCCGGATTGGGTGACGCAGGCGGCCGCGTCGACTGGCCACTGGGGCGACGCGAGGGCGGTCTATCTGCTGCAGGACACGCTGGTGACGGTGGATCCGAACGGCAGAGCGACGGAGCGGGACCGGATTGTGGTGAAGATACTGCGGCCGGAGGGGCGAAGAAATGCGAGACCGATCGCCTACTTTTCGAAAGACGCCAGGCTGGAGTCCTTTCGCGTCTGGAGTATTGGGCCGGACGGTCACCGCTATGCGATGAAGGACAGCGAGTATGTGGACATCGGACTGGATCAATCGGGAGAGGGAATACTTTACAACGACGAGCGCATGCGGACGGCGTCGCCCCCGGGAACCGATCCTGGAGGGATCGTGGCGTGGGAAGAGACGGTACAGATTCCCAGCTACATGAGTCAGGACGAGTGGGGATTTCAAAGCGACATTCCGACTGTGCGTACTATGTTCGAGATCGACCTGCCGCCGGGGTGGCACCAGCGCGCGGTCTGGAGCCGGCACGAGCCGGTGCAGCCCACCGAGCCGATGCCCAATCACTTTCTTTGGGAACTGGATAACGTCCCCGCGATTGACCTGGCGAATGTCTCGCTTGCCCCGGACTGGGACGCACTGGCGGGCTGGATGGAGGTCCATTACAGCGCCAATCCTGTTCCGGGCGGCGGAGCACTGTGGGTGCAGATCGGCGACTGGTACGAGGGGTTGGCATCGCCGCAAAGCGAAGGCGGCACGGATATCGCCACGGAGGCAAGGAGTCTTGCGCCGGGCGGCGACTTCATGACCAGGCTGGAGAATGTTGCTGACTTTATGCAGCAGCAAATCCGGTACGTGGGCATCGAGGTTGGGATCGGGGGTTGGAAGCCTCATTCCGCGGAGGAGATTTTCCGGAATCGCTACGGAGACTGCAAGGACAAGGCAACGCTGATGATCGCGATGCTGGACGCGGTGGGAATTCGCGCCACGTGGGTGCCGGTGGACGACCGGCGGGGGGTCTTCGACCCGGAGGCGCCGGCGATACAGGGCAATCACATGATCATGGCGATCCAGATCCCGTCCGGTTACGAGAATCCGCTTCTGCAGGCGGTGGTGACGACGAAGAGCGGGCAGCGGTATCTCATCTTCGATCCAACAAACCAGTGGGTGCCGATCGGCCAGATTCCGGACTACGAACAGGGCGGGTATGCGTTGCTGGTGAATGGAACGGACAGTCAGGTGATCCAGCTGCCGGTTCTCAATCCCGTTCTGGAGGCTAGAAATCGTACGGCGAACTTCCAACTGGCGCCGGATGGGACGCTGACCGGCAATGTGACTGTGGATCGAACAGGATCGCTGGCATGGCAGTTGCGGGCACAGCTCTCGATGGACAGCAACAAGGATCAGCGGCAAATGATAGAGCGTTCGCTGCAAAGTGACCTTTCCACCTTTACTTTGGGAACGGAAAGCGCGCAGAACATTCTGGCGCTCCAGGAGCCGCTGACGCTGCAGTATCAGGTGACGGCGCCGCTGTATGCGAAGCAGGCGGGAAACCTGCTGCTGGTGCGACCCAGGGTGCTGGGTTCGGACAGCTGGGGGCTGATCGACAAGCCGCGGAAGTACCCGATCAGCTTCGAGGGGATTGGCACGTGGAAGGACGAGTTCAGCGTGAAAATCCCGCCGGGGTATGCAGTGGATGACGTTCCGGATCCGGTGAACATGGATGCAGGGTTCGCAACCTATCGCAGCGAGGTGAAGGCGGAGGGCGGCGTGCTGCACTACCGGCGCGAACTGGTGCTGAAGCAGGTGACGTTGCCGCCGGCCGATTACGCGGAGCTGATGAAGCTGAACGCCGCGATTACGACCGACGAAAACAGCGACGCCGTGTTGAGGAAGCAGTAGGGCTGGCGAGACCTACTTCTTATCCCTCTGGACGGGGACGACCTGCACTGTGGTGTTGCGCATTTCATTCAGGAAGCGGTTGACGATGGAGCCGTGGAGGAAGATATCCCATCGGGTGCGAGCCGACTGGCCGAAGACGATGTGAGAGATGTTTTCCCGGCGGGCGAATTCGATCAGGGCGTCGGCGACCTTGCTGTCGTGAAGCGTGACAATGCGCGCGCCGAGTTCGCGGGCCAGACGCTGATACTCCTCGAGGCGCGCAAACGCGGCGGGATCGCCATGACGGTGATCGGCGCCCGGATCTTCCACATAGACGGCGAACCAGTGGGTGGCAAGGCGGCCGGCAATGCGCGCGCCGGTGCGGATCAGGCGCTCCATCCCTGGCCGCGAAGTGAGGCAGACCATCACCTTTTCCGGCATGGGCGCCTGTTCGAGGCCCTGGTTGCGGCGATACTCCGAGGCGGCCGCGCCGACCTGCTCCGCGGTGGTGCGCAGAGCGAGCTCGCGCAGCATGTTCAGATTGCCCTTGCGGAAGAAGTTTGCCAGCGCCTGCTCGACCTTTTCGGGAGCGTAGATTTTTCCCTGGCGCAGCCTCGCACGCAGCTCGTCGATGGTGATGTCGACGTTGACGATTTCGTTGGCGCGGCGCAGAAAGCTGTCGGGGAGGGTCTCGCGGATCTGCGTGCTGGAGGAACGGGCAACCGCATCGTTCAGCGTTTCGAGATGCTGCACATTCATGGCGGTCATCACGCTGACGCCGGCGTCGAGAATCTCCAGCACGTCCTCGTAACGCTTGCGATTGCGGGCGCCGGGGACATTGGAGTGAGCCAGTTCGTCGACGACGCACCATGCGGGGTGACGCGCGAGGACCGCTTCCACGTCCATCTCGCGGAGCGTGACGGAGCGATAGTGGATTTCTTTCAGAGGGATGATTTCGAGGCTGTCGACCAGTGCGCTGGTATCGGCGCGACCGTGGGGTTCCACCAGGCCAATGACGACGTCGACGCCCTGGCGGCGCATGAGGTGGGCGTCTTCCAGCATGCGGTAGGTTTTGCCGACGCCGGGAGCCGCGCCGAGATAGACGCGGAGGCGACCGGGCTCGACCGTGGGAGCGCTGAAAGCGTCGAGGCGAGGCGGAGTGAGGCCCGTCATCCGGCCTCCACAGGATGGCGGTCGGGCTCGGCCATGGCGATCGGCACCGTGAAGCGGAAGGTGGTGCCACCGCCCAGGCGGCTTTCCGCCGAAACCTGGCCGCCCAGGGATTCGACGAGGCGGCGGACCAGGGCGAGGCCGAGGCCGGAGGTGCCGCTGGAGGCATCGCCGGTGAAGCGGCCGAAGATCGTGGACAGGCGATCGGACTCAATGCCGCGGCCGGAATCCCGGACGAAGAACTGGACTCGGTCCGCTTCCTCGGTTGCGCCGACCTGAATGTGGCCGCCTTCGGGGGTATAGCGCAGCGCGTTGGCAATTAGATTGTCGAGGATGGTGCGCAGGGCGCGGCGGTCGCCCTGGACGAAAGCGACATCTTCAAACGCGGCGAGTTCCATATCGATGCGCTTGTCGCGAGCGGCATCGCGGAAGCGGAGCAGTGCGTCATGGAGCGTATCGATGGGGCGAATCTTCTCGATGCGAAGCTGCCGGCGGCCGGTTTCAAGTTCGGCCACTTCGATGAGATCGAGCATGAGATCGTCGAGGCGCTCGGCTTCGAATTCCGCGCTGGCGGCCAGTTCGGCCTGTAGTGGCTTCAATTCGCCGGCGTGGCCCTGGATAAGGGCATAGAGCGAAAGGCGCAGGCGCTGCAGCGGATCGCGGAGCTTTTGCGAGGCGACAGAGAGAAAACGGGTCTTGAAGCGGTCGACCTCGGCGATAGCGGTTACGTCTTCCAGCAGCGTGACGGCGCCGAGCAGCTTGCCTTCACTGTCGCGCATAGGCGTGGTGCGCAGGCGGTAACTGCGCTCGGCTTTGCCAATGCGCAGAGGCATCAATGCGGACTCGCCCTCCTCACCCGTGGAAGCGCGCTGCATCGTCAGGGCAGTACGGATGGCGTTGAGGATCTTATCGCCGCCGGGGGTGCTGGCCAGAACCATGCGATCCGCTTCGGGATTTTGGGAGGAGCTGCCAAGAACCTCGACGGCGGCCTGGTTGAGTTTGAGCACCTGGCCTTTGCCGTCGGTTACGATGACGGGCTCGAAGATGGAGCGAACGACGGCGTCAATGAGCTGGAATTCCATCTGGCGCCGCCCCGATTCGGTTTCGCGCAGGTCGCGGAGCCGGATAGCCAGGCGGTTGAGCTCTGTTGCGATGGCGCCGAGGTCGTCGCGGGCGCGCCATTCCACGCGCTGATGCAGATCGCCCTGGGCGATGCGGCGGGCAACGCGCGCGGTGCGGCGCAGGGGAACGATGACGAGGGCCAGCATGATGGCCGAAATGACGGAAGAGGCGATAATGGCGAGGCCACAGGCGGCGATCAGGCGCGCACGCAGCGATGCCTGCTGGCCGCGGAGTTCTCCGACCACGTCGTTGCGCATGGCCGCCACGTTGCTGAGGTCGCGGCTGAGCTGCAGCTGGAGCGCGTCGACGTTGCGGACCAGCTGGATGGGATCGCCGGGTGGGCGCGCCGCGAGCCGGCTATGTTGCGCGGAGAGAGACTCGATGGGGATGTTGTCGTCGAAGTCGCGTACGGCAGTTGCGGCGGTTTCCAGCAGCGCCTGGGTCTTCGTTGCCTTACCGCGGAACTCCGCCACGGAGGCGGTACCGGTGGCGATGCGGGCGGCAATCAGTTCCTCATGCGCCATGGCCGCCTGAGCGGAGGCGAGCGAGGAAACGGCGCCATCCGCCACGTGCACCTGAGCGTCGAGCGCCGCGAGGTGCACAAACGACGTGCGCACAAGCAGGCTGACGGTGGTCACCAGAGCGACCAGCAGGACGCAGCCGAGAATGAGCCGTTGATAGAGACTCAGCATGAAGGAGAGGGCGAGAAGCTATGAACCTCAAGGGTAGAATCGCGGCGGCAGCTGCGCAAGCACTGAATCGGCGAGGCTAGTGACCAGCGCGGTAGCGGGCCAGTACATCGTCGAGGGTGAGGATGCCCTCCAGCGTGGCGCGGCTGGCGCGGTTCTGGATGGGCAAAACGGGCCAGCGGGGGAAATGGTGCAGCGCGGTATCCAGCGGCATGTCAGGGAAAAGCTGGGGGACGCGGTCCGGTTTCAGTGCCCGCTGCACCGGAGCGTCCGGGGTCAGGGTCGCCGAGGCCGCGGTCAGGTCCTCGGCAGTGAGTGCGTACCAGGATCCATCAGCGAGCCGCACCAGGCAGGCATGGGCTTTGGTCTGGGTCATGACATCAGTGACGGACTGCAGCACGTCGCTGCCGCGCACGACGGGCACATCGACCGGCTGCAGCGCGTCCTCGATGTGCAGCGAGGATTCCTCGCGCTGTTCCTCCATCGAGGGAAGGTCGAGGCCGTCCTGGTGCGTAAAGATTTCGAAGATTCCTACCGGCTGCAGGCTGCGCGAGATCAGAAAAGCCAGGGTGTTTGCAAGAATCACGGGCAGGACGATGTCGTAATTGGTGCTGAGTTCCAGCACCATGAAGACTGAAGTCAGGGGAACGCGCAGGAATCCGGCAAAGAGCACGCCCATGCCGACCAGCGCGTAAGTGGCGACGTTACCGGTGAGGCCGGGGAAGAAGTGCTTCTCAAAGGCGCCCACGGCGCCACCCAGCATGGCGCCGATGAACAGCGTTGGCGCGAACATGCCGCCCGGCGTACCGCTGGAAAATGAAAGCGTGGTAGCCAGCAGCTTGAGCAGTGTCAGCGCGACGAGGACTTCCCAGATGAACTGCCCGTGCAGAGCCTGGTCGATAACGTCGTAGCCGACTCCCATTACCTGGGGAAATCCGAAATAGCCGATGGCTCCCACCATGAGCCCGGCCGCCGCGGGCTGGAGATAGAGCGACCATTTGGGCAGAGCCCGCATGCGCGGCCGGAGGAATCCGAGGAGTGCGGCAAACAGCGGCGCGAGCAGGCCGCCGATCACGCCCAGTACGGCATACGCCAACAGCTCGCGCGTGTCCTTAACCTCGACCACGGGGATGCGGAACATCGGTGCGGTTCCGAGGAAGCCGCGCACCACAACGACGCTGGAAATAGCGGCGAGAACGAGCGAACCCAGGACGGCGGCGCTCCAGCTGCCAATCACTTCCTCAATCACAAACAGGATGGCGGAGATCGGGGCGTTGAAGGCGGCAGCCAGGCCGGCGGCCGCGCCGATGGGGGCAAACATGCGCAGGCGGCGGCGCGACATGTTGAGTTTTCGCGCAATAATCGAAGCGACGCCGGCGCCGATCTGCAGCGATGGGTCCTCGGGGCCAAGCGAGTGACCGGCGCCAATGGCCAGCGCGGCGGTGATAAATTTGCCGATAACGGTGCGGATGGAGATGTATCCGTCGTAAACATACAACGCGGCTTTGGTCTGATTGACGCCACTGCCGCGCGCGGCCGGGAAAAACCACATGACCAGCGCGGCAACTACCAGTCCGGCCAGGGCGGGCATGTAGATGAGGCGAAGCTGACCGGCATGCGGCGCGGAGCCCAGCGCCAGCAGCTTGATCCATTCAATGGCGATGCGGAAAGCGACGACCAGCAGCCCCGACATGACCCCGATGAAGATCGAGAGCACGAGAAAAAGAAGCTCATCACGCCTGGGAGCGATACGGTCCAGGGTGGCGGCAAAGCTTCCGGTTGCGCCCGGCGCCGGCTCGACCTCCGCGTCTGCCAGGCCGGAGGGCATGGGGGTAATTGCCGTGGAATGGGTCGTGGGTTCCGGCATCTATTCCTGTTCTACCGCACCCGGGTTTTGGGCGATGCGCAGAAGGATCGCGTCATCTCCGGTGGGAGGGCCGCAAACCTGGGCGGTGGTCATTTCCGTGTCGTAAACCAACTGCAGGATGGTCTGATTCAGATCGGGCTTCTGTTCGAGCTGGTAGACGGTAATTCGGTTTGGGATTTGACTCCAGCGGCCGACCAGGGAAGATAGTTGCGGCGAGGTGGACCGCGACGTGGCGCAGGCGGCCAGGCGGGCGCGGGCAAGATATCTGTCGGCGAGGATGCGTTTGGCGCGCACGCGCGCAGGCAGATCGCCGGCTGGATCGAGGAGCAGGACACGGTTGGCCGTATCCAGCATGTCCTGATCGGCGGCTTTTGCCGCGGGGGGCAGCGATACGGCTGCCGAGCTGGCCATTTCACGGCCCAGGTAATCGGCAGCGACCCGATACATTCCCAGATTGAACGCCGCCCGGCCCGCGCCTTCCAGCGCAGCCGCCGGCGGCGGCTGGCGTTTGGCCACGGACCGGTAGAGGTTCAGCGCATCCGGCAAATCCCGGGCCTGTTCGAGCATGTGCGATATGTGAATCAGGGCTGCGGTGTCACTGGTCGGCGCGTTGCTTGCGGCGATGAGCAACTGCGCGCGCGCCTTGTCGTATTGCCGTTGGGAGATGAGGTATCCCGCCATCTCCAGCCGAACCTGGCGGTGGCGCTCATATCCATTCTCATGCCAGGTGCCGTCGAGGGCCGATTGGTACCGGAGGATGGCCAGCGGCACATCGCCCTGGCGGGCAGCCAGGCGGGCGAGTTCCAGGTTGATCATGCCGTCGCCAGGTGAGGCTTGCCGCAGAGTATTGAAGTAGGCAAAGGCCTCCTGGGTGCGGCCATCCTCGGCCAGAGCAGTGGCCAGGTCGATTTCGGTGTCTCGGGACGGAACGTAAGCCAGCGCCGAACGGAGGGACTCAATGGCTGCCTGAGGGTTGCCGGCGTGGAGGGCCTTTTCGCCCCGATTCTTCCAGCGGCTGCCCAGAAGAGCCTCATGATCCGTAAAAGAGCGGTGGAGCAGAAAGGTCAGGATGAAGAGAATTGCGGTAATGAGAAACAGGGTCAGAAGCGAAACCGTGTCGCGCAGAATCAGCCTGCGTCTGGCCAGCCGTTCTTCCGGAGTCAGCACGGCGCCTACGTGGGAGATTTTCGTCATTTCCTCTTTCCATCTTCCCAGATTTCAGCCGCTTATCGAACATCTGCTCAGATGCACGTAAATTTCCGTTGGGAGGAGCGGAGAGGTAGCATGGGGGCAGGCGGAGCAGAATTGATGGCTGACATAAACGCCGAGGAAAAGCAGGCGCGGTTGATTGAGCAGTTGCAGAGCCTGGAAAGCCTCCTGGTGGCGTACTCCGGGGGGGTGGATTCAGCGTTTCTGGCCTGGGCGGCGCATCGCGCCCTGGGCGATCGAATGCTGGCGGTGCTGGCGGATTCGGCATCGCTGGCGAGGAGCCATTATCGGGACGCACTGGCGTTTGCCGAGGAAAACGGCATTCCTCTCCTGATTGTGGAAACCCAGGAACTGGAGCACGAGGCCTATGCCGCCAATGGGCCGGACCGGTGCTTCCACTGCAAGGACGAACTGTTTTCAGCGCTGGAGGCAGAGCGCAGGAAGCGAGCCTTTGCAGCGGTCGCCTATGGCCTGAATCTCGATGATGGTAAAGACTTTCGTCCCGGGCAGCGGGCGGCGAAAGAGCACCATGTGGTGGCGCCTCTCGCCGAATCTGGGCTCACGAAAGGGGACATTCGGGAGCTGGCACAGGCCGCCGGACTGCGGGTGTGGGATAAACCGGCGTCCGCGTGCCTTTCTTCGCGGATCGAGTATGGCCGCCGCGTAACGCCCGAAGCACTGCGGCAGGTGGAGGACGCAGAGGAGGCGCTGCGCGGGCTGGGGCTGCGGCGCTTCCGCGTGCGGCATCACGGAAGCGTGGCCCGGATCGAGATCGCCGCGGAGGAGATGGCGGCGGCGCTGACGCCTGAACTGTTCTCCAGGATGGCTGCGGCGGTGCGCGGCGCCGGTTTCCCGTATGTCGCGGTGGATTGCGACGGGTACCGGTCAGGCTCGATGAACGAATTGTTACCCATGGAGATGCTGGTGAGCCCGCCGGCTTGTTGAATTCCTTATGAGTACAGTCAGAATCGAATGCTTTGCCGGGATATCCGGCGACATGCTGCTGGGTGCAATGATCGACGTGGGCGTTCCGGTGGACTTGCTGCGGGATGCGGCAACTTCGCTGGGAATCGGCGCGGAGCTGACAGTTCGATCTGTCCAGCGGAATGGGATTCGCGCGACGAAAGTCGATGTGCTCGAGCACGGACGGATCGCCGAAAGCGCGCACCATGACCACGCGCATGATCATCACGATCATGAACACGGCCACCATGAACATGGTGAGGCGCACCAGCACCACCACGGCCGCAACTGGCCTGAGATTCGCGAACTGATCGCAGGGGCAGCCATTCCGGAGACGGCCAGGCAGATCGCCTGGCGCGCATTTGCGCTTCTTGCCGAGGCTGAGGGCAAGGTGCACGGTATTGAGCCGGAGCAGGTGCATTTCCACGAGGTCGGGGCGGTCGACACGATTACGGATATCGTTGGCGCCTCGATGGGCGCCGCATGGCTGATGGGCGAGCGGGGTGTGACGGAGTGGCGCTGTTCGCCGGTCAACGTCGGCAGTGGGTTTGTGACTTGCGCGCACGGGTGCATGCCGGTTCCGGCACCGGCGACGGCGGAACTGCTGGCGGGCGTGCCGACGTATTCGGCGGGTCCGGCAAAGGAGATGACTACCCCCACGGGGGCTGCTCTGTTGCGGGCGCTCGACTGCGGGTTCGAGGAGGGACAACGGTTCGTGGCGGAAGCAATTGGGTATGGCGCCGGCAGCCGCGATCCGGAAGGATTTGCCAATGTCCTGCGGCTTTCGGTTGGGGCCGCTTTTGCCACGGTGACTGACGAGCGAAGCTTTTCGGCGGATCGTGTAGTCGTGCTGGAGTGCGCTCTGGACGATGCCACGCCTCAGGTGCTGGCTCATGCGATGGAACTGTCGCTGCAAAACGGGGCGCTGGATGCGATGGCAGCTGCGGTCACCATGAAGAAAGGCCGCCTCGGCACGCTGCTGACGGTGCTGTGCCGTGGCGAGCAGGAAGACGCGGTCACGCGGCTGCTGTTTCGGGAGACCACGACGCTCGGGATCCGGCGTCGCGAGGAGGAGCGCTCAATTCTGGACCGCGAGCTGGTCACAGTGGAAACCGCCTACGGGAAAATCCGGGTGAAAGTCGGGTCGGCGAGGGGAGAGACTCTGAACGCAATGCCGGAGTATGAGGATTGCCGCCTGGCAGCGCGAGAACATGGCGTTCCGCTGTCCGCTGCGACGGAGGCGGCGCTGGCGGCGTATGGCGAAATGCAAAGGGCGAAAGCATGACGCGAGAGACGATTCTGGAGCTGCTGGAGCGGCTACAGGCCGGAGAAATCACGCTGGCGGCCGCGATGCAGCACCTGGGGAAGCTGCCTTATGAGGACGCCGGTTTTGCCCGCATCGATCATCACCGGGGGTTGCGGCTGGGATTGCCTGAAGTCATTTACGCAGCGGGCAAGACTCCTGAGCAGACTGCGGAGATTTTCGCGCGCATGGCTGCCGCGGGAGGCAGCGTGCTGGCGACGCGAGCAAGCGCGGAAGCGTATGGAGCTGTCAGGCAGCGCGTGCCTGAGGCACTCTGGCACGAGACGGCGAGGATCATCGGTCTGCGGGGAAGCGAGACGCACAAAACGGCTGGCGCCATCGCCGTGATCTGCGCTGGCACCAGCGATTTACCGGTGGCGGAAGAAGCCGCGGTCACAGCCGGGTATCTGGGCCTGAAGGTGATGCGGATCAGCGATGCGGGCGTTGCGGGACTGCATCGGATCCTCGCCGAGCGCGAAATTCTCAGCAGCGCACGGGCGGCGATTGTGTGCGCGGGGATGGAAGGCGCGCTGCCCAGCGTGGTTGGCGGGCTGGTGGCGGCTCCGGTGATAGCGGTACCGACGAGCGTGGGCTACGGCGCGGCATTCAGTGGCGTAGCTGCACTGCTGGGCATGCTGAATTCCTGCTCGCCGAACGTGTGCGTGGTGAACATCGATAACGGATTCGGCGCAGCCTACGTGGCCGCAATGATGCTCCGCGCAGGGGCTCCGGAGCCCAGCGAGATTCCTGGTTCCACGCCGCGCTGATCGGCTTAGGCCACCATCAGCACTTTGCCTCCAGGGTGGCGTTTTTCCGCGAAATTCTGGGCCTGGCGCGCATCTTCGAGCCGAAACGTGCGGGCGATGGGGATGGAGAATTCGCCGCGAGCCACATCGTCGGCCAGTTCATACAGCCGGGAAGCGTCCGGCTGGGCCATGATGGCTTCCACGTGGATATCCTTCCACCGTGCTGCTTCCGGGACACCGAGCACGGAGCCCAGCACGCCGCCTGCCTTGAGCGCATGGAGCAGCTTGCCGATGGTCGCGCCGCCGACGGTATCGGCGATGGCGTCAAAATCGCGCAGCAGGGCGATCTCCGCTTCATCGTCGAGCGCCACCACCCGGTCGGCCCGCAGGGATTCCGCCTCTTCGCGCTGCCGGGAGCGAACCCCGGCAGTCACATGGGCTCCATGCTTGCGGGCTACGTGAACGGCGGTGCGGCCCACGCTGCCGACCGCGCCCGTCACGAGCACCCGCCAGCCAGGCTGCACTTTCACGGCTCGTTCCATCAGCTGGGCGCCGGTGGTGAGCACCAGCGGCAGGGCAGCAGCCTGCACAAAGCTTAGCCGCTCGGGGATGGGCGCGAGCATATCGGCGCGCACAGTGGTGAATTCCGCGTAGGTGCCATTGGCCATGGCCATGACGCGCATGGCTTTTGGAAACCCTGTGACGTCGTGGCCGCAGTCCACGACTTCGCCGGCAACATCGCGGCCAAGAATGGCGGGGAAGTCGACCGGCATGCGTTTGCGCGCGTCGCCGCTGCGGATCTTCCAGTCCACCGGATTGATGCTGGTAGCGCGCACGCGAACGCGGACCTCCCCAGTCCCAAAGGGCGGTTCCTGCTGATCGTTTTCCAGTTGCAGCTTGTCGACGTCGCCATATTCGTAGAGAACCACCGCTCGCATCGCAGAAATCTCCTCAGTTCTTTGAGATGAGCGCGGCCGGGATCGTGTGGTCTGGCTTGTCAGACGCTGACGGTGCTGCCTTTGGGCTTGCGGGTCATGAGCCAGATGAGGCCGATGACGGCGAACAGAGACGCGCCACCGGCGACGGCGAGGATGCGGAGCACGGCGACGGTGTATCGGCCCTGGGAAGGCGAGTAGTTGCAGCAATAGAGGAGGATGAGATCGCTGAGCGTGCCGATGTGGCGGGTGCTGGCCGAGATGAGCGCCAGGCGGACATCGCGCGACTGAAAGTCGACGCCGAAGAGATACTTCGAAACCTTGCCGTCCGGCGTAATGATCATGACCACGCTGGAGTGGGCAAACTGATCCATTTTTCCGTCGGGGCCGGGGACGCGCACATAGTGGAAGCCGGTGGCGTGCGTCAGATCGTCGATGGAGGCCTGCGGGCCGGTAATGAAGTGCACGGCGCCGGCAGCCGAGGCCGGCGCGTCCAGCATGGAGAGGAACATCTTCTTTTTCATGGCGCCTTCGGCAGGCGTGTCGGTCGGGTCGAAGCTGGCGACCAGCACGTCGTACTGATTACCGACCTGGAAACGGGTCTGGCGCAGCGCCCCGGCCATGCCCTGAAGGACCTGGGGGCAGAGCAGCTTGCAGTTGTAATACATCAGCTCCAGCATGACGGGGCGCTTGTCGTGGAAATAATCGCCGAGCTTCACCTGGCGGCCGGTGGAGTCGATGAACGGATCGTTCAGCGGCAACGAGCGGCCGAGATTCTGGTCGATGCCCGCATGTTTCTGCCACGCGGGCGCCTGCTGCGCGTTCGCGCCGACGGGGCGGTTGGCCGAGTATTGTGCGAGGGCGGGCACGCACAGCACCAGGGTGAGGGAAGAAATCACAAAGATGCCGGATTTCACATTGCGGGGAAGCATGATCACCAGAGTACGCCGCCGAACGCAGCATGCAACATACGGGGGAGGGAAGAGCAAAAAAGCGGTCATTTTTCAGGGTGCGGGTTCCTGAGCAGTCCGCCTTCTCTGGTGACCTTGGTTATCGATTCTGCGCACCGATTTGGCTCTGTGCCTGGACTCCGCTTTTTCCCCGGTGCTAGGGTAAAGCTGGTACAACTCCCTTTCATCTCGAAGGAAATCATCTGCATGTCAACCACATATAACGGACTGGCCTTGCCGCACGGCGGCGAGGCGATCCAGTACGCCAACGGAAAATATCAGGTTCCCGACCATCCGATCATCCCGTTCATCGAAGGCGACGGCACCGGGCGCGACATCTGGCGCGCGTCGCAGCGGGTGTTCGACGCCGCGGTTGAGAAGGCTTACGGCGGCAAGCGCGCCGTGAAGTGGTTCGAGATCTTTGCCGGCGAGAAGGCATTTCGCCAGTTCAAGACATGGTTGCCGGACGACTCCGTGAAAGCCGCAACGGAATTCCGCGTATCTATCAAGGGCCCGCTGACGACTCCGGTGGGTGGGGGCATCCGCTCGCTGAACGTCGCCCTGCGCCAGATTATGGATCTGTACGCCTGCGTTCGTCCGGTGAAGTACTACCAGGGCGTGCCCAGCCCGGTGAAGCATCCGGAGAAGCTCGACGTGGTGATCTTCCGCGAGAACACGGAAGACGTCTACGCCGGCATCGAGTTCAAAGAGGGAACGGAAGACGCGAAGAAGCTGATTTCTTTCCTGAACGACGAAATGCTGAAGGGTGGCAAGAAGAAGGTGCGCACGGATTCCGGTGTGGGCATCAAGCCGATCTCGATCACCGGGACGAAGAGGCTGGTGCGGTACGCCATCCGGCATGCGATTGAGACGGGGCGCAAATCCGTGACGCTGGTGCACAAGGGCAATATCCAGAAGTTCACCGAAGGCGCGTTTCGGGAGTGGGGCTACGAGGTTGCTGTGGACGAATTCCGCGAGCACGTGATCACGGAGCGCGAAAGCTGGATACTGGGCAATGTGGAAGTCAATCCCGGCCTGAGCGTGGAACAGAACGCCGCGATGATCGAGCCGGGGCTGGAGTTTGCGAACGAGGAGTTTCGCCGGACTCTGTACGCGGAGGTGAAGGGCGTACTGGACGCAATTGGCCAGTCGCACGGCAAAGGCCAGTGGAAGAACAAAATCCTCATCAACGACCGCATTGCGGACTCCATCTTCCAGCAGGTGATCATTCGGCCGGCGGAGTACAGCATCCTGGCATGCCCCAACCTGAACGGCGATTACATCTCCGACGCATGCGCGGCGCAGGTGGGCGGCCTCGGAATCGCTCCGGGGGCGAACATCGGCGATGGCTACGCCGTCTTCGAAGCGACCCACGGCACCGCACCCAAGTATGCGGACAAGGACGTTATCAATCCGGGATCGGTCATGTTATCCGGCGTGATGATGTTCGCGTTTCTGGGATGGCATGAGGCGGCGAAGCTGATCGAAAGCTCGATGGAGAAGACGATCCAGCAGAAGTTTGTCACGTACGACTTCGAGCGCCAGATGCAGGGCGCAACGAAGGTGAGCACCAGCGAGTTCGCCACCCGCATGATCGGGAACATGTGAAGAGAGCCGGCCGCGCCAGGCGTCCGCGGCGCGGATTGCCGTCGAGCGGGATTGTCGTCTAACGGAACAGTTACACAGAGGAGTCATCATGCGGAAGAAGGTAACGATAGTGGGAGCAGGCAACGTGGGCGCCACGACGGCTCACTGGATCGCGGCAAAGGAGCTGGCTGATGTGGTGCTGATCGACGTGGTCGAAGGTATCCCCCAGGGCAAGGGCCTGGATCTGCTCGAGGCCATGCCGATCGCCAAAACCGACTGCCACATTCTCGGCACAAACGACTATGCGGATACGGCGAATTCCGACATTGTGGTGATTACGGCGGGGATTCCGCGCAAGCCGGGCATGAGCCGCGACGATCTGTTGCAGACCAACTACAAGATCATGTCCGACGTGGTCGGCAAGGTCACGGCGACGTCGCCCAGCAGCATTCTCATTATCGTTTCCAACCCGCTGGATGCTATGGCGCAGGCCGCCTTCCGGCAGTCGAAATTCAACCGGGAGCGCGTGATCGGAATGGCCGGCGTGCTGGATTCGGCTCGCTACCGCAGCTTCATCGCCGAAGATCTGGATGTCTCGGTGGAGAACGTGACGGCGTTCGTGCTGGGCGGTCACGGGGACACCATGGTGCCGCTGCCGCGCTACTCGTCCGTCGCGGGCATCCCGATCACGGAGCTTCTTTCCAAAGAGAAGATCGAGGCGATTGTGCAGCGCACCCGCGATGGCGGCGCCGAGATCGTAAAGTACCTGAAGGCCGGCAGCGCCTACTATGCGCCCTCCGCCGCGGTGACGGAGATGGCCGAGGCTATTCTGAAGGACAAGAAGAAGGTCCTGCCCTGTGCGGCGTACCTCGATGGCGAATACGGCATCAGCGGCTACTACATCGGGGTACCCTGCAAGCTGGGATCGCGCGGCATTGAACAGATCCTCGAGATCAAACTGACCGCCGACGAAGATGGGGCTTTGAAGAAGAGCGCCGCAGCGGTGAAGGAACTGTGCGCCGTGATCGGCGTTTAGCTTCCATCAGCTAAAACAGTCAGCTGAAGGCTCAGTCAACTATGGACCGGCAGCAAAGAAGCGGTCAGCGATGAGGCGGCCAGGGGAGCTCTCTTCCGGCCGCTTCTATTTCCGGTCCCTCAATCCGCATCCCGAACTTTGGCTCACTCCCTCGCGCGGAGAAACGCGATCACATGATCGGCTTCGACGACGCCAACCAGGCGGCCGCGATTGTCGATCACGGGAAGCGCGCGCAGGTTGTACTTGTCGAAGAGTTCGGCCACCTCATTCTCGTGCTGATCGGCACGGCAGGAGACGAAGCGCGGGTCGGCAAGCACCTCCAGCCGCGTTTCCGGACGGGCCAGCACCAGCCGCGCCAGCGGAACGACTCCGTGGAGCACTTCCTTGTCGTCGATGAGATAAATCTCGGTAATCGTCTCCGGGTCGGCTTCGAAGGCGTGCAGCGCGCGGATTCCGTCGGCCACGGTCGCATTGCGCAGCACGGCGACGTATTCCGTGGTCATGCGGCCGGCGGCGGAGTTCTCGCGGAACTCAAGCAGCTCGCGGACCTCGCGCCGCTCCTCGGGATCCATTTCCTGGAGAATGGCTTCGCTGCGAGATTCCGGCAGCTCCGCGAGCAGATCCGCGGCCGCCGAGGGGTCCATCTCTTCGACGATGCCGGCAGCGGTTTCCGAATCGAGGGCCTGGACGAGCGATTTTTGCAGCTTCGGTTCGACCTCCTCGAGGGTGTCGGCGGCCACCTCTTCATCGAGGGTGCGCAGGACGGCTTCGCGTTCTGCCGGAGCCAGCTCTTCCAAAATGTCGGCAATGTCGGAAGGGTGAAGCTGGGCCAGTCGCTCATGTTCGATCTTGAGTTTCACGCGGCGCGCCGGGTCCACCTCGATCATGTCGACGAAATTCCAGGGAATCACCCGGGTCGGGAACTTTCCGACAAAGCTTTCGAGCGCGCGCCGGGGCAAAGCACCGGTCAGTAACCGCCGCAGCGCGCCGCGCATGCCGACTTCCACTTCGGTCACGCACAGCTGATCGCCCGATCCGTTTGCCGGCATCCAGCGCAGGTTCACGTCGTTCACGCGGACCACCTTGCGTCCGTGCACGTCGATGATCTGGCGGTCCAGCAGGTCCTGTCGCAGGAAGATGAAGCCCTCGTCGCCCCTCAATGGGGTGAGCGTTGCTTCCGGCCGCAACTCCAGCGCGCCGCTGGGCGTCCAGCGCACGTCGCTGGAAGCCGCCAGTTCGAGACCTTTGCGCGTCTTGAGCACCAGCCCGGCCACGCGTCCGGCGTCCGCGCCGGTGCCTACAGCCACGTCGCGCAGCTTCCCGCGCAGAAAGCCGCGCACGCTGGTCACGGGAGTGCCCAGAACTGCGGTAAGGGTTTCGAAAACAAGCGGCTCCGGCATGGCTGAGGCTCTGGGCATGAGTTTAACAGCGCAGCTGAATCGGTTGGATACGCGCCCGCCGGTCACCACGCGCAGAATAAGCCTGCGCATCGACGGCGGGCTTGCCGCACTGAGTTTTGGCTTATGCTGCGGGTACCGCTGCCTGGCGGGCGGCGACTGTTTGAGGAGAGTTCCTCCAGAGCAGGCCCAGCTCTTTATAGAAGTCCTCCGTCTGCAGAGGAATGGGGATATTCGCGATGGGCTCCGGCTTCTTTGAGGCGATCAGCCAAAAAGCAAGGGGCGCCTGGTAGATGTCGTAGCCCGCACGGTGCATCAGCCACAGGGCGACACGGGCGTTCTGGTCGTCCTCAGCGGCGATGAGCTTGTTTTTTTCATGCCGGTCCGCTCCCCAGATGGCAACCATGGGAACAAGCGCCGGATCGGCGAGCATGACCGCTCCGGTGGCGGCTCCCATGGTTCTTGCCTCTTTCTGCTCATTCCAGGCGTGGTGATCGATTTCGCCGGAGATATCGACGGCCAGCAGCGCGGCCAGCTGCGAATCATTTTGCATCCGCTGGACCTCTTGGTAGGGCACTGGAATTACGCCATTCGGAAGCGGAGTGGACTTGTTCCATTTCTTCATGTCTACCACTTCAAACCGAAAATGGATCCGGCTGGGATCACCGGTGCTGAGGGAGCGCTCGAAGGAGGGGATGAGTAAATTGCCGATCTTCTCGACTCTGGACTGCATGGCTGAATCCGGATAGAGCCAGGACTTCGAGGAGTGGGTTTTGGCTGCGGCGGAGACGGGAACTTCCTTGCCGCTCTTCTTCTCCATCCTGCGTTCGCCTTTGCTCAGCACGTTGGGAGCGATTCC
>DAHUYD010000113.1 GCA_027315385.1 Acidobacterium sp.
AGGCTGCCGCCGGTCAGGAACAGCGGCACGAACATCGCGCTGACGCCGCCGGCCGCGAGCGTAAACAGCGTCGCCGCCAGCTTGAAGACGCTGAAGACCACGAGTTGCACCGAGCTGTGGTGGCCGTTCAGGATCATATCCACCGCTTCGTAGTTCGGCCCGAGCGGCGTGAGGTTGCCCGGATAAAGCAGCAGAAACCCCAGCCCGCACAGCCCGGTCAGCAGTCCACCCGTCGCCAGCTTTGCCCAGTGTGGCCATCCCCAGTCGATCCAAAGCCTGCGCGCCCGGCGGAAAAGCAGTGTGAACACCACGGCGATCAACCCGATCAGCAGGCCCAACAGCGCGCTCCAGTACACATCGGTACGCGTAAAGGTCGTCGAGCCCTGGAAGTCGAACAGCGGAGCGGCGCCCAGAAACGCGCCCAGCGTGACAAAAGCAACCACCGAGGCAATCAGCGACGGCACCAGTGCCTCATGCGCCAAATCGTCGCGGTACGGCATCTCCAGCGCGAAGACGATGCCGGTGAGCGGCGCGCGAAACACCGCCGACATCCCTGCCGCCGCTCCGCAAATCAGCAGAATGCGCCGTTCGCGATCGTCCAGCCGCAACTTGCGCAACATCCTTCCCCGGCGCGAGCCTTCCCGGGCGGCGAAGTGCTTCCACATCCACGACCCGATCGCCCCGCCTCCGTAAATGCTCGGACCCTCCAGGGCCGCGCTGCCGCCCATCCCGACGGTGGCAATGGCGGCCAGGATTTTCGGGACGAACCAGCGCGTGTCCATGCGGCCCTGGTGATCGTGGTAGGCGCGGATGACTTCTTCGGTCGAGTGCTCGTCCGGATCGGGTGTGGCGAACTGCATCAGCGCTCCGGCCACCCCGCAACCCAGCGCCACGCCCGGCACAATCGACCACCAGTGCCTGAGGTAAAAGGCGAGCACAGCCGGCCACAGCTCGCGCAGGATCACTAGCGCAATGCCGGTAACAGCCAGCCCGGTGACCACACCCACTGCCGGAGCAATCAGGAGCCACTTGCGGAGGTCGCGCGCGTAGACCTCCTTCAGATCGGCGCGCGCAATCGCGCTCAGGCGCCGCCACAGCGGATATCCGGAAACGCGCTCCTCGCTCGCGACGGGCCTCATGGCTCGGCCTTCCTGGCGGAACGCGCGGTGGTCTGGGCCCGCACCCCGCCGGCGGCGCCGAATCCAGCCCGCACCCTCTCCACCTCGTCGCGATGCAGCCGGCTCAGATGTCTCAGAATGCGCGCACCCCGCGCGGTCAGAGTTACCACGACCTGCCGGCGATCCAGCGCGGCGTTGCGCCGCCGCACCAGCCCCGCTTGCGCCGCTCGCTCCACCAGGCCCACCACGGAGTTATTCCGCTCCTGCAGGAACTCCGCAAGCTCCGAGATCGTGGCCGCGCCGTCCTCGGTGAAACCTGCAACCCCCAGCAGCAGCTGGTGCTGCTGGGGAGTGACGCCGCGGCTTCGCGCCGCCTTTTCGCTGAAGCGCAGGAATCGCCTGAGGCTGTAGCGGAACCGCGCCAGATTGCGGATCGTCTCCCGGTCGGCGCTGGGAATGTTCATGCGGAGAAGCCGTTTCCGCCATGCACACAGCACGGCATTAGATCGCACTGCGATCTATCTTACATCGCGGTACGATCTTTCCGGAATTCTCCGCCCGATCTAAGCCGGAGCCGGGCCGCGCGCCTGCTCGTCCCGGCAGCTCCGCGGCGCATTCAGCGCACCCTCCAGCCATACGCGATGCTCGCCCCACGAGATTCCGCAGACCCGCCGCGTCGGGATCATCTGCTCCCCCTGCGCCACTCCCTGGCCCGCACCGAGTTAACAGGCCAGTCCTTACTTTTTCCGGGCGCTGTCGCCTGGCCGTCGCCGGTGCCGCAGCATTCAGGCAAACTACGATTTACGGAATCGGTACACGGCGCTTGTGCATCCCGGGTACCGCGCAGGGGAAACCTTCATGCAGACAACCGGCAATGCCATCCTCATCACTGGCGGCACCTCGGGCATCGGACGCGCGCTCGGCGAAGCCTTCCACCAGCTCGGCAACCAGGTCATCGTCGCCGGACGCCGCCGTGAGCTGCTCGACGAGATCACCACCGCCTACCCGGGCATGCGCTCGGCCGCCGTCGACGTCCAGGACACCCTGGGCCTCGATGGGTTCGCAGAGCGGATCGTCCGCAATCACCCCTCGCTCAACGTGCTGATCAATAATGCCGGCATCATGAAGCCCGAAAATCTCCGGGAAGGCGATGATTTCTCGATTGCCGAGGCCACGGTGACGACAAATCTCCTCGCGCCGCTGCGCCTCACGGCCGCTCTGCTGCCGCATTTGCGGCGGCAACCCAGAGCCGCCGTCATGAATGTCTCTTCAGGGCTGGCATTCGTGCCCATGGCGCCGACACCGGCGTACTGCGCAACCAAGGCCGCCATCCATTCCTGGAGCCAGTCTCTGCGCTGGCAGTTGCGCGGCACCTCGGTGGAGGTTCTGGAACTGATTCCTCCCTACGTGCAGACGGAGCTGCAGGACGCGCGCCAGAAGAAAGACCCGCGCGCGATGCCACTGGCCGATTTCATCGCAGAGGTAATGCAGATCCTCCAAACCCAGCCCGATGCCAAAGAGATCTGCGTCCAGCGGGTGTACCCGCTGCGCTATGCAGGTGGCGTGGAACCGGCAAAATACGACCAAATATTCGAGGGGCTGAACAGCGGCTTTGGCGCCGGCCACGAAGAGTAGGCATGGCGGCATCAACCGGCAATTGCATCGCCTCACGACAAGAGTGGCGCCCGCTGCCGCCGTGGGCGGGGCTCTGTGATAGCGGTCACATCCGCCGCAACCGTGAACACCCCACAATTTTTATAGTGGCTGTGACCACGTCAAACATATGACTACCGAACTGACCGAACTCGAAACCGAGCTCGAACGCATCGCGTCCAAAGTCACTCTGCCCGCCGGGGCCATTCTCTTTCATTGCGGCGATCCGGCCTCCGGCGTATTCCTCGTCCGCAAGGGCATCATCCAGATGACGCTCGACGATGCGGGAGGCATGTTCCCCGATCGTCAGGTCGGTCCCGGCGAGATTATCGGCCTGCCTGCCGCGCTGACCGGCCATTACAGTCTCTCCGCCCGCGTGGTCGAAGAGGCCGAACTGAGCTATGTGCCGGCTCCCCTCGTCAATTCCCTGCTGGAGTGTTCGCCGCGCCTCTCGCTGCTGGCCACGCGCGTGATGAGCGCCGAAATTGCCCGGATGCGATCGGCTCTCCGCGACGGCGTCCACATCGCCATGCACGAATAGCGGCGCGGTTCAATCCACGTCCACCAGTCCGGGCAGCACCTCGCCCGCCTTGCCCAACACGATCTCGCTGAACGCGTCGGCATTCCCCGGCTCCTCGGGGCCGATGTAGATCCTGCGCACGTGCGCGCCCGCCCAGTGCACAAAATTGGCGGCCGGGTACACCGCGCCTGACGTGCCCACTACCAGCATCGTGGTGGACTGCGCGATTTCGCGTTCGATCCGATTCATTTTCAGCGGCATTTCTCCGAACCAGACAATATGCGGCCGAATCCGCCCGCCGCACGCGCAGCGCGCAATGGCAGCTTCGGTTTCGTACAACGAGTCGTCCTGGAACGGCCCTCGCGAGCATGCAAACGCACCCATCCCCGCCCCGGAGAATTCGCACCGTGACGCGAACAGCTCCCCGTGCATGTGCACCAGGCGCCGCGATCCGGCGCGTTCGTGCAGATCATCCACGTTCTGCGTGCACAGGAAGAAGCGCTCGCCAAGCGCCTGTTCCATGTCCGCCAGCGCGCGGTGGGCCGCATTTGGCTCCGCCTTGCGCGCCTCCCGCCGTCGCTGGCTGTAGAAGCGCCACACGCGGGCCGCGTCCCGGGCCCAGGCTTCCGGTGTGGCCACATCCTCCACGCGGGAGCCCTCCCACAGACCGTCCTGGTCGCGAAAGGTCTTCAGCCCGCTCTCCGCGCTCACCCCGGCGCCGGTCAGCACAAAGAGCCGCTGCTCCGGCCCAATCCGAATGCGCTCCATCTCAGACCTCGTAACGCCGCACCCATTCGAGGATGCTGCGCATGGCCACGCCGCTCGGACCGGCTGCGATCCACGGCTTCGCCTCATCCAGCCAGGCCATCCCCGCTATATCCAGATGCACCCAGGGCGTCTCCTCGGCAAACTCCTTCAGGAACATGGCCGCCGTGATCGCGCCGCCGTAGCGGCCGCCCGTATTTTTAATGTCCGCGATCTGCGAGCGGATCAGCTCCCGGTAATCGTCCTCCACGGGCAGCCGCCAGAAACGCTCGCCGGAGATTTTCAGTCCCTCGGCAAACTGCGCGTACGCCGCATCGTCGTTTGAGAAGACACCGGCGTTGATGGTTCCTAGCGCCACTGACACGGCTCCAGTCAGCGTAGCCGCATCGATCAGGTGCGTCGCGCCCAGTTGCTTCGCGTAGGTCAGCCCATCGGCCAGAACCAGGCGCCCTTCGGCGTCGGTGTTGATGACCTCGATCGACTTCCCTGGCCGATCCGGCCCTGCCGGCATTGCAATCTGCACGTCGCCTGGCTTCTGCGCCCTGCCGGAAGGCATGTTCTCCGCCGCGCAGACGATCCCAATCACCCGCACCCGCGGCTGCAGCTGGGCAATTGCGCGCATCGCCCCGATCATGGCCGCTCCACCGGCCATGTCGTACTTCATCTTCTCCATATTGTCGGCGGGCTTGATCGAGATGCCACCCGTATCGAACGTGATCCCCTTGCCCACCAGCCCCAGAACCGGTCCGCTGATCGCGCCCTCGGGCTCATACTTCATCACGATCAGAGCCGGCGGCTCCTCCGATCCCTGGGCCACGCTCCAGAACGCGCCCATCTTCAGTTCGCGCAGCTTATCGGTGCTGTGCACCTCGCACGCCAGTCCGAATTCGCGGCACATTTCCGCCGCTCTTTGCCCCAGAATCGCCGGAGTCAGCCGATTCCCCGGCTCATTGACCAGCGAGCGAGTAAAATTCTGCGCCTCTCCGACAATCGCGCCCTCGCGCAGGCCATCCTCCGCCGCCGCCCGGTCGAATGCCGCTCCGGCGACCACCCGGAGCGCCTGGACGCTGCGATCTTTCCGGTCGCTGCGGTACGTGTCCGGATCGAAGTCCGCGACGAGCGCACCCTCCGTCAGGGCGCGGACCGTCAGCTTTGCGTCGAGCGCGCCGCCCACCGGAACGGCGATCGCGATCTCGCGAATCGCCCTTGGCTTTGCGGTCCGCACTGCCGTTCCAGCGGCTTTGCGAAGGTCGTGAATTGTCGCCTTCTCCGTCCTCCCCAGTCCCACCAGCAGCAGGCGCTTCGCTTTCAACCCCGCGGGGCCATGGAGCAGAAGCGTCTCATTCGGTTCCGCTTTGAACTCGCCGCTCTCCAGCACCGCCTGAGCGGCTTTGAGAGCAGCGTCGTCCTGCGTCAGCATCTGGATTTGGGGTTTGGCATCCTTGTCCTTCGCCGCGTCCGCCGCAAAGACGGCGAGCAGCCCGGTTTCCACGTCGCTCAGAGGGGAGATCAGCATTTTCGGATTCATAGTCTCTTTTGACAGGTTACGGTATCGGCTTCCTGGCGCCGCTCCTTCCTGTGCTTTCCGGGCAACCCAGCCCGATAATCCGGAGTCGCACAGAGGGGACCGGCTGCCGTCCGCTGGCCATCGCGCCCCGTAAGAGGATATAAAGACCCTTGGCTATGATGATCTTCGGCTCCGCCCTCGAACCGCTCGGGGGAACCCCTGAATGAACGTATCCGCACGACTGGAACGAACCGTTCGCATCTGCCTGTCCGTTGCCGTGCTCCTTTTGCTTGCAGTGCCCCGCGTCACGCTGGCTCAGTCCGCTGATGCCATCGTGCGCAAGGTCGTGGGTAACGAGCTCTGGTATTCCGATCACGATCACTCGCGCTGGATGTACGAGGACGACTACAAATCGCCTTCGAAGGATCTGGTCAAGCTGGTGATCCAGACGCCCCAGGCGAATCTCTCGGAAATCATCCAGAGCTACGGGCGCACTCCGTCCGCGCAAATGCACCAGGGCGATCTGGCGCGCTTAAAGAAGACGGTAAACGACGCCTCGTACCGCGCTCAGCTGCGCCAGAACGAGCGGCACGACGATCAGCAGGCAACGAATCTCCTGAAGATGCTGCCCGACGCCTTCATTTGGCAGATCGACGGCCGTGAGAACGGAATCATCCGGCTCTCCTACCATCCCAATCCGAAGTTCTCGCCGCCCACGATGAGTTCCCGGGTGCTGGCCGCGATGTCGGGCACCATGACCGTGGATGAGCGGCAAATGCGGCTGGAGAACCTGTTCGGCCGGCTCGATAAGCCTGTCGAATTTGCGTGGGGGCTGCTGGGCCGCCTGAACGCCGGCGGTACGTTCCAGGTCACCCGCTCGGAGGTGGCCCCCAACGAATGGCAGATCACCGAAACGCACGTTCATATCAGCGGGCATGCCCTGTTTTTTAAGGACATCGGCGACCAGGAAGACGACGTCACCAGCCGTTACCACCCGGTTCCCGACGGCGTGGATATGCAGAAAGCCCAGCAAATGCTGCTCGACGGCGAAGTAGCGAAAACGCTGGGCGTATCCGATCCGTTTGCTCAGTGAGGGATGGGTCAGAGTCGCTTTATGAGCCGGTTCTTCCGCCGAACCCCCGTGCGCTGGATGGGTTTTAGCTAACCGCGTTCCCGCTGCCTGACTCAGTGCAAATGCAGCCGCCAGGCGGTATAGCTGAGGATCTCGTGGACCAGCCGCTCCTCGCGGATACGCCACGGCACATCGTGGCCGGGCGAGCGTGGCGACGTATAAACAGCCAGCCCATCGTGCTCGCAGATTGCGTGAACCCGGAACAGGTGTGTACCGTCGCTCACGACGACGATGCTCTTCAGCTTGTTTTCCCGGGCGATCGCCTCCAGCCGCGCCACGGACTGTTCCGTGTCGTCGCTCTCGGTTTCCGCAATGATGGCCTGCTCGGGAACGCCGTGCGCCATGAGATACGCCGCTCCAACGCCGCCCTCCGAGTGCTGGTTGTCCGCCTCATAACCGCCGCCCAGCGTAATCACCAGCGGCGCCAGGCCGCGGCGGTACAGATTCAGAGCGTGATTGAGCCGCGCGCGCAGGACCGGTGAGGGCCGCCCGTCATACTCCGCCGCTCCAAAAACCGCAATGGCGGCGGCCGGCTGCGCCATATCGTGGTGCGCGTACCACCGAATCTGTCCATCCACCCAGGCCGCCCACAACGCGCCGCCGGCGGCGAGCAGGGCGCAGACCCACAGCAGCAACTGCCGCTCGGCGCGGCGCGGCATTGTCGCCTGCGCCGCATGCGAGCCTCTCAGATTCGTGTCCGGTACGATCATTGCTGCTGCAACGCCAGCGCAATGGCGTGCGTGGGAATCGCGCCCTCGCGCAGAATCTGCCACTCGCCGTCCGCGCCGCTCAGGTCGACAATCGTGGTGGGCACGCTGCGGCCCGTCGGGCCGCCGTCCACGATCAGCGGAATCCGGTCGCCGATCTGGTCGCGCACGCAGTTGGCGTAGGTACACTCCGGCAACCCGGCCAGATTGGCTGAGGTCGCCGTAATCGGCATACCCAGCGCTTCCACCACCGCACGCGGAATGGCGGCGTCGGGCACGCGCAGCGCGACGTTTCCCGTATTAGCGGTGCTGCGGAGCGGCAGCCGGGAACTAGCCCGCACGATTACCGTCAGCGGCCCCGGCCAGAAACGCTCCGCCAGCAGATCGAAACACATGCCGATCTCCCGGGCCAGCTGATAGGCCTGGTTCAGATTCGCGATCAGCAGCGACAGCGGCTTATGCTTCAGCCGCGATTTGATCTCGTAGATGCTTTCGACCGCGCGCAAATTCACCGGGTCAACGGCCAGGCCATAAAAGGTATCCGTCGGCAGGCCTACTACCTTGCCGCCGCGGATGCAGGACGCGACATACTGAATCCGGTCCGGTTCGGGCTCATCAGGATGGATGCGCAGAATCTCGGCTGACAAGGCCTCTCCCGTCGAGGAACGTATCGGCTGGGCAACCCATGACAACGAAACCGAGTGGGACTCGCTGTGGCCCCAGGGGGTTTAGAATTCCCCCCATGCCGACGGTTTCGGATCGCTCGCGCCTCATCAGCATTGTACAGAGTCGCCAGAACGCGCGCGTTCGCGAATTGCGAGCTGCCTTCGCGCAGAGCGGCCGGGACGTATCCGAAGTAATCGGAATTGAGGGCGAGCACCTGCTCGCCGAAGCCCTGCGGAGCGGGCTGCGGGTCAAGACCGTTTTCGTACGCCACGACGTGGAACGATCGTCCGGGCGCGGGCCCACTCGAGGAACTGGCCGCGTTTCTGCCCTCCGCCGTCTCGATCGTCTCGGCCTGCCCGCATTCGTGCCGGTCGTCGAGCTCACGCCCGCCGTGTTCGCGAGCGCCGTCGAAACCGAATCGCCCCAGGGAATCGCGGCGCTGGTTGGGCCGCCGCGTTTTTCTCTCGATGGCGCCCTCGCCGGCACCGATCCTCTCGTGGTCGTCGCTGCGGGCGTGCAGGATCCCGGCAACTTTGGCACGGTCATTCGTTCCGCCGAGGCCTTCGGCGCGTCGGGTGTTCTTGCGCTGCCCGGAACTGTTAATGTGTGGAACCCGAAGGTCCTGCGGGCCTCCGCTGGATCGGCCTTCCGCGTCCCTGTAGTCTATGAGCGTTCCGCGAGCATCTTCGACGCACTGGCCAGGCGACGCATCCCGGTTCTCGCCGCCGTGCAGAACGACGGCATCCCCTGTTCGCAGGCAAATCTCGCCGGCCCGGCCGCCGTGCTGATCGGCAACGAAGGCAGCGGCCTTTCCGCCGAGTTGCTCGACCGCGCCCAGGCGCGCATCGCTGTGCCTATGCCCGGTCCTGTCGAATCCCTCAACGCCGCGGTCGCCGCCAGCATCCTCCTCTATGAGGCCGCCAGACAACGGGGCCGCCGATGAGTCTCTTCAACCCGGCTCCCGGCACGCAATCCGCCGCCGTATCCGCGCCGCTGGCGGAGCGCATGCGCCCGCGCAGCCTCGACGAGTTCCTCGGGCAGGAGCATCTTCTCGGCCCGGGCAAGCCCCTGCGCGTCCAGATCGAGCGCGACGACGCCTCCTCGATGATCTTCTGGGGACCTCCCGGCGTCGGCAAAACGACGCTGGCTAAAATCATTGCGGAAACCACCAAAGCCACGTTCATCGAGTTCTCCGCCGTCCTCGCCGGGATCAAAGAAATCAAGCAGGTGATGGCCGATGCCGGGAAGGCCGCCTCATGGGGCACGCGAACCATCCTGTTCATCGACGAGATTCACCGCTTCAACCGGGCGCAGCAGGATGCGTTTCTCCCCTGGGTGGAACGGGGGTCGATTCGTCTGATCGGCGCCACCACCGAGAATCCCTCCTTCGAGATCAACTCCGCGCTGCTCTCCCGCTGCCGCGTGTACACACTCAACCAGCTCACGGACGAGCAAATTCTCACGCTGCTCCGGCGGGCGCTGGCGGACTCCGCCCGCGGCATCGGCGGCCGGCACATCGCCGCCGGAGAGGGCGCCCTGGAACTGATCGCCGGCTATGCCTCCGGCGACGCCCGCAATGCTCTCAACGCGCTCGAGGTCGCGGCCAAACTCGCGGGGGATGACAAAACCATTACCAGGGCCGCCGCCACCGAGGCTCTTCAGCAGCGCGTGCTCATGTACGACAAGCAGGGCGACGAGCACTACAACCTCATCTCCGCGCTGCACAAATCCGTGCGCAACTCCGACGCCGACGCCGCGCTCTACTGGCTCGGCCGCATGCTCAAGGCCGGCGAGGATCCCCTGTACGTCGCCCGCCGCATCGTCCGCATGGCCGTCGAGGACATCGGCCTTGCCGCACCGGAAGCCCTCAACCTTTGCCTCTCCGCCCGCGACATGGTGGACTTCCTCGGCTCCCCCGAAGGCGATCTCGCCCTTGCCGAAGCCGTCGTCTATCTGGCTCTCGCGCCCAAATCCAATGCTGTCTACACCGCCTACGGCGCCGTCATGGCCGACATTGAGGCCACGCGCCAGGAGCCGGTGCCGCTGCACCTCCGCAACGCGCCAACGAAGCTCATGAAGGATCTCGGCTACTCCTCGGGCTACGAATACGCTCACGACGCCGAGGGCCACGTGGCCGACATGGAATGCCTGCCTGAGTCGCTTACCGGCCGCCGCTGGTATCACCCCACCCAGGAAGGGCGCGAAAAGCTCCTCGCCCAGCGCATGGAAGAGATCAGGCGGATTCGCCTTCAGAAGCGAACCAAATAGGATGTTTCCGGAGTTTCCCGGCGGGTGCGCGCCGTTCGATATTCCCTGTTCCCACGACCCTGTTCCCGGCCTCTCCATGTGCTATATTCCAAATGAGTTCAATGATCTTTTCCCGTGAGTACGTCGGTTATCTGGCGCGTCATACCGTAAAGCACCTCATCGACGCAAAAATGATCCAGACCACGAAGGTGGCGGCCGTGGAAGAGCGCGTCCATCATGGCCTGCTTGAGGAGCTTTCGCTCGAAGATCGCATCAATGACGAGGTCCGCGTCATCCTGGAGGCATACCAGGAGGAGATGCGGCGAACCGGCGCCAGCTACCACGAGATGTTCAAGAAGGTGAAAACCGAGCTGGCCCGCAAATACAAGGCGGTCCTGTGAGAATCTCGCACGACAAGCTGAACAAGCTGGCCCACGTCGTGGCCGACACGCTGGCCGAGACGCCCGAATGCGACTTCCTCGAAGACCGCAACACGATTCGCCAGGAAGCGCGCAAGGCCCTGGAACACATGCTTCTGGAGGAGATGCGCATCGATCAGGCCGCCCGGCAGAAGATCGAATCCCAGCGCCGCATCATCCCCGAAGGCAGCCAGGAGTGGGATATCCTCTACCGCAAGTACTACAACGAGGAAGTGAAGAAGCTGGGGATCTGAAGCTCCCATGACCTTTCGCATCTCTTCCTGTAGTTCCCTTTCCCTCGACGGATCTTATTGGGGCATCCTGTAGCCTGGGTGCTGTCGATTTATCTTTTGGTAATCAAAAAGCCAGCCATCTACAAAATTCTGTAGGCACCTGAGGAAAACCGCCGCCGTCTTGCGCAAAGTATCGATTGCGCCAAGCGCGGCCGGGCCATCAGTCACGTCTATGTTTACTATACTTATAATATCTGTAATATCATATATTTATCTACTTCTTAGTTACCTACGCGTGGAGTTGTTTGCTCTGCACATAGATGTCTAGTTTACTAATGGAACGCCGCTTGCAGGTACCTTTCGGTTACTCATGCGCCACACCGCCGTTTGTCGTGGGCCCATCGACTGCCGAAGCATAGCGCGTAGTTCGGGATTGGGCGCATCCCTGTGCGAATTCGTCGCCGCACCTAACCCGCTTCTTCCGCAGTCCGGACCAAAACCTCGTTCAGATTTTTCTCCGGAGGCATCATGAATCGTCGCTGGACTCTCGCCTTTTGTTCGCTCGCAGCCGCATTTTTGCTGTGCACCATCGGTCCCCGGGTGTTCGCTCAGGGCTTAACCTATGGAGCCATCCATGGCACCGTCACGGACGCGAGCGGCGCAGTCATTCCCGGTGCGACCGTAAGTGCCCTGAATACCAGCACGGGCATCGCACATAAAACCACCACGGACGCCACTGGGTACTATATCTTTCCGCAATTGCACATCGGAGGACCGTACACGGTCGTCATTACGAAGCCGGGCTTTCAAACTTCGCGGCTGGTCGGGATCATCCTCCACGTGAACGACAACCTGTTTGAGAACGCCACGCTTCAGACCGGCACGGTTTCCCAGACGGTGCGGGTCAGCGCCAATGCGGTGCAGGTGCAGACCTCCGATACGCAACTGCAGGAAACCCTGACGTCGAACCAGATTGCGAAGATGCCATTGCTCGGCCAGGACGCGACCATCCTGCAGAAGCTCCAGGCGGGCACCGTGGAGTCTTCCGATCGCTTCGGAAACTACTCCAGCAACGGAGCGCAGACGCAGCAGAACTCGTATCTGCTGGATGGATCGGACATCAACGATGCCCCGCTGCAAACGCAGGGGATCACGATCAATCCGGATGCACTGGCTGAAGTCACGTTTGTCACCAGTACCTCGAATCCCCAATACAGCAGGAACTCCGGCGCCATCGCCAATGAGATCCTGAAGAGCGGCACTAATCAGTTCCACGGCGACGGCTTCGAGTTCTACCGGGACACGTTCATGAACCTGGGCGGCTACTTCGCACTGCCCGGCCAGCGGCCGGTTTTCCACCAGAACCTGTATGGCGGCACGCTGGGCGGTCCTGTCGTTCGCAACAAGCTGTTCTTCTTCACGGCCTATCAGGGCTTTCGCAATCGCAACGCGTTCACCCAGCAAACCAGTGTGCCAACAGCCTCGCAGCTCGGCACTACCACGGGCATTGCCAACCTGTCGCAGGATGCCAACGCCTTCACCGGTGGAATCAACTCCGCCGGCCTCACCAGCCTGAGTATCCCGGTTTCCATCATGACTCCGGCCGGGCCATGCGGACCGAATACTGCCCGCACAACATGGTCGAGCTGCTTTCCGGCCGGATCCCCGGTTGAGATCCTGACCTCGAGCTTCAATCCCATCGCCACGAAGCTCCTGAGCTATGTGCCCCCGCCCAACGTGGGCTCCGCCGTCGGCAACACTTACGACAATTTCAATGCACTCAACACGGCTGCGAGCGATCAGGGCATCATCCGCCTCGACTATCACCTTTCGCAGAACGATGAGCTATGGGCCTCCACTGTTTTTCAGTCGAACCCAACCACACAGACGCTGCCGTTTACGGGGGCGACCCTGCCGGGATGGTCGGAAACGGATGCCAGGCACATCAAGATCTTCAACGCCTCGTGGACGCACACTTTCAATCCAGACACGCTGAATGAGGTGCGCGGCGGGTATTACCGCTTCAATTTCGCAGCCGTCGAGCCCTCCGTCGTCACGCCGCCTTCCGCGCTGGGCTTCACCATTAGTCCCCAGGACACCGGTGCCGAGTCCGATCCGCTGATCGGGGTCAGCGGCTACTTCACGCTCGGCTTCAGCAACAACGGCCCGCAGCCCCGCCGGGATACGAACATGGATTACGCTGACAACTTCACCAGGATCATCGGCAACCACAACGTGATGGTGGGAGCGGAGATCGAGAAGTTCGGCGTCAACAATCCGTTCTACGCGAACAACAACGGCAATTTCAGTTTCAATGGCTCAGGTACTTATACGTCCGGCGACCCGCTGCTCGATTTTCTGGTCGGCATACCGAGCAGCTATGCGCAGGGTTCTGGAGCGCAGATCGACGCCCACTCCTGGGATATCTACGGTTACGCGCAGGACGACTGGAAGACCACCTCTTCCCTGACGCTGAATTACGGCCTGGGGTATGAAATCATGACCCCTTTCGCCAACCTGCAGTACGGCGGCAAGGCGGTGATCTGCTTCACGCCAGGTGCGCAGTCGAAGGTCTTCCCCACAGCTCAGGCGAGCTTGCTCTATCCCGGCGACCCGGGGTGCAACAACCAGGGTGGCGCGAGCCCGAAGTTCGACAAAATCGCGCCCCGGGTGGGCATCGACTGGTCCCCGAGCGGGAAGGCACTCGGCTGGCTGACCGGGCCCGCGGGAGAGCACGAGTTCGCGCTGCGCGGCGGCTTCGGGGTCTACTACAACCGCGATTCGGAAGAAGCGCAACTGCAAAACCTGGAAGACCCGCCGTTTGGCACCACCAGCGCGGGCGTCGCCGATATACCCGGCTTAAGCCCCAGCTTCGCTGATCCCTGGGTGGACATCGCCGGCAACGGCCAGGAGACGAATAAGTTTCCGTACACGTTCCCCACGCCGGGACAAACGATTAATTTCGCCCAGTTTGTTCCCTACGACCTGAGCACGATCTCGCCGGCGTACAACGTTCCCACTGCATACAACTTCAATCTGAACATTCAGCGGCAGATTCCCGGCGATCAGATCCTGACGGTCGGGTATGTCGGGTCTCTGGGCGATAATCTGGTGCGCGCCTATGAGGCAGATCGCATTACCGCGGCAGGGCATGCGGCGGCGGTGGCAGCCTGCACCGCGGCGGGCACCTCGGCCTGTCTGAGCAATGCTTCGTTCCTCTCCCTGAACGATCCGCAGTGGTTCAGGGAGACATCCGGCAACTTCCTTTCGGTGGGCCGCGTGTATACCAACGGCTCTTCCAATTACAACTCGATGCAGGTGAGCCTGGCTAAGAATCCGACGCACGGGATCTATTACACCCTTGCTTACACCTGGAGCCACGCGCTGGATAACGGCTCCGGGTTCGAGAGCTCCGGCTTCGGCAACGACATTGCCGGCACCAACTGGGTTCCCGGCTTCCGGTACCTGAGCTACGGCAATTCGGATTTCGACGCGCGTAATCGCTTCGTGGCCAGCTACGGATATCAGATTCCGCTGTTGGCGGCCATGAGGCAGAATCGCTTCATCAACGAGGCCCTGGGGGGCTGGAACATCGGGGGCATCACCGCACTCCAATCCGGGTTCCCTGCTCCCATCGGCGATACCGGCCAAAACCGCTCGCTCTATTGCAACGCCGCCACATTCTCGTTCTACGGATGCCCGGACACAGCAGAAACCTCGACCTTCCACCCGGCGTTGATGAACCCTCGTTCGACGAGCCAGCACTACTGGTTCAACCCCGGCGACTTCTCTCCGGAGCCGCTGGGCACCTTTGGAAACGTGAAGCGGAATTTCATTCATGGACCGGGCTTCAACTACACGGACATGAACCTGTTTAAGAACTTCCCGCTGGGCCGCCACGACAGCCCGCGCGTGCTGGAGCTGATGCTGCAGGCCTACAACGTCTTCAACCATCCGAACTTTGCGACGCCGGACGGCAACGTGAACGATGGCGCGGCCTTCGGAACCATCACCTCGGTCATCCAGCCGAGCGCGGACGGCGGCGCAGGCGACCCGCAGCCGGGGCGCGTGGTGCAGATCGCAGGACGCATTGAGTTCTGACGCTTTGTCGGAACCAACGAGAAACGGGGCCGCCGCGGCGGCCCTTTTCCGTTTCGGTTATCCAGGAAGCCCGGATATCGCGCGCGCTACTCCACGTGGTAATTCGGCGCTTCGCGCGTGATCATCACATCGTGGACGTGGCTCTCCCGCAAGCCGGCGCTTGAGATCCGCACGAACTTCGCCTTCTTCTGCAGATCCTCGATCGTCGCGGCTCCCACCAGCCCCATGCCGGAGCACAGGCCGCCGACCAGCTGGTAAACCATCGCCTCCAGCGCGCCCCGATACGGCACCCGGCCCTCGATACCCTCCGGCACGAACTTGTCCAGCCGGTTCGCGCTGCCATTGCGCTCGCGGTTCACCACGCTTTCGCTGCTGGCGTCGATGTTGGAATCCTGACCGCCCTGGAAATAGCGCTCGGCGCCGCCCTGCGCCATAGCGGAGAGCGATCCCATCCCCCGGTACGCCTTGAACGAGCGCCCCTGATACAGGATCGTCTCGCCGGGGCTCTCGTCCACGCCGGCAAACAGCGAGCCGATCATGATCACCGAGGCGCCGGCCGCGATGGCCTTGCTGACATCGCCCGAATACTTGATGCCGCCATCGGCGATGAGGGGAATGCCGTCTTTCGCGGCAGCCTTATAGGCCTCGCTGATCGCTGTAATCTGCGGCATGCCCGCTCCGGTAACCATGCGCGTGGTGCAGATCGACCCAGGCCCGATGCCGACCTTCACGGCATCCGCGCCCGCATCGATGAGCGCCCTTGCTCCGTCGTGCGTGGCAATGTTGCCGGCAAGGAGGTCGACGTTCGGAAAACGCTTCTTCACCTCGCGAACGGCCTCGATTACGCGCGCGGAGTGACCGTGGCTGGAGTCGATGGCGAGCACGTCGCAGCGGTTGCGCACCAGCTCTGCCGCCCGCTCCAGATAATCCCCTGTCGCCCCGATCGCCGCGCCCACCCGCAGGCGGCCCTGTTCATCCTTGGAAGCCTTCGGATACTTGAGCTTCTTCTGGATGTCCTTGACGGTGATCAGGCCCTTCAGTTCGTACTTATCGTCGACGACCAGCAATTTCTCCACGCGATGCTGGTGCAGGATCTCCTCCGCCTGTTCCAGGGTGGTTCCCACGGCGACCGTGATGAGGTTCTCCCTGGTCATGACCTCGCTGATCGGGATATCCGTTCGCGTCTCGAAGCGCAGATCGCGGTTCGTCAGAATGCCGACCAGCTTTTTATTGCGCGTGACCGGCACGCCGGAAATCTTGTAGCGCCGCATCACTTCCAGCGCATCGCCGATCAGTTGTTCGGGCGCGACGGTCACCGGATCCACGATCATCCCGCTCTCGGAGCGCTTGACCTTGTCGATTTCGCCCGCCTGCTGTTCAATCGCCAGGTTGCGATGCACAATGCCCATGCCGCCCTGCTGCGCCATGGCGATAGCCATGCGCGACTCGGTGACCGTATCCATGGCCGCGCTCAGCAGGGGGGTCGCCAGCCGGATTCGCTTCGTCAGCTGGGTTTGCGTGCTCACCTGCGCGGGCGCGACATCGCTCGCCGAGGGCACAAGAAGAACGTCATCGAATGTAAGGGCTTCAGCGAGAGGATGCTCGATCATGATGGAATGATGCGCGCTCGCCCCTCAAGGGTTCCGACCGGTACGGGAGACGTGCGGCTTTCCGTCATTGTAGACCAGCCGCGCCCGCCGCGATTGCTGAGCCTCGCTTGTTGAGCCCCGATTGTTGAGCCCCGCATCAGCCCATGTCTTCTCTCGCTGGCGGCTGGCGGCTCGGCTTCAGCCCCTGGCTTTGTGGCACGATACGACTCTCGGGTGCCCCACCCTGATCGCGCGTCGTTGGCGCGACAGGGCGGGAAGCACAAAATCTAACTTTGCATCAGGACATGACTTCAGTCGTGCCGAAAAGACCTGAAGAAACGACCGGGCTCCAGGCACATGAAACACCATCTCCCCGCCGCACGCCCCGCATCGAATCCTGATGTGGCCAACCAGCGCAACAATGCGGCTCCGCCCAACGACACGCACATCCTTTCGGTCGATGGGCATCAGGTGCGTGTGACCCATCCGCAAAAGCTCTACTTCTCCCGGCAGGCAAAGCTGACCAAGCTGGATCTGGTGCAGTACTACCTTTCCGTTGCGCCCGGCGCGCTGGCCGGGATTCTGAATCGCCCGCTTGTGCTGAAGCGATTTGTGAACGGAGCGGAGGCGCCGGCCTTCTATCAAAAGCGTGCTCCGGCCGATCACCCCGCGTGGCTGCGGACGGTCACGCTTTCTTTTCCCTCGGGAAGAACCGCGGATGAACTGGTGGTGAACGATGCGGCTGGCTTGGCCCGGCTGGTGAATCTGGGGTGCATCGAGCTGCACCCGCACGCCATCCGCGCCGATGACCTGGATCGTCCGGATGAACTGCGCGTCGACCTGGACCCCGGGCCCGGCGTCCCCTGGGATGACGTGCGCAAGGTCGCATTCGAGGTGCACGCATTCCTCCAGGAGCTTGGGCTGCGCGGCTGGCCGAAGACCAGCGGATCGCGCGGCATGCACATCGACGTCCGCATTCAACCGCGATGGGGGTTTGAACAGGTTCGACGCGCCGCGCTTGCGCTCTCCCGGGCCATCGAACGAAGAGTGCCAAAGCTGGCCACGTCAAAATGGTGGAAAGAAGAGCGGCACGGCGTTTTTCTGGATTACAACCAGAACGCGAAGGACCGGACAACCGCCTCGGCGTATTCGGTGCGTCCGGTGCCCGATGCGCGGGTTTCCACGCCGCTCTCCTGGAAAGAGGTTGCGGATTGCGATCCTGCCGACTTTACCGTATTCACCGTGCCACGGCGATTTGCCGCCATCGGCGATCCCCATGCGGAAATGGAAGCGCATGCCGGATCCCTGGAGAAGCTTCTGGAGATCGCCACCAGGGACGAGGCACAGGGGCTCGGTGACGCCCCCTGGCCGCCGCATTTCCGCAAGGCAGCGGGAGAAGCGCAGCGGGTTGCGCCCTCGCGCGCCAGAAAAGCAGGGACGCCAAAGCGACCGCTCACGGCTTGACCGGGAAAATGGCCTTCAGCTCCTCGGGCGGGACAACCTCGAGCTGCGCATACGTGCAGTCTTTGGGCTCTTTGTCCTTGCGCCAGCGCCGGAATTGCGCCATGTGCCGGAAGCGGCCATTCTGCATGTGCTCATAAGCCACCTCGGCCACCAGTTCGAGCCGCAGCGGTTCCCAGGAAAGATCCTTGCCCTGGCTCCAGCGGCTCTGCCCGCCCGGCTGCCGCGTACCGGCGCTGTCCTCCAGCTCGCCTTTCCAGGGATGATTCCGAGCTGCGTTCGTCCGGTACGGCTTGAGCCAGTCGACCAGCTCATACCGCTTCGCCAGCGGAAAGCTTCCGCACACCCCGACATGCTGCAGCGCGCCTCCATCGTCGTAGAGGCCGAGCAGCAGAGAGCCGATGGCCGGGCGCTCGCTCTTGCGGTACCAGCGGAATCCGGCGACCACACAGTCGCAATCGCGCTCATGCTTGATCTTGAGCATGGCCCGCTTGTCGGGCTGATACGCGCCGGACCTGGATTTCGCCATCACTCCGTCGAAACCCGCGCCTTCGAAGCGCTGGAACCAGTCGCGGGCCAGTGCCGGGTCCGCGGTGGCGGGCGTGAGGTGGAGGGGCGCGTGCGCCGAGGAGAGCATCGATTCCAGTTTTGCGCGCCTCTCTGCAAAGGGCTTCTCTCGCCAGTCCCGATCGCCCTCGGCCAGCAGATCGAAGAACGCGATGGAGGCCGGCGTTTGCCGGCTGAGCACGTTCACGCGCGAGGCGGCGGGATGAATCCGCAGTTGCAGCGCATCGAAATCGAGCGCGCCATTCCGGGCGATGACAATTTCGCCGTCGAGGACGCACTTCCCGGGAAGCTGATCCCGCAGAGGCTCGAGCAGTTACGGAAAATAACGGTTCAGCGGCTTTTCATCGCGGCTCTGAATCAGAACGTCCTTGCCTTCGCGGAAGACAATCGTGCGGAATCCATCCCACTTCGGCTCATACACCCAGTCGGACCCGGCTGGCAGTTCATCGACACGTTTCGAAAGCATGGGAAGGACGGGCGGCTGGATGGGAAGGTTCATCGCCCATCAGCCCTCGGTCTCGACCACCCTTACGGAGACCTGCCAGATCGCGCCTTCGTACTGCACCGTCAGCGCCAGCGTATTGGCGCCGAGATTCCAGGCCTCCTCGACCAGCGCATGAGCCAGTTCCCTGGCGCGCGCCCGCTCTCCGGAGACGGTCTCATCCTGCCGGTTCATACCCATTAGGATGCGGGACGGATGGGAACGAGCCCGATACCTTCCCCTGGAGCTTCGCGCCATCCACCCGGCCTGGCGCCCAAATAAAATCCGGGCCCGGCAATCGGGTGCCGGCCCCGGAGTGGATGATGGCATCCACAATAAAAACTCAGTGAAAAACCTCAGTCGTCGCCTTTGGCGCCTGCGAGCTCGGCCGTTTCCCGCGGCGAGATGTTCGGCGTTTCGCCCCGTCCCGGCATTGCGGCGCGCCCCGAGTACACGCGCCAGGTGCGTTCCACGTCGTCCGTCGCCTCTTTCAGCAGATCCTCGGCAACCTGCGGATTCGCCCGCAGCAACATCGTGTAGCGCGACTCGTTGTAGATGTAATCCCTGAGCGGGATCGATGGCGCGCGCGAGTCAAGAGTGAACGGATTCTTCCCTTCCGCCCGCACCGCCGGGTTGTAGCGCATCAGCGGCCAGTAGCCGGAGTTCACCGCCGCCTTCTGGTGATCGAGCCCCTGCGACAGATCGTATCCGTGCGCGATGCAGTGGCTGTAGGCGAGGATGATTGCCGGCCCATCCCAGGCCTCGGCTTCCTGGAAGGCCTTTACTGTGTGGCTGTCGTTCGAGCCCATGGCGACCCGCGCGACATACACCGAGCCGTACGCGACCGCCTCCATCGCCAGGTCTTTTTTGCTGGTCTGCTTGCCGCCCGCCGCGAACTTGGCCACCGCGCCGCGCGGCGTGGACTTCGACATCTGGCCGCCGGTGTTCGAGTAGACCTCCGTATCCAGCACGAGGACCTTGACGTTCTTGCCCGAGCCGAGCACATGATCGAGCCCGCCGAAGCCTATGTCATAGGCCCAGCCGTCACCGCCGATGATCCAGACGCTGCGGCGCACCAGGTTATCGGCTACGGAGTCGAGGCTGCGCGCTTCGGGGGAATTCGCTCCGGCCAGCTTCGCCCGGATCTCCGCCACGCGCTTTCGCTGCGCGGCGATGCCCTCTTCCTTCGACTGGTCCGCATCCAGCGTAGCCCGCGCCAGCTCGTCCCCGAGCACCGGCGCCAGCCTCGCAACCAGCGATTCCGCGTACGCTCTTTGCTGATCCGCGGCCAGCCGCATGCCGAGCCCGAATTCCGCGTTGTCCTCAAACAGCGAATTCGACCACGCCGGCCCCTGCCCGGCTTCGTTCTGGCAATAGGGTGTCGTCGGCAGGTTTCCGCCATAGATCGACGAGCAGCCCGTCGCATTGGCGACCATCAGTCGATCGCCAAAGAGCTGCGTGAGCAGCTTAATGTAGGGAGTTTCGCCGCAACCCTGGCATGCGCCCGAGAATTCAAAGAGCGGCTCCAGCAGCTGCACGTCTTTCACCAGCGAATGCGAGATGCGGTCGCGCGCCACCGTCGGCAGCTTCTCGAAGAACTCCCAGTTGGCGCGCTCGGCAACCCGCAACGGCTGCTGCGGCTCCATATTCAGCGCCTTGTGCGCGGGATCGGTCTTGCTCTTCGCCGGGCACACTTCCACGCAGAGCTGGCAGCCGGTGCAGTCTTCCGGAGAGACCTGCAGCGTGTAGAGTTCGTCGTCCATGCCGCGCCACTTTGGCTTCGCCGACCGGAAAGACGCCGGGGCGCCAGGCAACAGCGAAGAGTCGTAAACCTTCGCGCGGATCACCGCATGCGGGCATACCATCACGCATTTTCCGCACTGGATGCACAATTGTTCGTCCCAAACCGGGATGAACTGGGCAATGTTCCGTTTCTCCCACTTCGCCGTTCCGGTGGGGAATGTCCCGCCCGCCGGCAGCGCGCTCACCGGCAACAGATCGCCGTGTCCCGCCGCCATCGCGCCCAGCACGTCGCGAACGAATGCCGGCGCCGCAGCCGGAATCGCCGGCAGAATGTCGAAAGTCGCCGTGATGGCATCCGGCGGCTGGACTTCATGCAGATGCGCCAGCGCCGCATCCACGGCCGCATAGTTCTTCTGGACGACGGCCTCGCCACGCTTGCCGTACGTCTTCTGGATCGCCTTCTTGATCTGCGCGATGGCCTCTTCGCGCGGCAGCACGCCGCTGATCGCGAAGAAACAGGTCTGCATCACGGTGTTGATCCGGTTCCCCATCCCGTTCTCGCGCGCCACCGCGTAACCGTCGATCACATAGAGCTTCAGGTCCTTGTCCAGAATCGTCTTCTGAATGGTCCGCGGCAGATGCTGCCACACCTCGGAGGGACCCCACGGGCTGTTCAGCAGGAAAGTCGCTCCCGGCTCCGCCGCCGTCAGCACATCCGTCTTTTCCAGAAACTCGAACTGGTGGCAGGCGATGAAGTTCGCGCGCGAGATCAGGTAGGTCGAGCGAATCGGCTCCGACCCAAAGCGCAGGTGCGACGTCGTCAGCGACCCCGACTTCTTCGAGTCATACACAAAGTAGCCCTGCGCGTAGTTCGGCGTCTCCGACCCGATGATCTTGATCGAATTCTTGTTCGCGCCCACCGTCCCGTCCGACCCGAGGCCGTAGAACAGCGCTCGCACCGTCTTCGGGCTCTCCGTCGAGAAGCTCTCGTCCCAGGCCAGGCTCGTGTGCGTCACATCGTCGTCAATGCCGATAGTGAAGTGGTTCTTCGGGCGCGGCCTTGCCAGTTCGTCGAAGACGCCTTTCGCCATGGCCGGCGTGAACTCCTTGGACGACAGCCCATACCGCCCGCCCACAATCGTCGGGAACTGCGACAGCGGCAGCCGCCCCGACGACAGCGCCTCGCTCACCACTGTCACGATGTCCTGATAGAGTGGTTCGCCCACCGATCCGGGCTCTTTCGTCCGATCCAGAACGGCGATCTTGCGAACCGTTTCCGGCAGCGCCGTCAGGAAGGCCTCAGCGGCGAACGGCCGATACAGCCGGACCTTCAGCAGGCCCAGCTTTTCGCCCTTTACGTTCAGCGCGTCGATGGCTTCTTCCACCGCGCCCGCCCCCGAGCCCATCAGGATAATCACGCGATCCGCATCCGGGGCCCCGTAATAGTCAAACAGGCGGTAGGCGCGGCCCGTCTGGCGCGCAAAGCGATCCATCACGTCCTGCACAATCACCGGGCACGCCAGGTAGTAGGGATTGCACGCCTCGCGCGCCTGGAAGAAAACATCGGGGTTCTGCGCGGAGCCGCGCAGAACCGGCCGCTCCGGCGAGAGCGCCCGCTCACGGTGCGCACGAATCGCTTTCTCATCCAGCAGCGCCAGCAGCGTCTCATCCGAGATCGGCAGCACCTTGTTAATCTCGTGCGAAGTTCTGAAGCCGTCGAAGAAGTGCATGAACGGTACCCGCGCTTCCATCGTCGCCAGGTGCGCGATCGCAGCCATATCCACGGCTTCCTGCACAGAATTCGAGGCCAGCATCGCGTAGCCGGTCGAGCGGCAGCCCATCACGTCGGAATGGTCTCCGAAAATCGACAATGCGTGCGTGGCAATCGACCGCGCCGTCACGTGCATCGCCATCGGCGTCAGCTCGCCGGCGATCTTATACATGTTGGGAATCATCAGCAGCAGGCCCTGCGACGCCGTGAATGTCGTCGCAAACGCGCCGCCCTGGAGCGCGCCGTGCATGGCGCCGGCGGCTCCGCCCTCGCTCTGCAACTCGGCCACGACCGGCACCGCGCCCCACAGGTTCCGTTTGCCCTCCGCGCTCCACTGATCGGCAAATTCCGCCATCGGCGAAGAAGGGGTAATCGGATAAATCGAAATGACTTCGGAGAACCGGTACGCTACGGAGGCGGCTGCTTCATTGCCGTCGAAGATGGCTGCTTTGCCTGCTGTGCTCATTTCTCTCCCTGGGCCGCGGACGCCTGCGATGCGCCGCAAACTCTTTCGTATAAAAGTCTGCTCTGCGCCTGGCGTGCCAGGCTGTGACATAAGACACAACTGTGCGAGGATAATGGGTGGGTTCTCTGAATCCGCGTCGCCCGCTGCCCATCGGCGTGTACATTCTCGCTCTGTGATTTCGGTCACGGAGGCGCCGGGCGTCGAACGATACCCTCAACCAGGGGAAGAATGCACAGCATGAACATTCCGCCACATCCCTGGTGGACCGTCGTGGCGCTGCTCCTTGGCGCGGTCGCCTTCGGATTTACGCCGCTGGCCCTCGCCTGGCTTTGGGCAAGGGTCTTCTCTCCCCAAAAACCCGGCGCCGACAAGAACGCTACCTACGAGTGCGGTCTCGAGTCCAAAGGCGATGCCTGGATTCAGTTTGGTGCGTCTTACTATCTGTACGCTATTGTTTTTCTCGTCTTCGACGTGGAAGCGGTATTTTTGCTCCCCTTTGCCGTGGCGTTTACCCGCCTTTCGGCGGGAGCCTGTATCTCCATGCTGGTTTTTCTGCTGCTGCTGGTCGAGGGCCTGGTTTGGGCCTGCCAGAAGGGCGTTCTGACCTGGGCCTGATTGCCCTACTGAGGAGTTCATGGCAGACGATCTCAAGGAACTGAAGGTTGAGCTGAGCAAGAACGGAATCTTTACCACCACGCTGGAGGAGATCTACAACTGGGGGCGCAAAAATTCCGTCTGGCCGCTCACCTTCGGCCTCGCCTGCTGCGCCATCGAGATGATCGCCACCACCATGGCGCGCTATGACCTGGCCCGCTTCGGCGCTGAGGTTTTTCGCCCCTCGCCTCGCCAGGCGGACCTCATCATTGTTTCCGGTACCGTCACCAGGAAGATGGCCCCGCAGGTGGTGCGTCTGTACAACCAGATGCCCGAGCCCAAATACGTCATCGCCATGGGCGCCTGCGCCATCTCCGGCGGCCCCTTCCGCGACGGATACAACGTGCTCAAAGGCATCGACCGCTACATTCCCGTCGACGTGCACATCCCCGGCTGCCCGCCGCGGCCGGAGGCTCTGATTCACGCCTTCATGACCCTGCAGAAAAAGATTGAGCAGCAGGCCCTGGCCGGGGAAAACCGCCCACGGCACCTCCGCGCGG
>DAHUYD010000129.1 GCA_027315385.1 Acidobacterium sp.
AATGCTGCCCTCAAAGCCGCCATATTCGATGGGATGGTCTTCCACTTCCACAGCCAGGCGTTTGTCCGCCGGGTTCAGGCTCGGGCCTTTGGCAACGGCCCAGCTTTTCAGAACGCCGCGCCAGCCAAGGCGGAAGTCGTAATGGAGGCGTGTCGCCGCGTGCTTCTGGATGACGAAGGGAAGCGGCTGTGCGCCGGCGGGGCCGCCGGAGGCTTTTCCCCGCGGTTCCGCAGTCATTTCAAAGTCGCGCATAGCGCGGTAGCGGGCAAGCTGCTTGTCGACTTCGGCGGAGGGGGACTCGCGGCGGGCAGAGCCGGCGGCGGATTTGAGTTTAGCTTTAGGCATCCAAAGGTTGGAGTCGGCGGGAGCGGCGCGGGCTGCCAAAAATATGCGTCCTTCCCGCTCCCCCCACCAATTGGGGCGCGGCGCCCACAGCTCAGCCGATCTGGAGTGCGCCCGTCATGCGCAGGTCGTCGTCGAGGACAGTGGAAACGCCGGGCTTGTCCTGCTGATAGCGGACCTGGATGTGGCGGCCACGGAGGTTTTCGGCAAACAGTTCGGCCTGCTGCTTGCGGCGGAAGTGGCGGGAGTACTTGCCGTAGTGATATTGAGACTGGGCGTAATAGCGGTACTGGACGAGGACGGTGTAGCCGTTCTTGCGGCGGATATTGGCGGACTGGACTTCTCCGTCGGCGCTGGGCCATCCGGCAGCGCGGCGCTGGCGGAGCTTTTGCCAGAGGGTTTGGCCGCCGAGCGCGCCTCCGCCGCCAACCAGCACAGGGAAGAAGCCGTGCAAGAGGGAATAGATGGGTTCCCACCAGTTCCACCAATGGCCGTGGAGCGGAATCATGATGGATCAAAGGATACGACAGAGGGCGCGAAATAAGATGGGCCCGCAGGCGACGGCGAGGGTGCAAAATTCGTCAATTGTTGATAGAGGGCGCGCTGGCCAATGGAGGCTGCGCGGGTTTATCGTAATCAGTCGCTGCGGGCTCGAATCGCGACCCCAAAGCCGGCGAGCCGCAAGGGTGGCCGGTCTCGCGAAGGGCAGCAGCGGGCGGTATCTTGCCGCATATGAAGGAGATGTTCAGTTATGGCAACTGTCCTGCAAAATCCGGAAATCGCCGCACAGAAGGATTTTCTTCCCCTGAACGGGACCGACCACGTGGAGTTCTACGTGGGGAACGCTCGCCAGGCCTCCTACTTTTACCGGCTGGCGTTCGGGATGAAGCTGGTGGCGTACGCGGGTCCGGAGACGGGCGTGCGGGATCGGGCGTCGTATGTGCTGCAGCAGGAGAAGATCCGGTTCGTGCTGACGACGCCGCTGCGTCCCGATGGGGAGATTGCCGAGCACGTGCGGGTGCACGGCGACGGCGTGCGCGATGTGGCGCTGTGGGTGGATGACGCGCGGCAGGCGTGGAAAGAGACGACGAAGCGCGGAGCGCGCAGCGTGCGCGAGCCGTTCGAGATGAAGGATGCGAACGGCATGGTGCGAATCGCGTCGATCGCGGCCTACGGAGATACAACGCACTCGTTCGTGGAACGCAGCGAGTACAAGGGCCCGTTTCTGCCGGGGTATCGCGCCGAGCCGGAGGACAAACTGGCGCGGCCCACGGGGCTCCGGTACATCGACCACATGGTGGGCAATGTGGGATGGAACGAGATGAATCGCTGGGTCGATTTTTACGCTTCGGTCATGGGCTTCTCGCTGTACCAGCACTTCGACGATAAGGACATTTCAACGGAGTACTCCGCGCTGATGTCCAAAGTGATGGCGAACGGCAACGGGCGCGTGAAGTTCCCGATCAACGAGCCCGCGGAGGGGCGCCGCAAGTCGCAGATCGAGGAGTATCTGGAGTTCTACCACGGGCCGGGCGTACAGCACATCGCGATGGCGACCAGCGACATCCTGCATACGGTGACCCAGCTTCAGGAACAGGGGGTCCCCTTCCTGAAGGTGCCGCACACCTACTACACCGAGCTGGAGGGACGCGTGGGCAGGATCGACGAGCCCCTGGACGAGCTGGAGAAACTGGGAATTCTGGTGGATCGCGATGACGAAGGCTACATGCTGCAGATTTTCACCAAGCCCGTCGAAGATCGGCCGACGCTGTTCTACGAAATCATCCAGCGCAAAGGCAGCCGAAGCTTCGGCAAGGGCAACTTCAAGGCTCTCTTCGAGGCGATTGAGCGGGAACAGGCGGCGCGGGGCAATTTGTAATCAGCGCGAACCGGAACACTTCACCGGCGGGGCGTCCGCGAGGATCCGAGCTGCGGAGAGCTGTCTTTGGCTGAGCGCGACTCGCGGCGAAAGTTGAAGAGGACCCAGAGAAGCATGACGATGCAGGCTGCCGACGCGAGACCGAGGACGAGAATCGGCCAGCGGTGAACAAGGTCCATGGGGTCTCCTCTGATCCCATGAAACCGGAGCCCTCGCAAGCGGAGAACAAAGAAGGCGTAAGCGATTCGTAAAGGCTCGATCCCCGCCGCCGGATCTCAGTCCGCGACCATCAGTTCGCCTGGGACGATGGGCCGCGTGCGCGGAAGGACACCGAAGGCGGCGAGAGCGCCCATCAGGATCAGGACGGTGCAGTAGGCGGCGAGCTTGACGATGTCATTGACGTGGCCGCGCGGCAAAGACTTCCAGAGAATCAGCAGAACCGTCTGCGCCGCAGTCACGGCCCAGACCGCTCCGTAGAAATAGCGGCGTTCCCATCCCTCGCCCTGCGTGGACCGGCGCACGCGCGGGAGCACGCCGAACAGACCGAGCAGCAGGATGACGATCATCACGGGGAAATAGCCGTGCTGATAAATCTGCTTCATCTGCCAGCGACCCGTGGCGACCGCGGCCGCGAGTCCGGCAAGATTCAGCAGGGCGAAGTTCAGCAGGGCATTCCAGGCAAAGGTGTAGCAGACGCGCCGGTAGAGCGGGTTGGGCCGATCCTCTGTGAAGCGCAGAATGTACGGCGCTGGTTCGGAGCCGGGAAGCTTGCCGAAGAGCAGGGCGTTGCCGGTGCCGGCGAGCACCACAGCCAGCCAGATCAGATTCGCCATGCTGCCTCCTCGATCGAAGAGGCTGAAGGTAAGCGGGCCTGGCGCGAGAAAGAAAACCCAGATCCAGATCGGCCAGTGCGCGGCGCGGTATCGGCGCGTGTTCCGGGTGCGCACCCTGCGCTGGCTGGCGTATTCGACGCGGACGGGAATGG
>DAHUYD010000133.1 GCA_027315385.1 Acidobacterium sp.
GTAGACGCCGAAGGGCTCCAGATCGCGCGTAGCCACCGAGCCCAGCGCCAGGATCGCCCCCGCGCCGACGTTCACGCCGGGAGACACCGTGGCGCGCGCGCAGATCCATGAATACGCGCCCAGCCGCATGGGGAAGTGGACCAGACGAAACTCAGGCGTGTTGTACTCGTGCGTCGCCCCACAAATGTACGCGCCCTGCGAGACGATGCAGTGCGACCCCATGATCAACGGCGAGGGATTGTAGAGTTCCGCTCCGTCCGCGACGGAGACACGATCCTCGCAAATCAGATTCCAGGGCGCCCAAATGCGCGCGCTTGGGTAAAAGTGGCAGGTTTTCCCCAGCCGCGCACCGAAGAGGCGCAGCAGCAGCGCTCGCCACGCGTGGAAAGGGCGCGGCGAAAGGCGGTAAAGGAGGGCATGGGCCATTCCCCACACGGCGCGCCGCGCCCGATTGCTCAACGAAAAGGCCGGCAAAACCGTGGGGTCGGTCGGGACCGCAGGGCCTGCTTCAGAAAATGTCATAATACTCTCCCGTTCATGCCCGCTGCCAACATTTCCCTTGTCTTCAGCACGATCATGTATTCGTAAGCTGCCTGGAGGTTCGAGTAGGCGAGGCCGGCGGCCCCATCGAGGATCGCGCCGCGGACGAACATCATGTAGCACCACTTGACGAGCGGGCGGGCGGGCATGCGGTAGAAGAGAGCCTTCTGCGCTACACGACGCGCATGAAAATCCTTTCCGAAGAAGGCCGCCGCCAGCGAGGGCGGGCGGCGGTTGGTCCCCGAAGCGATCAGGCGTGCTTCCATGGTGGAGTAAGTGTTGTGCTTCTCCATCCAGTGCGCCATTCCTTTGGAGAAAGGGAAGTGATCGAGCGGCGCAGCCAGATTGGCGATGCGGCCCTCAACCCGCGGCACCTCATTGATCTCGCGCTCGAACTGGGCGCGGCCGCGCCGCACCAGGCGGATGTAGTAGGGAGACATCTGCGCATGTTTGAGCCATCTGCCGTTCAGGAAATCGCGGCGGCGGACGCGAAAGGCGGCTACCTCAGCGGCCGCCGCGGCCACAGCTCGCTGCATCTCCGCGATCAATTCTCGCGTGGGACGCTCATCGGCGTCCGGCAGGAAAATCCACTCATGCCGGAAGGGCAGAGTCCGTAGCGCGGCATTGCGCTGGCTCGCGTACCCGTCAAACTCTCGCTGCGTGACGTGCGCTCCGGCGGCGCGGGCGATCTCGGCAGTGCGGTCGGTGCTGAACGAGTCGAAAACGTGCACATCGTCGCTCCACGCAACGCTCGCGAGGCATCCGGGCAGGTCCTGCTCTTCGTTTTTTGTCAGGATCAGAACCGAGATCATGCCTCATTCTAAACATGGCCCTCGGTCCGTCGATTGCGCCCGCCGCGGCTCCGCCGGCGCCGGTGTAGACTCAGGATGTTATGGAGCTTCGGGGCTGCGGTACCGCGCTGGTCACGCCCTTTCGCGCGGACCAGAGCATCGACGGGCAGGCGCTGTTCGACCTCGCCCGCTGGCAGGTGGAGAGCGGCATGGACTGGCTGGTGGCCTGCGGAACCACGGGCGAAACGCCGACGCTGGAAGATTCGGAGTGGCGTCAGGTCATTCGCATTGTGGCGGAAGCCGCGGCGGGGCGCGTGCCTGTCTGGGCCGGATGCTCGCACAATTCCACACGCCACGCCGTCGCGAAGGCCGAGGCTGCCGCGCAGATTCCGGGCGTTACGGCCCTCCTTACCGCGAATCCCTGGTACAACAAGCCCACGCAGGAGGGCCAGTTCCAGCATTTTCGGGCCGTGGCCCAGGCGGTCCCGCTGCCGGTGGTGGTCTACAACATCCCCTCCCGCTCGGGCGTAAATCTGGAACCGGCGACTTTAGTGCGCCTCATCGAGGCCGCGCCGAATATCGAGGGAGTGAAAGAATCCAGCGGCAACATCGTCCAGATCGCAGACCTCATTACGCAGACGCTGCCCAGCTTCCGTGTTTACTCCGGCGACGATTTGCTCGCTCTCGCCACAGTCGGGGTGGGGGGCTCGGGCCTCGTCTCCGTTGTATCGAATCTGATACCCGCCGAAACCGCGGGGATGATCCGCGCCGCGCTCAACGGGGACTGGGCCGCCGCCCTGCGCGTCCAGCGGAAATACTTTCGCCTGATGCAAGGCCTGTTTAAGGAAACCAGCCCCGGGCCGGTGAAAGCGATTCTGGCCATGATGGGACGGATGGGCGAGCACTACCGGCTGCCGATGGTGCCGGTGGAGCCCGCCACGCGCGCGTATCTGGAGAAGCTGGCAGACGAGATGGGCTTGCTGACGCCGCAGACCGCTCACGCCCGCTGAGAGGCGCCTAAAACATGTGGTCGTCGTAGCCCTGGGCCGCGGGCGCGCTCGCTTCCGCATCGGCGCGTACCCTGGCTACAGCCAGCCAGTTGTCTTTCTTCGGATGCTCCAGGAAGAACGGAGGCAGGGGCATGGCCACGTATCGGCTCAGCGTCTGCGCATAGCCTTCATAGAGGGCGCGCAGTTCCCGCAGCCGGTCCATCGAGTTCTCGTCGTGGCACACGCGCACGCCCATCCGGCAAAGCTGATCGTAGATCAGGCTGAAGCGTTCCGCAGGCAGTCGGTCGGGAAGGTTAGTGGCCGGCGTGGCCGACAAAATCTGCGCGATATCCACCAGCGCGTGGCGCGCCATGGCAAAGGTCAGCTGCGCCTGGCGCGCGCTTTGTTCCTGAACGCCGGCGATGAGCAGGGCGCAGGTATCCAGAATCGCGGTCAGGGCGCCCAGCCAGCTCTGGCTGGTGTGCTGCGATCGAAAAAGGCAGAGCAGCGGATACGAAATGTGGCTCTCCAGCAGTTCCGCCGACCAGCGCTCCCACTCCTCCAGCAGCGCGATCAGCGCCGCCCCGCCCCCTTCGAACGAATGCCGCTTGATCAGTTCGAAGGCTGTGGGAGGCGAGCCAGCGCGGGCGTCCAGCAGCGCGATGCTGACTTCGCGCCGCGAAAACGCGCCGTACAGCACTGGGAAATACCCGATCACGAGCGCCACAAATCCCAGGCCTACGCCCGATTCCAGCACCATCAGCCCGCGAATGACGAGCTCGCGCGGGACCACGTCGCCCAGGCCGAGGGTAAACAGCGTCGTGCCGCTCGCATATAGGTCGGTCAGCAGCGGATGAGCTGCTCCGCGAGGATCAGTAAAGGGGGCAGGAAAGGCGAAGTAGACCAGTGCAAAGCCAAAGATGAGGACTCCCGCCCAGGCCGCGATGAGAAAGACGAGCGACAGCGGCCCGTAGAAGCTGAGCATAGTTTCGCGCTTACGCGCATGCCGGATCCGCATCGACGCCCATCGCCAGGGCCGCCACGTGATCCAGTAAAAGAGGCGCGTCAACCGGAAATGCCCGGTGGCACGGCGCGGCAGGATCACCGTCTCGAAGGCGTCCAACAGGACAGAGACGAGGCAGGCAATCCCGGCAATCAGGCGCAGAGGATACACTGAGCCAGCAAAGCAGGAATCGAGGGGAACGTCAAACCGCGCTTACTGCGGAATCACAAACAGCGTGATCGACTGCGGCGGGAAGGTATAGCCGATCGTGCTCGTCGTTCCACCTCCGGTCGGCGGCGTCACGGGCTGGCTTGCCTCAGCCAAAATCGCGTTCAGGTTCGCATTGCTGTACTGGAACACTTCCGCCGGACCTGTGGCCGTGACCCCTACCAGCGAAACCGTACTGCTGAGCGCGCCGTAGCTCTTGTTGATTACCACCACTGTTACGGCGTTATCCGAGGAGCGCAGCGCGCCGTAGACGGCCAGTTGATTCTGCGCCGTCGCATTCGTCCCCGCCGTGTCGCACGCCGCCGCCGCCGTCCCCGAACACGACGCCAGCGCCTTGTCGCCGAAGGTCGAATCGTGTCCGTCGTAGTTCCGGTAAATCTCGAAGGACATCAGCCCGGGAGTCTGCGTGGAATCCGGCGCGCCCCACAGCGCGCCGAGGTCAAGGCCGTATTGCCCAAAGATGCCCAGGACATCGGCCTGGGTGAGGGCGCCGTTGATGCTCTCGAGGCCGCCCCAGTTATATTCGTCGATCGCCGTTTTTGTGCCCGGGTAATCATTGGCGACCCACTTCCTCAGCATGGGAATGAGCTGCGGCGCCTGGAGCGGCAAGTTGCAGCTGGTCGTGTAACCGGTGCCGCCGGGGTAATTCGGCTGCGGCAGGTTTGGGTCGGTATAGGTCGGGTCCCACAGTGCCCGCGTGGAATTGATGCGCGCCTCCTGCTCGCCCGTGTCGCCGGCCGTCGCAAATCCCACGGAAACGCCGTTGTAGGTGGCGGCGTCGTAGCCGTGAATATCCACGTAATCCAGCAGCCGCACGCCGTACGTCGACTGCGCCGCCGCAAACTGCTGCAGATAATACTCGATCATCGGAACGCCACTGTGCGCCTGCCGGTCCGTTGGATCGTCCCACGGCTGATAGCAGGGGCCGTGGCTCCATCCGTTCTCGATGTCCTGCTTGGAGTAGAAGTAATTCCACCAGTAATCGATCACGGGCCCGCTCACCTGCGCGCTCGGGTCGATGGTCTTAATCGCCAGCGCCGTGCTGATCCCGCCATAGGTCACCTCGTCGTAGGTGGAGGGAAGAGGATGCACATCGCGGTGCACCGCATCCCACCAGGCTGGCTCGTTGTCGAGGTCCCAGATATTCACGCCGCTGCCGCCGCTGGCCGGGCCGTAGCTGCCGTTGGTCACCAGCGAGTTCACCCAGCCGCCCGTCCAGGTCCCCTGCGCCCAGGCCGCCGTTGCGGCTCCCGGTGACGGCATCGTAGCCAGGGAACTCGCCGGCGGAAGTTCCGCGATGCTGGTCAGCGCGGCCACCGTGTTTCCGCCAGGAATATTGCATCCGCTGGAACTGGTGCAGCTGTTCGTTCCGTCGGGATACACGCCGTTCCCACATCGCCCGCTGTATGGGTCGACCTTCTGCTGTCCCGGATACGTCGAGACGGGGAAGCTGCACGCAGTCGTATTGCTGTTGGAAACCCAGCCCAGCACCGGTACCGTGCCGAGCGGTTCAGCGCCCAGGGCGTGTACCGCGCTCACAAATCCCGTGAAGTTCCCGGCGCCGGGCATGCTGTTCCCGATCTGTCCGTTCTCGAAGTACCAGTCGCTGGCCGAGTTGGTGACGTTGGTTTGATAGTTGTAGCGCGAGGTGGCGTCGCCGCCCCAGCGCACCAGCGGAATATTCCCCTGGGTGACATCGTTGTTGGTGATGGTGTAGCCGTTCATCCCGTAGATGAGCGGATCGATCGCGTGCAGCTGGTCGGTCGCGTCCACGGTCAGAGCGGGTCCGTTCGTAGTGGCCGGCGGCTGCAGGGTCACCGTCGCGCTGCCGCTCACGCTGGTGTTGCCTACGGACGTGGCCGTCACGGTCACGGTGGCCGGCGCGGGAGACGGCGTCTCATACAGCCCCGAGCTGCTGATGGTCCCAATGCTTCCTGTCCATCCCGACGGGCCGCTCACCGTCCAGGTTACCGCGTGGTTGTAGGAGCCCGTTCCGCTCACCGTGGCTGCAAATTGCTGGGTTGTGCCGATGGTTGCCGTCGACGGCGATACCGTCACTCCGGTAATGGTCGGCGGCGCTGCCGTGACGGTTAGCTGGGCGCTGCCGTATTTCGTCATGTCCTGGTTGGATGTTGCGGTGATGATCGCCGTTCCGCTTGTCGCCGGCGTAAACAGCCCGCTCGTCGAGATGGTCCCAATCCCCGACGGACCTACAGACCACGTCACCGCGCTGCTGTACGCCCCCACGCCCTGCACGTTGGCTGTCGCCTGCGCCGTATGGGCGGTGTCGATTGAGATCGGCGTCACATTCACCGTCACGCTGGTAATCGACGGTGCCGGGTTTACCGTCACCTGCGCGCTGCCGAACTTCGTCGTGTCCACGGCAGAGGTCGCCGTGATGGTCGCCGTTCCGGTCGCCGCCGGAGTAAACAGGCCCGCGCTGGAAATCGTCCCAATCCCGGCGGGCGCCACTGACCACGTGACCGCGCTGCTGTAGTTGCCTGTCCCCGCCACGGCCGCCGTCGCCTGCGAGGTCTGTGCCGTCGTGATCGGCGTCGCGCTCACCGTGACCACCACGCTGGTGATCGTGACCGGAACCGGATTCACGGTTACCTGCGCGCTGCCGGACTTCGTCGCGTCCTGCGTCGAAGTAGCCGTAATGGTCGCCGGTCCTGTCGCCGCCGGCGTAAACAGTCCCGTACTCGATATTGTTCCGGCGCTCGACGGGTTCACCGACCAGGTCACCGCGTTGCTGTAGGCGCCCGTGCCCTGGACCGTAGCGGTCGCCTGCGCTGCCTGTCCCAGCGTGACCGTAGCCGGCATTGTCACCGTGACAGACGTGATGGTTGGCGCGGGTTGATTCACCGCAACGCTTGCGCTTCCCGATTTTGTTGGGTCCTCCACGGAGATTGCCGTGACGGTCGCCGTCCCTGCAGTGGCCGGCGTAAAAACGCCCCCGCTCGAAATGGACCCCATCGTCGACGGGCTCACCGACCAGGTTACGGCGCTGCTGTAGTTGCCCGTCCCCCGCACCGTGGCCGCCGCCTGCGACGTCTGGCTGGTGGTGATGGAATTGGGATTGACGGTAACGCTCACGGACGTGATCGCCGGATTCGAAGCTCCGCCTGCCGAAGAGGTGCTGCCGCATCCCACCACCGACAGCGCGCACACTGCCGCGCCGCACAAGCTTCCGGCCCAACGTAACGTCCGCATGGCTTCTGGCCCTTCCGTTCAGTGCCCTGAGATTCGCCAAAATTGTACGCGTTTCCGCGTCGCTTTCCTGTGCGTGGCCTCACGCCTGCCTCCTGTGGGGGGCCAGACGGAGTGCTGGCGCATCCTGGGACGATTTGCAGAAGATTCACTCCCTGAGCCCCCCAGGCAACCCGCTGGTTCTTCTACACTTGCCTTGTTCCCCGGAGGACAAAATTTGATCGATCTCCGCTCCCGGCCTGCCCATCGCGCCTTGCTTCCTGCGCTCGCACTGTCGCTGGTCCTTCCGGCGTCCGCAAGGGCCCAGGCCGCAGGGCACCACCCCGCGCCCTCCGATTCCCGGGCGCAGCTGATTGCCAATCTTCGCGCCCATGTGCGGCATGTCTTCGTCGTCTATCAGGAGAACCGCTCTTTCGATTCCTACTTCGGCGACTTTCCCGGCGTGGACAACCTGGCCACTCCCGAAGCCCGTGCCCACGGCTTCCGCGAGTGGGACGCCGTCGGCAAAACCTGGGTCACTCCCTTCCGGCTGAATGCGTCTGATGTTCTGGACGCCGACCATTCGCGTCCCGCGCTGATCGCCAAGACCGACCACGGCAAAATGGACGATTTCGTCGGATGGGAGGAACAGAACCCGAGTGCGACTCCGCAGCTTGACCGCCAAGCCGGCCTGCTGACGATGGGCTACGACGACTGCCGTACAGTCCCGTTCCTCTGGATGTACGCTCACCACTTCACGCTGTACGACCATATTTTCCAGGCCATGTACGGCCCATCCACCCCCGGCAACATCGATCTGATTGCGGGCCAGACCGGCCAGACCGAAGCCGCCCGCCATCCTCAGGACCGGTGGAATTCGACTTTTTCTACCGGCGATCCCGTGGTTAACGACTTCAATCCCGCGTTCGGACCGTACGCTTACACGCACCAGGCATTCGAACAGCATCAGCTGGACCAGACGTACGCCACCTTAATGCTGACGCTGAAGGGCCGCGACGCGGCCGGCGACGCCAAAGTGGACATCGACGATGTAAAGAAGGACATCGGCGAATTGGCCCGCCTCAACCAGGGGGCGATTCCATGGGCTTGGTACCAGGAAGGCTTCGGCGACGGCCAGGGGAACCACCACCCGGCGTATATCCCGCACCACAACTCACCGCAATACTTTGGCTATATTCGGCAGAATGCGAAGATGTGGAGCGGCGTCCACGACCTGCTCGACTTCTTCGCCGTGATGCAGGAACGCCAGCTCCCGCCGCAGAGCGTTGTTTTTATCAAGGGCGGCAGAGAGAACCCCTTCGGCTGGAAGCCGGCGAATACCGCAGCGCTCGGCTTCCTTGGCGACGACGATCATCCAGGTTACTCCGACTCGCAGCTTTCCGAGTCGCTGGTCGCCAAGGTCGTTAACGCGGTCGCCCGCAGTCCCTACTGGGACAGCTCCGCGATCGTCGTTCTTTGGGACGACTCGGAGGGCTTCTACGACCACGTGCCTCCGCCGCAGTTCGAGACCTGCCCCGACAAAAAGCCGTGCGGGGACGGGCCGCGCATTCCGCTGATCCTCATCTCGCCGTGGGCCCGGTCCGCCGGCGTCGATTCCAATTCCGGCGACCACGCCTCGTTCGCCAAATTCCTCGACGTGCTCTTCGACCTGCCACCGCTAGGCTCGCTGCCCGACGAAAGGCCGTATCTTCCGCAGGGTCCGCGCGATACCAACCCTCGCCTCAGCGACCTCACAGGCGGATTCGATCCCGCTCGTCTCGACGGCAAGCGGCCGCCCATCGCCGCCGCGGCGGCCGAGATTCCGGATGCGGTCGTGAATCATTTTCCGCCCGCCATGACCTGCAAAGACACGGGCGTCGAACCGGTTATGATCCCCGGCGGCTCCCTCACCTGGCCGCGGGGATTTGCCAACCCCCTGCCCTGACCGGGCATTCTAATGCGGTGCAGGTATCAGCGGGTTCACGGGCCACCACGAAATGGGTATTCAAATACGCAACCGCGAATGGTAAGTTCAAGCAGGAGGGTAGCGGTTCATGGTGTTTCGTCAGAGGCTCGGCCTTGCCAGCGGTGGGCTGGATTTCCTGTCATCCTCGGCAAAGGCTATCCTCCGTGCCCTGCCGGTACTGCTGGCCGCCCTGCTCGTCGCCGCCCGCCCCGCTCACGCGGTCACCCACGCCTCTATTCTGGTGGATGCCAAAACCGGGCAGGTGATCGAGGCCGACAACGCCGATGCCCTGGCTCATCCCGCCTCCCTCACAAAGCTCATGACGCTGTACCTCACCTTCGAGCGTCTGCAGGAAGGCAAGCTCACCCTTGGCAGCGAGCTCTACGTCTCCCGCCACGCGGCCTGGCAGCAGCCGGCGAAGCTCTGGCTGCGCGCCGGCTCCGTCGTTTCCGTGCGCGACTGCATTCTCGGTATCACGGGCCACTCCGCCAACGACGCCGCCATGGTGCTGGCGGAAAATATCGGTGGCGGTGAGACGGCCTTTGTCGATCTCATGAACCAGGAAGCGCGCGCGCTGGGCATGACCCGCACCACTTTCCTCAACGCCAACGGCCTGCCCAATGCCGGCCAGTGGACCACGGCTCGAGATATGGCTACCCTCGGCTTGGCCCTCCTCCAAACCTTTCCGCAGTACTACCACTTCTTCAATACGCCCATCTTTACCTTCCAGGGCCGCACCTACATCGGCTTCGATCACATGCTCACGGAGTATCCTGGCGCCGACGGAATGAAGACCGGCTACATCTACACTTCTGGATTCAACATCGTCACCTCCGCGGTTCGCGGGGATCGGCGGCTTTTGGGAGTGGTGCTCGGCGGCCGCAGCGCGCACGCGCGCGACTTGCAGATGATCAGTCTCCTCGATGAGGGCTTTGCGACCGCCCCCGGCGCCGTAACCACGATGGTCGCGAGCGCCGCCGCGCCGCATGCCAGCGGGGCAGCGGTAGCGGAGCCGGCTACTCCGGCGGCGGAACCGGTTGTCCCCATCGTGGAAAGTATTCGTCCGGCTTCCTACCATCGGGACTACGCGCATGAGCGTAGCTGGAGCATTCAGGTGGGCGCGCGCTTCCGCAGCCAGCCGCCTGCGTATCGTGTGCTCCGCAGCGCTCGCAGGAGCGCACCCACTCCGCTCCGCCGGGGACACGCCGAGGTCATCCGCATCCGCCGATCGGGTTACGTGGCCCGCTTCTCGGATCTTACGTATCCGATGGCCCGGCGCGCTTGCTCGGCCCTCCATGCCAGAAGGTTCAGCTGCCGGGTCGTCCCGCACACTGTGGCGCACCGCAGCGAAATGGTCAATGCCGCCGCCGCTGCCGTCCTCCCCGCCGGCCAGTGATCCCCGACGTCCGGCTGGGGTCTCCCGCCTTATCCAAAACTTCGGTACTTCTTCCAGATCGAGGATGGCGGCATTTTCTGTCCGCTGCACACAAAAATGTCCGGATGATGCTGGCTCTCCTCGTTTCTGACGCCTTGGGAGTTCGCGTTGTGCCCCGCCAACCGGCAGGTAGTGAAAACCTGTGCGACGTCCTGTGCCGACGAGCCCACCACGATCACGGTCTGCGGCGGGTGCTTCGGATAGCTCCAGTACCAGGCTGAGTTCGTCAGGCTGATTGGCTCCGGCAGTTCGTACGCCGGGCCAAACGTCTCCAGCGCGCCCTCCTCGCCATAGTTGCCAACCAGAACCCCATAGCTGGCGCGTTCCCGCGCCGCCAGCCCGTCGCGCACCTAGGCCACCGCGCGCACCAGGCTGCGCCAGCCAATCTCCTCGCGAAGGTCGCCGCCTTTGCTGAGTGCAAAATTCCGTAACGGCCCCGACGCCGCCAACGGCACGATCTGCGCCGCCGTGTCCGCACCGTACAGCAGGATGGCCGCTGAGGAGGATACCCCCATATCGTCCGGCGCCACACGGGCCGGAGCCTGGCTGTCCACGCGGCGCATGCCACCGCGCCCCCTGCAATCAGCATAGGGTACGCCGGGGAAATGTAGTAGAAACGCCCTTTGCTCGCCGCGAAGTTGGCCGGGGGAGCCAGGTACATCCACGCCAGCATCCGGTAGCGCGGGTCGCGCAGATACGCCGCCACGCTCGCGATCTACAACGGCGCCGCGAAGAGGTTGGCATTCAGCAGGAACCGATAGCGCCAGAAGTCCGCAGCCCGTCCCTCCCCCACATCGCGTTTGTGAATGTACTGCAGGAAATGTAACCGAGATGAAGCGGTGTTCGATGAAGCGGTGTTCCGCCTGCCAGATCAGGTTCGTCGCGATGAAATCCGTAGCGCCCATTTGCGAGCAGGTGCAGCGCCGCCATCGCCAGCGCGATGGCCAGCACTTCGACCGTGCCGCTGCGGCGCTCGGTTGTGTGCAGGGGGCCCCACAGCGGCTCCAGCCGTCATATCCGCTCCTGGGCGGTGGTACGCGCCATGCCAAGCGTCCGTTCCACGATTAGCCGAGACCCGAGCCGGGTTCCCTATTGGGTGCTTCCCACCCCATCGCGCACATAGATTCTGTAACTGACGGGGGGATTGGCGATGCTGTCAATATGGACGGTGCGAGTTCCTGTGCGGTCTGCGGTCATGCGGTAGTTGGCATTCAGCCATGTATCGAACTTCGGCCATCGCTTCAGCTTGCCGTAACCGGTCCGCAGCGAAGGATAGTCCTGCTTCATGACAATGAAGACCCACGGCGGGTTCGCCTGGATGACCGACCAGAATCGGTGTCGCATTTGTTCCCTGACAGGGATTCGGCCTGGGGTCCAGAAGTAAAAGTCGGCCAGGAATCCCGTGCTCTCCACCAGGCGCATGCGATAGAGCGCGTTGATGCAACCCGAAAATGTATCCAAGCACTGGATATGTCCGGAGAGGGCCGGCCCTCCCAGGCGATCGATGTCGCTATGCAGCATGCTGTAAGTCTGATCGTCATGCCAGTTATAGGTGCTGATTTTGTACAGAGATACCGGAGCTACAAAGAAAACCCAGGAGGCGAGCGCGGCAATTCCGGCCACGCGAAGGAGGCCTCGACGCCGCGTGGCCGCGCTGAAATCCATCGCCATCATCAGCAGCAGAAATGCCAGCAGCGGATAGCGATGATACGGGAAGCCCTTACGCTGGCCCAGGTACGAGGCCGCGCCCAGTGCGAGCCCAAACCAGAGCGCCCAGCGCTCCCAGTCAACCTGCTTCTTTGACGCGAAGCTTTCCCGGTCCGTACGCGATTGGATCTGGCCCGCCGCCAGAACGATCAGCCATAAAGCAACAAATGGCATCATGGGCGAGACGCTGTGAACCAGAAGGAATCTGTAAGGACGGTCACCCAGGCCGGCGTAGTACGGCCACATCCCGAACAGATCGCCAGTAAAGGCCGCGATGGCCCGCTCCCGCCATAAAAAGACGAAGACCGCCGCCAGCGGAACCGCAGTTCCCAGACTCCCCCAAAGGACCGCGGGCAGCCTCCGGCGGCCACGACCGCGCAGGGCCAGCGCCGCGAAGAGCAGTAGCAGAACAAGAGGCGCAAGGGTCGGCTTAATAGTCATCGCTGTCCCGGCGCAAAGGCCGAAAGCCAGCATCCATTTCGCCTGACCGCGGCGGATGGCACGGAAGGCGAACGCGAAGCCAGCCAGCATCAGGACGGCCATGATCAGGTCCCGCTGCGCTGTCTGAGGAATGCCATCCCGGCCGTGCAGCAACGCGAAGATAGTCGCGGCGCAGGCGGCGGCGAAGCGGTCCTGCGGCCATGCGATCCACAGCATCGACAATCCGGCGGCCAGCAGCAGCGTGAAGTCGAAGAGGCGAAGGCCGAGGGGGCCGCTGCCGAACGTATGCATCGCAACCCAGTCCACCAGGTAGGCGCCGGGCATTTGAGTGTCGATGATCTGGCGGTACGGGGAGAGGCCATGCTCCAGGAGCAGAACCACATAATGCACGAGCGTAGCGTCGCCGATCAGCGGCCAGTGCATCGTGAGCAACACGTAAGCCGACACGTACGCTAGGAGGATGAAAGTCGCGGCCGTCCTCGCGATGCGCGCGGCAAAATCCCCTTGCTCAGTGGACACACCGACATGGTAACAAGCGTCCGTCACCCGTTCGCGGGGCGTCCGGGCCCGGTCCTCAGCGCAGAGCGGCTCGTCGCGCCGACCGAAAGGGTCAGGAATAGTCCGTTCGTCGGTGTTCCCCGGGGGTAAATGTCCCTGTTCCGCGGGCCCCCACGTTACCCCCGCGCCCCGTCCCACCCCAATTTCCACCTTTCGGTGGAGGCACTTCCGGAACCAACGAATTAGCCTCATCTGTTCCCCAGAGAAGTGGAGCGGAGGTGTCCCTCGGCTGGAAGGACCAGTTTGCCGATGCGCCGGATGTTCTGAAGCGGAGCCACTGCGACCGCATCGTCGTGCACGCCGGCGACGTTTCGATCGGCGGCGGCGACTTCGTCACCATGGCCGGCCCGTGCTCCGTCGAAACCGAGCGCCAGCTGCTCGAGACAGCCGAGCGTGTCGCCCGTGCCGGTGCACAGGTGCTCCGCGGCGGCGCCTTTAAACCGCGCACTTCGCCCTACGCGTTTCAGGGGCTCGGCCTCGAAGGGCTCAAACACCTGGCGCGCGCCCGGTCCGCCACCGGCCTCGCCGTTGTCACTGAGGTCATGGCGGCGGCCGACGCTCCCCTGGTCGCCGAGTACGCCGACATCCTGCAAATCGGCTCGCGCAGCATGGAAAACTACGCGCTGCTCGAAGCCGCCGCGCACACCGGTCGCACCATCCTGCTGAAGCGTGGAATGGTCGCCACGGTCGCCGACCTGCTCCGCTCCGCGCAATGCATTGCCAGCCACGGCAACTCGCAAATCATCCTGTGCGAGCGCGGCATCCGCACCTTCGAGACGGCCACCCGCAACACGTTCGACGTGGCGGCCATCGCCGTGCTGCAATCCGTTTCGCGCCTGCCGGTTATCGCCGATCCCAGCCACGCAGCGGGACGGCGGGAGTTGGTGCCGGCGCTGGCCCGCAGTGCCATAGCCGTGGGTGCCGACGGCATGATCGTCGAAGTGCATCCGCACCCTGACGAGGCCTGGAGCGACGGCGAGCAGTCGCTCTCGCTAGCCGAATTCGACACGCTCATGGACGCTCTGGCTCCCTGGTGCGCACTCCGCATCCCGGAGACCGTTGCATGATGCACCGCCTCGAGCTCGTCGCTTCCACCGCCCTGCTGGTGCTCGGCTGCGGATTCGCCGCGCAGCCCCAACCCGCCTCATCAGCGGTTCTTGACGTCCCCGTCATCTTCACCGCCGCCCCCGTCTACAACTCCCTCGCCGCGCTGCGCGGCGGCGAACGCTTCCCTCGCGGCGCAAAGCTCATGCTCCTGCACAATGGCCGTATCGCGCCGCTTGTCCCCGAACTTGCCGCCAGCGCGGACGCCAGTGTTTCATTCGACGGGAAAACCGCCCTCTTCGCCGGGAAGAAAATTGCCGCCGATCCCTGGCAGCTCTGGCAAATCCCCATCAACGGAGGGGAACCGCAGCTCGTCCTCGCCGCGTCCACCGATCTCATCCGCCCCCTCTGGATGCCCGGCGGCCGCATCGTCTATGCGCGGCGAGGAGCGAGCGGCTTCGTTCTCGAAACCGCGTCGCTCGATGGTTCCGATGCGCTGAAGCTGAGCTACGTCCCCGGCAACTTCATTCCCGACGACATCCTCCGGGATGGCCGCGTGCTCTTCGATTCCGGATACCCACTGGGCGCGGGCAAGACGCCGGAAATTTATACCGTCTACTCCGACGGCAGCGGCGAAGAAGCCGTCCGCTGCGATCACAAGGAGGCGCAGCAGGCTGGCGGCCGCGAACACGGACGAGAACTGCCCAGCGGCGACATCGTCTTCGCGCAGGCCGGCCGCCTCGATCGCTTTACGTCAGCCTTGGCTAACGAAGCTCCCATCGCCGCGCCCCCGGGCAGTTACACCGGCGAGGTCGCGGCGTTGCCGAAGGGCCGCTGGCTCCTCTCGGTTCACCCCCCGGGTGAGCGCCACGACGAGCTTGCAGTCTGGCAGCCGCCGGTAGCTGCGAGATTTTCAGGAGATCCCGAAGCTCGGCCCGGTGCGACCAGGCTGACCACCATTGCCCGCGATCCGCAGCTCGACTTTGTCGAACCCGCCCTCGCCGCGCCGCGCCCTGTCCCCAATCGCCACCCCTCGGGCCTGCACCCGTGGACTACCGGCAACCTCCTCGCTCTTGACGCGCGCCTTTCCCGAAGCGGTGAGTTACGCATCGCGCCAGCGCATGTGCGCGTGGAAAGTCTGAGCCCCGCCGGCGCCGTGATCGTTCTGGGCACCGCGCCCGTCGCCGGCGACGGCTCCTTCTTCGTCAAAGCTGCCGCGGATCGTCCGCTGCGCTTCGTTCTGCTCAGCGCGCAGGGCAGCGTTCTGCGCCAGGAACACGGTTGGGTCTGGATTCGAGCCGGCGAGCAGCGCGTGTGCGTAGGGTGCCACACCGGCCCCGAGCGGGCTCCCAACAATCGGGTGCCGCAAATCTTCGCAATTTCCACGACGCCCGCCAACGCCACAGGAGGCCACTGACATGCGCACGCCCTGGCTGCTGCTATTGACCCTAGCCACCATGGCGGGCGCGCAAACAGCCCCACCCACACCGCAGCCTCCGCCGCAGTCGCAAATCCGCTTCGACGATGCCACCGCCAAATCCGGCATCGACTTCACGCACAGCATCGGCTCCGCCCAGCTGAGCTCGCTGCTGGAAGGCACCGGCTCCGGCTGTGTCTGGTTCGACTACAACAACGACGGCCTGCCCGATCTCTACGTGCTGAGCGGACAAACGCTGCCCGCATCCATGACTACGCATCCGGTGGGCACGCCGCCCGATCCGCGGCCGCACAACCATCTCTACCGGAACAATGGCGATGGCACATTCACCGACGTAACCGAGCAGGCGGGACTCGCTCCGGATCTCTACGCCACCGCCGTTACCGCAGCCGACTACGACAACGACGGCTACGAGGATCTGCTGGTCACCGGCTACGGCCGCGTAATTCTGTATCACAACAACGGCAACGGAACTTTCACCGATGTTACGGCGAAGGCGGGGATCAAAGTCGACGGCTGGTCTATCAGCTCCACCTGGCTGGACTACAACCACAGCGGCTGCCTTTCGCTGTTTGTGGGCCGCTATGTCGACTTCGACCCAAAGTACCGCAACTACTATGCGGCGGATAACTATCCGGGTCCGCTCGATTATGCGGGAACCACCAACAAGTTATTCCGCAACAACTGCAACGGAACCTTTACCGACGTTTCGGCGCAATCCGGTATAGCCGCCGCGATTGGCCGCACCATGGGAGTCACTGCGGCGGACTTCACCGGCAGAGGCTGGGACGACATCTACGTCGCCAACGACAGCACGCAGAACTTTCTCTTCCACAACAACGGAAACGGCACATTTAAGGAGATCGCGGAAGATGCCGGTGTGGCATACGGGCAGGATGGCGAGGCCACATCGTCCATGGGCCCGGTGGCGGCGGACATTACCGGCAGCGGCCGCCTCGACCTGTGGGTGAGCGACGGCCACTACAACCGCCTAATGAAGAACAACGGCGACGGCACATTCGCCGACATCGGCATTCTCTCGGGTCTTGCTCAGGCGAACGCACAATATGTCAGCTGGGGCTCCGGGGTCTACGACTTCGATAACGACGGCCAGCTGGACATCATGGTCTTTCACGGCGGCCTGATTCACATGATCCCGATGGAGCACTCGGTCTTCAAAGGGCTCGGCGGCGGTCGCTTCGAGGATGTGTCGCGCTCAGCCGGCGCAGTCGTCAACCAGCGCAGTGTCGCCCGCGGAGCCTGCTTTGCCGACTACGACAACGATGGCAAAGTCGATGCCTTCGTCGTGAACCTGGGCGGACGCGGGACCCTGCTGCACAACGTCTCCACTGCAACCGGCCACTGGATTGAAATTCGGCTGCAGGGTGCGAACACACCCACAAACCACTCCGGCAGCAATCGCGACGGCATTGGCGCCATGGTGGACATCCTTGCGGGCGGCCGGCATCAGGTTGCCGAGCGTGTTGCCTCCTCCGGCTATCTCTCCCAAAACGACGGCCGCCTGCACTTCGGCCTGGGCGCAGCGCAGAAGATCGATAAACTCATCGTCCACTGGCCCAGCGGCCGCGTGCAGACCCTGACCAACCTCAGCGTGGATCGCGTGCTCACCATCGAGGAGCCGAAATGAATCGGCGTCTCAGCCCGGAGGGCTATCCTTGTCGCCGCAGTCAGGCACCCGAGTGGGAGGGGACAATCCTGTGTCTGTCGAAGCTTCTGGGTGCCACCGGGGCACGACTTCAGTCGCGCAAAAGGCGGCGCCAAATGAGTCGGATTTCAGCCGCTGTGGTACGCTCTTTCGCCGTACTTGTACGATCGCCTCGCGTTGTTCGCACACTGCTGACAATCCAATGTGCTGCGGCGCTGATCGCGATCGCGCTCTCACATCCGGCGATCGTCGCCGGAGCCGCGCAACCCTCGCTCGACTACACCGAACCCTACGCCTCGCCTCTTGAACTACTCACTTCCCCGGACGGGTCGCTCCTCTACGTCCTCTGCGAAGGCACCGGCGACGTTCGAATCCTCAATGCCGCCACGGGCAGGACCCTTCGCACCATCCCCGTGGGACACGATCCGCGGGGCTTCTCTTTCTCACCCGGGGGCCGCCGTCTCTACGTCGCGAATTCCTGGGACGATACTGTAACTGTTATCGATACAAAGGAAGACCGGGTGACGTCAACCTGGAAGGCCGGAAGGGAACCCTCCAGCGTAGCTGAGGATGGCGCGGGCAAAGCGCTCTTCGTCGCCGACCGCATCGGCAATGACGTAACGGTCCTGAATGCGGCGACTGGGCAGATCGAGGACACCCTGGAAGCGGGCCGCGGCGCGAGCTATATGGCGGAGACCGCCGACCGCGAGCGCCTGTACGTCACCCACGTGTACCCGAATCCCGGCGCCTACCGCACGCCTCCGCAATCCGAGATTACCGTCATCGATTCGGCGAAGGCCCAGGTGGTGGGCCGCATCCCGCTGCATTCCATCTCCGGCGTCTTCCACATTGCGCTCTCGCGCGACGGACGTCTCGGCGTGGCCGCGGAGCTTCACCCGAAGAACCTGATCCCGCTCGCCCACGTCGAACACGGATGGGCCTTCGTCGATACCCTGACCGTTTTCGGAGCGGATGTGGGCCGTACCGCAGAGATCCCGCTGGATGAGATCGACAGGTATTATGCGCTTCCATTCGGCGTTGCGATTGCGCCGGATAAATCGCGTATCTACGTCACCAGCGCCGGCTCGAATGTTGTAACCGTCATTGATACACAGCGCATGCTGGCTCACATCCGCGCCCACCGCCGGCCCTTCGCCGAGGATCTGGCCGCCAGCGCGGGCTATGTGATCGCGCGCATTCCTGTCGGCAAGAATCCCCGCGGCCTCACGCTCTCACCGGATGGCTCAAGGCTCTACGTGGCCAACCGCCTGGACGACACCATCAGCGAGATAGACACGCGCACGCTGGAAGTCGCGGGCACGATTCGGCTTGCGGGGCCGACAAACGTTACGGCGCTGCGCCGGGGCGAGCAGGCCTTCTATTCGGCGCAGTATTCCTTTCAGGGCCAGTTCGGCTGCTCCAACTGCCACATCGACTCAACCTTCTCCGGGCTGCAGTGGAATCTCGAGCCCGCCGGGTTCGGGCGGAACATCGTCGACAACCGGTTAATCGAAGATCTGCGCGGCACCGAGCCGTTCAAGTGGAATGGCGGCAATCCCTCCATCGCCATCGAGTGCGGTCCGCGCACGGAAATGTTCTTCTGGCGCTCGCAGAATTACGACGACCTCACGCTGGCCGACCTCGTCCTGTACATCCGCAGCCTGCCCGAGCGGCCGGTGCGCTGGCTGGCCGCCGATGGGCATCTGACCCCGGCGCAGGAACGCGGCCGCGCCATCTTCAACCGCACTGTGGACCACCTTGGCCAGCCGATTCCGCAGCGCAATCAGTGCGCCTTTTGCCACAGCGGGCCGAAGGGTACGGATCAGAAGTCCTTCGACGTGGGAACGAGGGACCCGACCGATGACAGCGGCCTGTTCGATACGCCGCAGCTTACCAGCATCGCGCTGACGGCGCCGTATCTGCACGACGGCCGCGCGCAGACGCTCGAAGAAATCTGGACTGTCTACAACCCGCACGACCAGCACGGCCACACCAGCGACCTGACTAAAGACCAACTCAACGACCTGATCGAGTACCTGAGGACGCGATGAGAAAAGCGGCAATCATCGGCGGAATTCTGCTGGCTGCATTCGGCGCCCTCGCGCAACCGACCGCCAGGCGCGAAGCTTCAATGCCACACTACCGCTTTGTGAATTACACGACGGCCAACGGCCTGCCGAACAATCATGTGTATTCGGTTCTGGTCGATGGCGACCGCATCTGGGCCGGCACCGACGACGGGCTCGCCGAACTGGATCACGGCCACTGGAAGGTTTACACCGTCGCCGATGGCCTGGCCCAGCAAGCGGTGCTCTCGCTGGCTCTCGATCCGCGCACCGGAGCGGTCTGGGCCGGCACCATGGGCGGACTGAGCCGCATCTCGGCCGGCCGCATCGACACGTACACGCAGCTCAACTCCGGGCTGAGCAACAACGTTGTTTACGGCCTGTCCGTCGAGGGCGACTACGTCTGGATCGCGACCGCCGCGGGCGCGTGCCGGCTTAACACGCGCACCGGGGACTGGTCGCTCTACAACGAGCGCAACACGCCTATGAAGGAGATCTGGGCCTACGGCGTGTCGGCGGCGGCGGACAAGGTCTATTTCGCTATCTGGGGCAGCGGGCTCCTTGAATACACGCAGAAGACGCACGCCTGGGACATCTACGAAGACCCCGACGGCCAGACCGAGATCGTGCTGCTCAGGGATCAGGGGCTGATCCACGACATTACTTCGTCCGTCAGTTACGTCGATGGGGTCGTCTGGATCGCCACATACTTCGGAGACAGCCACTACGACGGGCGCTACTGGCATAACTTTCTGACCAAAGACAGCGGCCTGCCGAGTAACTTCACCAATTACATCAAAGGTGTCGACCGCAACCGCGCCTGGTTCTGCACCGATAAGGGTCTGGCGTATTACGACGGTTCGAACTGGGCTGTCTACCGGCCTTCGCTCACCACCGGCAAGCCGGAAATGCTGGTGGGCGATGCGGCCGGACGGATGACGAGCGTCCCGGTGACCACGGCTCCGGCGCACAACTACATCCTCGGTATCGATTTCGAAGGCAACGATATCTGGGTGGCGACGGCTCACGGCCTCAGCCACGGAATCTATCAACCCTAAGGAGCATCACCTATGACCACAGCAGCGGAGTTACTCGCAGAGATCGCGCACGCGCCTGTCGAAAAGCGCGCGATCACCAATCACAGCGTGCTGAACGAGGCATTTGCGTACGCCAAACCGAGCTCGTTTTCGCGCGGCATGCGCATCGACCTGAACGGACTGACGATCCTGCTCATCTCGGGCACGGCCAGCATCGACGAGGCCGGGCGGAGCGTCCACATTGGGGACTTCCGCGCCCAGTGCCGTCGCACTTTCGCTAACATCACCGCGCTGCTGGCCAGCGAAGGGGCAACGTGGCATGACATTGTGCGGACCAGCTGCTATCTGCGCGACATCGACCGCGACTACGAAGCCTTCAACGAGGAGCGGACGGCGTTCTTCCGTGAGCAGTCGCTCGATCCGCTGCCCGCTTCCACCGGTATCCAGGCCAAACTTTGCCGGCCCGAGCTGCTGGTGGAGATCGAAGCCATCGCTATGTTGCGGACGAACCAGGAGTAGGCCGTGAACCGGATCGCGGAACGCGGTGCGTTAGCCCTGACAGCGGCAGCCCTGGTGTTAACCGCGAGCCTGTGCGCGCAAAGCTCCACGCCGGCCGGCCCAGGTGCGCCGTCTCCCGGTCCAGGGTGCTTGTGCGGAGCGCATCCGCCCGGTATCCCGCCGGAACGCACCGTTGTGCCCTACGCCCAGGTTCCGCACGACCTGCAGCCTTACGAGCATTTCGCCAAACCGTACTACGAGAACTACACGGAGACGAATGTCTACGTGGGAGCCGGCCGGCTGATCCCGGTCCCCACCAACATCAAGGAGGTCCGCATCGGATTTCTCGGCCCGGTCGCGCAGCAGGCGGATCAGGTGTATGGCCTGCAGATGCTCCACGGGGCGGAGTTGGCCATTGACGAGGCGAACGCGCGCGGCGGCTACGGAGGCAAGCCCTTCAGGCTGATCCTGCACGACGACTACAGCAACTGGCAGTTTGGCGCGCAGGCCGGGGAGACGCGGCCGAAGAACGAAGCGATCTGGGGCGCGCCCATCGACGAAGCCGTGCAGATGATCTACCAGGACAAGGACTGGGCGATTTTTGGCTCGATCAGCGCGGAGTCGACACACATGGCGCTGCGCCTCGCGCTCAAGGCGGAGATCCCCATTGTGAACTCCGCTTCGACCGATCCCACCATTCCGGAAACTTATGTTCCCTGGTACTTCACCGACGTGCAGGACGACCGGGTGCAGGCGTACACGCTGGCTCGCCGCATCTTCACCGAACTTCATCTGCGCCGCCCGGCGCTGCTGCGCGTGAACTCGCGCTACGGGCGGATGGGCGTGCCGAAGTTCCGAGACGCGGCGCGGCGGCTTGGACACCCTGTGGTCATCGAGCAGAAATACCTGCCCGGGCAGACGGATTTCCGGCGCGAACTCGGCATCATTCAACAGTCGCGGGCCGACGCGATCGTGATCTGGGGCGATCAGACGGAGACCGCCCTGATCCTGCGCCAGATGCGGGCCCTGGGCATGACGCAGCGCGTCTTCGGCAGCTATCGCACGCTGGGGCCGGAGATGCTGGCGCAGGCGGGCGCGGCGGCTGAGGGATTCGAGGCGGTATATCCCTACGACCCTGAGCGGCGCGATCCGCGCTGGGCCGCTTTCGAACAACGCTACCGGGCGCGCTACGGGGTAGAGCCGGAGCAGTTTCCGGCGCTCGCGTACGATGCCATGAACATTCTGCTCCAGTCCATCTGCAAAGCCGGGCTTAACCGCGCGCGCATTCAGGATGCGCTGGATCAGGTGTATCGATACGAGGGCGTGACCGGACCGATGGTGTTCGATCCTAACAATAAGAACGTGAGCCCCATGTATCTGGGCACGGTTCATGACGGGACGATCACGTATCGGCTGGCGAGAATGGATCCTCCATCGCATCCCTACGCAACCGTCGGCGAGGGCGGCGTGAAGTATTACGGTCCAGCGCGAGCGGCGATTCCGGCGGGGCGAGCGACCGTGCTCGTTTTCGGAGCAGGCGCTGCGGCAACCAAAAGCATGGCAGTGCCCTGGAAAATCGTCGCGATCGATACCGGCCAGACCGGATCGAACTGGGGCGCGGCGACATCGGCGCTGGTGCAGGCCCTGTCATCCGGAGACGTGCTGGCGATCGTCGCTCTGGACCGAGACTCGGCGCATCTGGCGGAGCAACTGTCGCTGAAGAAATTCTTGCCGGTGATTGCTCTCGCCGACGACCGCGCACTGACGTCAACGAACATCCCGTGGATCTTTCGTCTGCCGTCGGCAAGCGGAGCGGCCGAGGCACTGCGGGTCCTGGCGGCGGCGGAGCGAGGGAGCGGCACGGATCCCGAAAAGCTGCGGGAGGTGCTGGCGTCGGGAAGGATGCTGGCGGGCGTGCGGTTTGCTTCCACCGGCGAGCCGGAGCCATAGAGGCACCCCCCTGTGCGGCAGGGTCAAAAATCCCGCTATTGCAAACAGGGAAGTTAGCCGGACGAGAAGCGCGGGAGCGAGCGGTAAGTTGTGTTGCTCGAATTAGGAGCGTCGCAGACATGAGCGTGTTCACCTGAAGACCGCGAAGCGATCAGTGGAGGCCTCGAAGGCTCGATCTGACTGGAACGCGGGCAGAAGCAAGACGACCGCGAACGATGATCTGACGACCACGAGCCCGGAGCTGAAAGCCGCGATCGATCAGCGGGCTGCCGATAGCGGGGCACACAGGTCCAGTTGCCGGCGATTCGTTGCTGGTAGCCGAGATCGGAAAAGGGAAAGGACCGCGCGGGCGGTCCTCATTGTTGAATCAAATGTGCTCTGCCGAACTTTTTCAATTCTAAAAGTTCAGGATATCACCTTGAAAGAATTGGACGGCCAAATTTGTTTGTTGGGTGTGACGGGGAAGTTATTTGGAATCAGCGGATATTACTTTGGTGAAGAGGTGCGGGGGTTGACAGTTTTCCGGGCCGGCTGAGTTTCGGCGGGAGTGAGCTACTAAGGTGCCGGGGTTCGGAGATGGATGGCCATCGCTGCCAGAGCCTGCTATTAACTTTCCCTCTGCCCACGCGAAAGGTAATAACAGCCTCTCGATGGCCGACGGAGCGAGTTGCCGGCGGCGGCCCGGCAGAGCCGGTACTGCCTGGCGCCTATGGCAGCTCCCCGCACGCCCGCCAAAGTTGGGCAGATGTGGGGCACCCGGCAGCCGATGCGGATTTGAGTTTCCTTCCGTTATTCGCAAAGGCGGGCGGCGACATCCATGCCGGTGACTGACGTAAGACAGGCCGCCGCGATGCCGACCGGAGTGGGATCCAGCCTGGCGATGAAGATCGCGGCAAAGAGGGTGCATAAGATCGGTATCCAGAAACGCACCGCACCGACTCCTTCGGACCAGGACCAGCCAGGAACTCCAGGGGGAAAGACCGAACAAACAGAAGCTTGTCAAAAATTGTAGCCGCAGATTCAATGAGGAAGGGAGCGAGGGGAATCGAAAGAGACAACAGGAGTCGAAAGCGCGAGCTGGGCGGCGCTCGGTTCAGGGCGGGAGTGTGGATTTATCATGGGCGGCATGTTCAGGACCAGGATTGCGGCAGCGATGGCAGGGCTGGCGGTGGTGTGCGCGCCGGCCCTGGGGCAGATGCAGAAGTTCCATGAGCAGTTCAATGCTGTGATGGCGGAGCACGGAATCGTGGGCGGGGCGGTCGCGATTGTCCGTAGCGGCCAGCCGGCGGCGGAGTTCTTTTACGGGGTGCAGGAGCAGGGGACCAAGCGAGCTATCGACGCCGAGAGCACGTACAACTGGGCGTCGATTACGAAGACGATGACGGCGATTGCAATCCTGCAACTGCGGGACCGCGGCAAGCTCAGGCTGGACGATCCGGCGGTGCGGTATGTGCCGGAACTGCGCGAGGTTCACGACACGTTCGGCCCAGTGGAGGCGATCACGATCCGCGACCTGCTGACGCACAGCGCGGGATTCCGGAATCCGACGTGGCCGTGGAATTGCGACGACGCGGCGAACTGCGATTGGCAGCCATTTGAGCCGACCCAATGGAGGCAGGTGGCGGCGATGCTGCCGTATACGAATGTCGCGTTCAAGCCGGGGACGCGGTGGAGCTATTCGAACCTGGGCTATGTGTTTCTGGGGCAGGCGATCGAGCGGCTGACAGGCCAGAGCTTTGTGGAGTACGTCACCAAGAACATCCTGATGCCGCTGGGCATGACGCGGAGTTACTTCGACCAGTCGCCGTACTATCTGCGCGGGTATGTGTCGGCCAGCTATGTAAGGGCCGGAGGAAAGCTTGCGGAGCAGCCGTTCGACTTCGACAGCGGAATCACGACGTCGAACAGCGGGCTGAAGGCTCCCCTGGTGGACATGGAGAAGTATCTGCGGTTCCTGATCGGGGACGCGGGGAACGCGGCGTATGCGCGGGTGCTGCAGCGGAGCTCGCTGGATGAGGCGTGGAAGGGGATTCTGCCGGTGACGGACGATGGGGCGTCGGAGGGTCCATATGTAGAGGGGCAGCCGCAAATGGGGCTGGGCTTCTTTCTGCTGAATGTGAAGGGACAGCGGTACGTGTACCACGATGGGGACCAGGGAGGGTTCTCGTCGGAGATGCTGATTGATCCGGCGCGCGGCGTGGGGAGTTTGGTGATGGTGAACACGACGGATGAGGGGGCTCCGGCGACCGGCGTGCCGCATGCGGAGCCGAATTCGGCGCCGGATGCGGGGACGGACCTGAGGCTGGTTTTGCGGAAGGATCTGATGGCGGTGTTTGCTGGGCAGCGAGCTGGCCCCGAATGAATGAGTCGAAGGACCTGCATTTGTCCTGGAAGATCGGTGCTCCACATCTGCAGGGTTTTGGCAGAAATGGGAACTACGAACCATCCCGCTGCCGGGTGCCCCACCATTCTTGCGCGTTTTTGCGCGACAGGTTGAGGGCGGCGAATGACCTTCGCTCAGGTTGACGAACCTGTTTGTCAGGCGGGGACGAGGCGGGGTGCGGGGACGGGAATGGGGTGGGGCTTTTCAGCGTCGAGGGTGACGAGTTGCCAGGCGGAGCGATCGCGGAGCAGGCGCGAGACGAGGGCGGTGTGCATGGCGTGTCCGGCGCGCTCGGCCACAACGTGCCCGAGGATGTGATGGCCGGCGAGGGCGAGGTCGCCGATGAGGTCGAGGACCTTGTGCCGGACGAACTCGTCGTCGAAACGGAGGGGACCGTTCTGGACTCCATCGCGGGTGAGAACGATGACGCTTTCCTGGCTAGCGCCGCGGATCAGGCCCATATCGCGGAGCTTCTGCTCGTCCTCGCGCCAGCCGAAGGTGCGGGCGGGAGCGATGTCGCGCTCGTAGGCGGTGGTGGCCAGATCGACGCGGCAGCTTTGACGGCCGATAGGCGCGGGGAAATCGATGGAGTAGGAAACGGAATAGCCCTGGCCGGGATAGACGCCAATGAATTTACCGCCCTCGCGGACTTCCACGTCTTTGAGTATGCGCAGATACTGGCGGCGGCGGCGCTGGGCCTTGAGCCCGGCGTGGCGGAAGGCGAGGGTGTAGGGGAGAGCGCTGCCGTCGAGGATGGGGAGTTCGAGGTTGTCGAGCTCGACGATGACGTTATCGATGCCCATGCCGAGGAGGGCAGAGAGGAGGTGTTCGGTGGTCGATATGAGGACGCCCTGGCGCATGAGGCTGGTAGCGTAGCTGACGCGGGCGACGTTGCGGCCGGTGGCCTGGATTTCGAAATTGTCCAGGTCGGTGCGGCGGAGGACGACGCCGGAACCGGCGGAGGCGGGCAGGACACGCAGACGGACGGAAGCGCCGCTGTGCAGGCCGATTCCTGAGAACTCAACGGGAGCGGAGATGGTATGTTCCAGATGCAACGGGTCCGCCAAGGTTTCCTCGATGAAGCCATAGACTAACGCCGGGCAAAGAGAGTTGCGGTGTGGCAATTTCGCCACACGGGGGATGCCGAAAGTCACAGGACGAATGGGGGCTGGCCGAATGGTTAATGCTATGGAATCTGAAGGTTATGGGTCGCCGAAGACATTGGTGGCGCTGGGTGGGCGAAAGGACCTATTGCTGAGAAGGATACGGGCGCTGGTGGAGATCGAGTCGCCGAGCGACGATAAGGCGGCCGTGGACCGGTGCGTGGAGGCCGTGATGAAGATCGCTGGGGGAGCGGGTGCGACGGCAAAACGGCATCGGCAACGGGCGGTCGGGGATGTGCTGGAAGTGCGCTGGCCGGGCAGCCGGGGGCTGGAACCGGTGATGCTGCTGGGGCATCTGGACACGGTGTGGCCGATGGGGACGCTGCGGACGATGCCCTTCAGAATCGGGAAGGGGCGCGCGTGGGGTCCGGGGGTACTGGACATGAAGGCGGGCGTGGCGATGGGCCTCACTGCGGCGGAGTATCTGCGGGAGACGGGGAGACTGCGGCGGCCGGTGTTGCTGCTGCTGAGCGGCGATGAGGAGGTGGGGAGCGCGACGTCCCGGGCGATGATCGAGAAGCTGGCGCGGGAATGCGTAGCGGTGTTCGTGCTGGAGCCGGCGCAGGGCCTGGGTGGAGCGTACAAGACAGCGCGCAAAGGAGTGGGGAACTACAGGGTTCGGGTAAAGGGCGTGGCGAGCCATGCGGGGGTGGACTTTACGCACGGACACAGCGCGGTACACGAGCTGGCGTGGCAGATCGAGAAGATGAGGACGTTCACGGATCTGGAGCGGGGGCTGACGGTGAATGCCGGGGTGATTCGGGGCGGAACGAGGACGAATGTGGTGGCGGCGGAGGCGGAGGCTGAGGTGGATGTGCGGATTGCGCGGGCGAAGGATGCGGCGCGGATCGAGAAGAAGTTTCGGGGGCTGGCGGCGCGGGATCAGGGATGCAGGGTGAAGGTGGAGGGGGGGATGAATCGGCCGCCGATGGAGCGGAGCGCGGCGACGGTGCGTCTCTTCAGGCAGGCGGCGGCGCTGGCGCGGGAGATGGGGCTGGAACTGAGCGAGGCGGCGACGGGCGGCGGGTCGGACGGGAACTTTACGTCGGCGCTGGGTGTCCCTACGCTGGATGGGATGGGCGGAGTCGGCGAAGGGGCTCACGCATCCAATGAGTCGGTAGTGGTGGAGCATCTGGTTCCGAGGACGGCGCTGCTGGCGGAGATGATGCGGAGCCTGTGAGGACGGGGCAATGCTGAGGCTGATGGAATACGGGTTGCTGGCTGTGGC
>DAHUYD010000146.1 GCA_027315385.1 Acidobacterium sp.
TCTTTACGGCAGCCGGGGGCGGGACTACTATCGATGGGATTGCACAGCCTTCGTTCCGGCGCCTACGCCGAAGGAGCGCGGATGAAAACGCATGAAGAGCAGGTCGCCGAGGCGCTCGATTTCCTGCGCATCGAACTGCCGTCGTGGGGATTTGCCAATACAGGCACCCGGTTTGGCAAGTTTCTGCAGCCGGAGGCGGCGACCAGCGTGGAGGAGAAGTTTGCGGACGCCGCCGAGGTTCACAGGCTGACGGGCGCGTGCCCGTCGCTGGCTCTGCATGTGGAATGGGATCTGCCGGGTGGGGCAGCCGATGCCGGGAAGATCCGGAAACTGGCTTCGCAATACGGGATTCGCGCCGGCGCCATCAATCCAAATCTGTTCGAGCGGCAGGAGTATAAATACGGATCGGTCTGCCACCCGGATTCCGGTGTGCGGAAGATGGCGCTGGATCATCTGATCGAGTCGGTGCGGATAGCCCGGGAACTCGGTGTCCGCGACGTTTCGCTGTGGTTTGCGGACGGCTCGAATTATCCGGGAACGCAGAGCGTTCGCCGGCGGATTGAGTGGATGGAGGAGGCGCTGGAGGCGACCCATGCTGCGCTGGATCCGGGGCAGCGGCTGCTGGTGGAATACAAGCCGTTCGAGCCGGCGTTCTATCACACGGATATCGCCGACTGGGGCATGGCGCTGCTGTTGTCGCGGCGCGCGGGGCCGCAGGCGCGGGTGCTGGTGGATACCGGGCACCACTACCAGGCGCAGAACATCGAGCAGATCGTGACGTGGCTGCTGCGGGAGGGAATGCTGGGGGGATTCCACTTCAACGACCGGCGGTACGCGGATGACGATCTGACCCTGGGATCAATCGATCCGTATCAGGTGTTCCGGATTTTTCACGAGCTGCTTTCGCCGGGCGAGAATCTGGACGATGTCGCGTTCATGGTGGACCAGAGCCACAACCTGAAGGGCAAGCTTGAAGCGATGGTGCAGACGGTGTGCACGGCGCAGGAGCTGTTTGCCAGGGCGGCGCTGGTCGATCGGGCAAGACTGGCGGAATTGCAAAATGCCTGCAAACTGGTGGAAGCCGAGGAGTGCCTGCGACAGGCGTTCTGGTTCGATGTGCGGCCCGCTGTGAAGGCGTGGAGAAAATGGCATGGGTTGGCCGAGGAACCTCTGGAGGCGCTGCGCGCGAGCGGCTATCTGGAGCGGATCCGGGCGGAACGAGGCGCCGCCAACGCGAAGGCGATTTCTTCCTACGCATAATGCGCCCGAACCCGGCGCACCATCATTCGATTGCGGCGTGGCTGGACTGTGCTTCCCAATCTGGGCGCATCTCCGCAGCGGAGCGCCTTGTTGATCTGGAAACAGCTGTGTGACACTGCGAGTCGGGAGGAGTTGTGAAAAAGACGTCTGGCCTGCGTTATCTCAAAGACCTGTGGGACGAAAATCTGGCGGCCACGCTGGATGAGCCGGAGCTGCTGCGTTACCGCTCAAACCTGCTGGGGGCCGATTTGCGGATTACGAATTTCGGCGGCGGCAATACGAGTTCCAAAGTAACGCAGGCGGATCCGCTGACGGGCCACGCGACGGAAGTGCTGTGGGTGAAGGGGAGCGGCGGCGATCTGGGAACCATCCAGCGGCGGGGCTTCGCGACACTCTACATGGAGAAGCTGATGGCGCTGGAGGGCCGCTACGAGGGGGTGGCGAGGGAAGATGCGATGGTGGAGTTCTATCCGCTGTGCACCTTCGGCCTGAACCCGACAGCCGCTTCCATCGACACGCCGCTGCATGCGTTTCTTCCATTCCGGCATGTGGACCACCTGCATCCCGACTGGGCGATTGCAATGGCCGCGGCGGCGAACGGGCGCGAAAAGATGGAAGAGTTCAATCGCGAATTCGGCCACAGGCTCACGTGGCTGCCGTGGCAGCGGCCCGGCTTCGAACTGGGGCTGATGCTGCGGCGTGCGGTCGAAGAGAACCCTGGCTGCGACGGCATCGTTCTGGGATGCCATGGATTGTTTACGTGGGGCGAGACGCAGCGCGAGTGTTATCTGAACTCGCTGAGGACGATCGACCAGCTCGGGCAGTTTGTCCTGCGGCACGTGGACCAAAAGGGGAAGGCGCTGTTCGGCGGGGCTGCCACCGCGCCGCGCGAGCGACGCCGGGAGCTGGCGATGGAACTGATGCCGTTTCTCCGGGGACGAGTGTCTGGGAAAAAGCGGGCGATTGGCAGCTGGTCTGACGCGGCCACGGTGCTGAGCTTCGTGAATGCGAAGGACGCGGCGACGCTGGCTCATCTGGGCACAAGCTGCCCGGATCACTTTATCCGCACAAAGATTCGGCCCATGTTCGTGCCGGCTGAAGAGGGCGATGAGGCAGCAATCCTGAAGCAGAAGATCGAGGCGGCGCTGGAGACCTACCGCCGGGAATACACCGCGTATTACGAGGAATATGCGGAGGCGACATCGCCGGCGCTGCGCGATCCCACTCCGGCGGTTGTGCTGATTCCAGGGATAGGAATGTTCTCGTTCGGGAAGAACAAGGCGGAGTCGCGGATCATCGGGGAGTTCTACATCAACGCGATCCACGTGATGGAAGGCGCCACGTCGCTGGGCCATGCGCCTGCCGACTGCAAAGTTCCGCAGGCCGGCGCGGCGGCTCCGCCGGAAGCCTTCCACATTCACACGAACTATGTCGCGCTTCCGGCGCGCGAGGCATTCCGGATCGAGTACTGGGTGCTGGAAGATGCGAAGTTGCGCCGCCAGCCCGCGGAGAAGGAGCTGAGCCGGCGCATCGTGCTGGTGGTGGGCGGCGCGAGCGGGATCGGCCGCGCGGTGGCCCTGCTTGCCGCCGAGCGCGGCGCGCATGCGATGATCGCCGACCGCGACATTGCAGGTGCGGAAGCAGTTGCCAGCGAAGCGAGAGCGATAGCAGGGAAAGAAGCAGTGGCAGCGGCGGCGGTGGATATTCGCGACCGGGCGGCGATAGTGGAGGCAATGGGCGCGACGGTATTGGCATTCGGCGGGCTGGACATTGTCATCAACACCGCGGCGATGTTCCCCTCGACGGCAGCGGGGGAAATTCCCGACGCGGTGTGGGCCACCACTCTGGAGCTGAACGTTACGGGGAATTATCTGCTGGCCGATGAGGCGCGGAAGCTGTTTGCCGAGCAAAATCTGGACGCAGCCGTGGTCCTGACCAGCTCTGCGAACGCGGTAGTGTCGAAGCGCGGCAGCGAGGCCTACGACGTGAGCAAAGCGGCGCTGAGCCACCTTGTCAGGGAATTAGCCATCGCGCTGGGGCCGAAAGTGCGGGTGAACGGAATCAGCCCGGCGACCGTGGTCAGGGGATCGACGATGTTTCCGCGGGATCGCGTTATCGCATCGCTGAAGAAGTACAATCTGGAATTCGATGAAGCAGCTTCGGACGACGCACTGCGCGACATCCTGGCGCGATTTTATTCGCAACGGACGCTGACACATCAGCCGATTGAGCCGGAAGATTGCGCGCAGGCCATCCTGTTTCTGGCCGGCCCGCACACGCGCTGTACCACCGGACACCTGATTCCAGTCGACGGTGGGCTGCCGGAGGCGTTTCTGCGTTGAAGCATCATCCAGTGCTCGCGGCCGTCGATCTGGGGGCGGAGAGCTGCCGGGTGTCGCTGCTTCGCTGGACCGGTGACCAGCCGCGGATCACGATGGTGCGGCGCAGCGGAAACGCACCGAGGCAGGGCGAATCAGGGCTGTGCTGGGACTTGCCGTCGATCTGCCGCGAGATGGAGGCGGGCCTGCGCGAGTGCGCGCATCTCGCTTCCGAGGGAATCGACGCGATCGGCGTAACCGGCTGGGCCGTGGATTATGTGCGACTGGGGCGCGACGGTCAGCCGCTCGGCGTTCCGTATTGCTACCGCGATCCGCGGAACAGGACGGCCATGGAGGCGGCACATGCAATTCTGCCCGCTGCCGAACTGTATGCACGGACGGGTGTGCAGATCCAGCCGTTGAACACGATTTATCAACTCTACGCGGACAAGCTGAGCGGAGCGGATTGCTCCACACCCTGGGTGAATCTGCCGGAGTACCTCCTGCACCGGCTGGGCGCACCCCGCATTGCGGAGTACACGAACGCCACGCACACGGGACTGATCGATCCGGTAACGAAGTGCTGGAGCGACGATCTTTTTGCCGCGCTGGAACTCGATCGCGGAGCCGCGCCGGAGATCGTGCCTCCGGGAACCGCATTGGGGCCGCTGCGCGAGGATCTGCGGCGGCTGCCGGCATTCTCTGAAACGCAGCTGATCGCTCCGGCGTGTCACGATACTGCGTCCGCAGTGGCCGGAATCTCCTTCATGGACGAGGAGCCGTGGGGCTACATCAGTTCGGGAACGTGGTCGCTGGCGGGAATGGTGCTTCCGGAGTGCGTGCGCAGTGCAGAGGCGTGCGTGCAGGGTTTTACGAATCTGGGCGCCGCAAGCGGAGGAATTTTGTTTCATCGCGGGCTGCCGGGCATGTGGCTGCTGAGCCAGTGTCTGGAAGCGTGGGCAGAGCGGTCGCCGTGGAGCGTGCCGGATCTGATTGCCGCAGCGGAGCGCGCGGCGTGTCCGGAAGGGCTGCTGGACCTGGACGATCCGGCGCTGGCGCTGCCGGGGAATATGCCGGCGCGCATCAATGAGCAGCGGAGGCGGATGGGATACGCGCCGGTGCCCGAGGGGCGCGAGGCGGCGCCGGAGTTTGCGGGCCTTATATTTCACAGCCTGGCAGCGAGCTATGGCAGCCTCTTCGGCGGGATTCGAGCACTCGCGGGACGCGATCCAAAATGCATACGTGTGGTGGGCGGGGGGAGCCGCAACGAGTACCTGAACCGCCTGACGGGAGAGGCTACCGGATTGCTCGTGGAGCGATGCGCGGCAGAGAGCACGACTGTAGGAAATCTCGCGATCCAGTGGGCGCAGGCCGATCGGATCGACGGTGGTCTGTGTGCGCCGGCGATTGCCCGGCGGGCGGCAATGCTGACAGAGGCTATGGAGGCCGCCTTAAAAAATCGTGTTCTTAGAAAGTGAAAATGTCCGCCTTAAAAAATCGTTGACATGTGCCGGCTCCCGATATAAAAGTGACGCCATGGATGATTTGCCGATGCGCGCCTCGTCAGGTACATCGATTTGGCTCCTGCCAAAACAGAGGTACGTCCTGGTGATTCGCCCGATGCACTAAGAGCCAGTTTCGTCTCTCTGCAACCCAGCAAAATCAGGCAGCGATCCCGCACTTCGTGTAACGTGCGCTCGATTGACGTTCCTCACCCGCCCCCAAAAGGCCTTGAGCTGATCTCCCCCTCAGCTTCGCCCCAGAAACACTTCAGTTCATCGTGTGCCAAACAGGATGCCTGAATACCCTCCACTCGCCGCAGCAACTATCGCAGTTCGATTTCACTTGAAAGGGTATGAACGATGAGAAGCAGAATGCGATTCGGTGTCTTCGTCCTGGCATCCACAGTGTTGGTTCTGAGCGGTTGTGGAGGAGGCAAATCCACGTACACCATTGGTGGCAAAATCACGGGACTCACGGGCTCAGGGCTGGTATTACAGAACAACGGCGGCAATAATCTGACCGTATCCGCCAACGCCTCCAGCTTTACCTTCAGCACCCCGGTTGCGAGCGGCGCTGCCTACCTGGTGACGGTGCTCACCCAGCCGGCCGGCGAGAGCTGTGCTGTCACGGGCGGTCACGGCACGGCTACGGCCAATGTGACGAATGTGAGTATTGCGTGCCAAAAGGCGTACACGATCGGCGGCCAGATCCTCGGGCTCACCGGCTCAGGGCTTGTGCTGCAGGATAACGGCGGCAATAACCTGACGGTCAGTTCCGGCGCGACCAGCTACGCCTTCACCTTCGACGGCGACATTCCGAGCGGGGGCGCAGCTTACAGCATCACGGTGCTCACAGTTCCCAGCGGCCAGGCCTGCACGGTCTCGAACTCCATGGGGACGGCAACGGCGGATGTGTCCAACGCGAATGTCACCTGCACTAACCTGGCGGGAGCAGCTTATACGATTGGAGGCACGATTGCGGGCCTTACGGGAGCAGGCCCTGTGCTGCAGGACACTCTGGGCATCAACAATGCCGACCTGCTGCAGATCGCCGGCAACGGTAACTTTACTTTCGCCGATCCGGTTGTCAGCGGGGGCGGGTACGACGTTTCGGTACTGACGCAGCCTTCAACCCGGGATTGCATCGTCAACAACGGGATGGGAACAGCCAGCGCCAATGTGACCAGCGTAGGCGTGATTTGTGTGAGCGACTTCACGTGGATGGGCGGTGGGAACGTCACGGCGAATTTCGGCAGCGGCGCTGCCGGGATCTACGGAACATTGGGCACGGCATCGCCGACGAACATCCCGGGCGGGCGTCAGCAGGCGGTCACCTGGACAGACGCGTCCGGCGCCCTGTGGCTGTTCGGCGGCTACGGCATGGATTCCACCGGAAGCGGCTTCGGCGGACAGCTCAACGACCTGTGGAAGTTTGAGCCCGGGCAGGGCACCGCAGGGGAATGGACGTGGATGGGCGGCAGCAATCTGACTCCGGCGAGCACGACCTTCGGCGCCGCGGGTGAGCCCGGGACCTACGGGACTCTGGGGACGGCCTCGCCTACGAACATTCCAGGCGGCCGCGAACAGGTCGCCAGCTGGGTCGATGCATCCGGAGTGGTCTGGATCTTCGGAGGCGAAGGCATCGACGTCAACGGAGTGACCGGGGAACTGAACGACCTGTGGAAGTTCGATCCGAAGCAGGGGACAAACGGCGAGTGGACCTGGATGGGGGGAAGCGAGTCCGTCGGCGCGCCTTTCGGCGGTCCTGCCGGAATTTACGGAGTGCTGGGAACAGCCGCTGCGGCGAATGTTCCGGGAGGACGATACGGCGCCATCAGCTGGGTCGATGCCTCGGGTAATTTCTGGCTCTACGGCGGGAACGGCATCGACTCAACGGGTCCGCCCAATCCGGGGTACCTGAACGATCTGTGGAAGTACACGCCGGGCCCGAACGAGACGCCAGGGGAATGGACCTGGATGGGCGGCAGCGATGTGAGTGCCAATGGCGGGAACGGCGTTGCCGGCGTCTACGGCTCGGTGGGAGTGCCGGGCACCTCGAGTTGGCCCGGGGCCCGGGACGCGGGCATCAGGTGGGTCGACTCGTCAGGCGACGTCTGGCTGTTCGGCGGATTTGGAGCCGACTCGACGGGAACCGATGGGTATCTGAACGATCTGTGGAAGTACACTCCGGGGACGAACGGAGCCGCAGGCGAGTGGACGTGGATGGCCGGCAGCGACAGCGTGGGCAATGGCTACGGCAGCGGCCAGCCGGGAGTCTACGGCACACTGGGCTCGGCCTCGACCTCGAATACGCCCGGAGGACGATTCAGCGGCGTCAGCTGGGTCGACAAGTCGGGCAAACTCTGGCTCTTCGGCGGAGACGGCGAAGACTCGTCCGGCATCAACGGCTATCTGAACGACATGTGGATGTTCGATCCGTCGCTGGGATCGAGCGGAGAATGGACATGGATGGGCGGCTCTGAGATGGTGGGCCGATCGGGTGGTCAATCCGGGATCTACGGGACGCTGGGCATGCCGGGCGCCAACAACATTCCGGGAGGACGATTCGGAAGCGCGGGCTGGGCCGATGGGTCGGGCAATCTCTGGCTCTTTGGCGGAGAGGGCTACGATTCGAAAGACAACCAGGGGAACCTCAACGACCTGTGGCAGTACCAGCCATAGGGAGCGGGAGTTCCTGCAAGGCTCCGGCCCGCGGCGCAATTCGATCAGCGTCGCGGGCCGGTTTGCGTCAGCGCGACAACTCCGCCATGGACCGTCTGAACCTTGTCCCGATGCGCGGCTGCCACCCACCCCCGCATTTTCCCCGCTGGGCTGGCCGTCCGGGCCGTCCGCTGGAAGTCTTTGCCCCATGCGCTGAGCCCTGGTACCATAGGAATGCGCCCCGGCCGCCGTTTGCGCCGCCTGCCACCGGGTATTTTTCTGGAGGAATCCATTTGCCAGCCACCGAAAAGTTTCTGTTTACCTCGGAGTCCGTCACCGAGGGCCACCCCGACAAGATCGCCGATCAGGTATCAGACGCCATCCTGGATGCGTGCCTGGAGCAGGATCCCTACAGCCGCGTCGCCTGCGAGACACTGACCGCCACGGGTCTGGTCGTGATCGCGGGCGAAATCACTACACGCGCCTATGTCGATTTCCAGGCAGTTGTTCGTGGAGTGGTGACTTCGATTGGCTACGACAATGCCATCTACGGCTTCGACTCGAATACGTGCGCGGTGATTTCCACCATCAATAAGCAGTCCAGCGATATTGCGATGGGCGTGGACACGGGGGGAGCGGGCGATCAGGGGATGATGTTCGGCTACGCCAGCAATGAGACGCCGGAGCTGATGCCGATTGCAATTTCTCTGGCCCACAAGCTCACCCGCAAGCTGTCGGAGGTCCGCAAGAACGGCAAGCTGCCCTGGCTGCGGCCGGATGGCAAGAGCCAGGTGACGGTTGAGTACGACGCGAACCACAAGCCGGTTCGCATCGATGCCGTCGTGATTTCCACGCAGCACGCTGAAACTATCTCCACGGAGGAGCTGCGCGCGGAGATCCTGAAGCACGTTATCCAGACCACGCTGCCGGCGGAACTGCTCGACGAGAACACGAAGTACCACATCAATCCCACGGGCCGCTTCGTCATCGGGGGTCCGATGGGGGACACCGGGCTGACCGGGCGCAAGATTATCGTGGACACCTACGGCGGAATGGGCCGCCACGGCGGGGGGGCATTCAGCGGCAAGGATCCGACGAAGGTGGACCGCTCGGCCGCCTATCTCGCGCGCTACATTGCGAAGAACATCGTTGCAGCCGGTCTCGCCGACCGCTGCGAGGTGCAACTGGCCTATGCGATCGGGGTTGCGGAGCCAGTGAGCGTTCTGGTGGAGACATTCGGCACCAGCAGGCTGGATGAGTCGAAGCTGGTCGCTCTTGTGCGCAGGAATTTCGTGCTGACCCCCAAGGGCATCATCGAGCACCTGAAGCTGCGCCGCCCGATTTACCAGAAAACCGCTGCTTATGGCCACTTCGGCCGGATCAGCGAGCCGGACTTCACCTGGGAAGCCACCGACAAAGCGGACGCCCTGCGCGAGCAGGCGGGCTTGAAGAAGGAAGCGGTCGCCGCGAAGTAGTCCATTGCAGCAATCCACCGAGGGCAGGTCTTCAGGACCTGCCCTTTTTGCTGGTCAGGGCTCCGTTCTCAGGCAGCCATGGGGCCGGTGGTCTCTTTTGGCAGGACTTCCTTCTCCGCGGGGACGTGCAGGTAGAGTTCCTTGACCAGGACGATGCCGGCACCGGCCAGGGGCGCGGCCACGGCGAGGCCGAGGATGCCGGCCACCGCCCACAGAAAGTACTGCGCCAGGATTGTCAGCACCGGGGGCAGGCGCACAGCTCTTTTCTGCACCAGGGGCGTGAGGAAATAGCCCTCCGCCACATGCAGCAGGGTGTACAGGATGAGGACGTAGATGGCTGTGTGAGGACTGCGCTGCAGACCCATCAGCACGGAAGGGATACCGGCAAGAATGGTTCCGGCATAAGGGAGAAAGACCGCCAGCCCCGTCATCAATCCCAGGGTCCACGGCAGCTTGACGCCCAAGGCCCACAAGCCGATGGCGCTGGCTACGCCGAGGGCAGCCATGGGGACCATCTGGCCGAGCAGCCACCACTTTAACTGGTGGTCGATTTTGCGGGCGATCTGGCGGGCGCGGGGGCGCCACTCTTCGGGAATCAGCAGCAGCGCACCTTCGCGGTAGCCGCGCGGGGAGAGGGCGGCAAAGAAGCCGATGACCAGGACGACAACCAGGTCGGTGACGGCTGCGGTCATGAATCCGGCGACCTGGGAGAGATGTTTCGTCAAACCGCTGCCGTGGACGAGATGGTGAAGCTCCGCGAGAATTTTTTGTCCCGCCGCGGTGCGTTGCAGCGGAGCCTCAAGCTGTCGCAGAGACTGCGGCAGGGTTCGCGCCAACTCGGAAATTTGGGTAATGGCGCGGGGCAGCAGGAGGATGCCGATGCCAGTCGCGACGGCGCCGATCAGGAGGATGGTCGCGCCGTAGGCAATGGCTCCATTGAGGCGCGTATGGCGCTCGATCCAGCTGGTGATGGCGCGCAGGATGACGGCCACCAGAATGCCGGCGAAAGCGAGCAGCAGCAGGTGAATCTGAAACCAGACGAAGAGAAACGCCAGAACTGCGACGGCCGATAAAGCCAGCAGCCGCGCAGGACCGAGCTCATCATGGCGAAAGAGCAGGAACCACCCCCTCGGTGCGAAATGCCCCGTCCGGGCCGCCGCTCGTACTGCCGGCCAGGGATCTCCTTTCAGGATGGATGCAGGGTTGCCGGCGACCGCCAGCCTTTCGTTGCGCCGGGGATGGGTTCGCCGCCGGGGCGGCTCGCTACTCTGGCTTGTAGCTGCCCTGCCCCCAGTGGAAGCTCACCGCGGGGCTGCATCCGCCTTCCGGCTGCGGCGACGGCGCTGATGAAGCTCCGGGCACTGCCGGCTTCGGCGAAGTGGCCGCAGCCGGAAGGGCAGGAGCCAGCACGCCGGCGTAGCGTACGGTGGTTGTCCCGCTTGTTTGGCCCTGGACCGCCGGCAGGACGATCATCGCCATCCTGCCCCCCGCATCCGTCTTTGCGTTCAGGTTGTGGGTCTGTGAACCGGTGAGGGTCTGGATCCTGACGGTGGAATTCGGAGGAAGGCCCGCCCCCTCAACCACCACCATGTCAGAGTCTTTCATCCCCAGCAGAATCTGCAGGCTACAGCTCTTATCGGTAGCTGAAACGGGAAAGGGAATCACCTGCGTTGCGGCGCCATTGCTGCGGTCCTCAGCGATCAATGCCACCCGGATCGCCTCGCCGGGCGCCGCAGTCGATTGAATCTCGACGGGCTCGTTCGGCTTCATGGTATCTCCGCAGCTGGGCACCGGGGGCGCAGAACCGGCTCGTGGAGCGGGCGCAGCATTCAGGCTCTGTGAGGGGGCATTCGTATCGCCGTCGGTTGATCGCGGAGGTGTGTTCTGGCTTGTTGCGGGTGCGCCGCAGACCGCGATGCCCTGGGCATTGAGGACCAGGCCGCCCATTACAGTCCTGACGCCCTCGTTGAGCGGCCAGCGCACCAGGTTCAGCTTCTCCCCGCTGCGGAAGCCGGAGCCGGCGATCTGGTAGGTGAACTGCGTCGCGCCCGAGGCGGTTCTGGTGCGGGCAGTTTGAACCAGGGTTACGGAAACGCCCGGGGTGGACATTGCGGGGCCCCAGCGGGCCGTGAGATTCGCAATCCGAAGGGCCGCCTGATATGCCTGCTCGCGCTTCACCTGCGCCTGTTCCGCAGGGGTGAGCGTGTGCTGCTCTGAAGGCAAATTTCGCAGTTGAAGGGGAGGTGCGCCGGGCACCAGCCCTCCCTGCGGATTGGCCTGGGGGGTCTGCTGCGAGGAAGAACTGGACTGCGCCATCGCGCTGCAACACACCAAAGCCGCCAAACCACAAGCGGCAAGTACCGATCGGGAACGCATACCTCTGAGGATATCGAAAATCCGGAGCGCTCGCGCGGAGTTGCGCCGGGGCGGGTGACGGATTCGCGGCCGAACGTATCTAATGGATGCGATGCGGATGCTGCGCTTTATTCCGGCGGCGACCATGGCGCTCGCTCTGCTGCCAGGGGCGCCCTTCGGGGGATTGCCGGGGGGAGGCCTGGCCGCCTGGGCCCAGGTGGTTACCGGCAAACGCCTCATCCTCAAAGACGGCAGCTATCAGCTGGTCAGAAAGTATCAAATCGTGGGCGACCGGGTCCGCTACCTGAGCGAGGAGCGCGACGACTGGGAAGAAGTGCCATATGCGCTGGTGGACTGGGTGGCCACCAGGAAGTGGAATCAGGAACACGCGCTGAACGCGCAGGGCCAGCCCATCCAGCCTCCGGCTCAACCGAGTGCCGGCCAGCCGAACCCCGGCGAGGCCGAAGCGGCAAAGATCGACAGCGAAGCGGCCGCTGAACGGACAGCGCTGATGGAACAGACGCCCACCGTTGCGCCGGGCCTGCAACTTCCGAACCTCGACGGAGTTTTCGTTCTGGACAATTTTCAGAATGTACCGGAACTGATCCAGCTGAGGCAGACCGCCGGCGATGTGAATCGCGGCGGCACGCACAACATCCTCCGCGCGGCCATCGGCTCGTTCCGCGGCGCGCAGGAGCCGGTGCGCATCAACGGGCAGGCGGCTAAACTCAGGCTGCACGTCGACGATCCCAGCCTCTATGTCAGCCTGAACAAGCTGGCCAACGAGCAGGTGGATTCCGAGTCGGCCTTCGTGGTGAACACCGGGGACGACAAGAACCCGGACCCGGATAAAAATGTGGGCAGCTCGCCCACCAGCCGGTATGCCATCGTTCGGGTGGAAGTGGTTCCGGGGGAGCGGGTGATCGGAGCGGTCCGCCTGCGGCGCCTCAACGGTCAGATCGTCCAGTCAGAAAGCATTGTGCCCACGACTGCGCAGATCCTGCCCGGCGGCTACTGGATGAAGCTGACGCCGAAAGAGCCGCTGACCGTGGGCGAGTATGCGCTGATGGAGATACTGGCGCCGGGACAGATCAATCTGGATGTATGGGATTTCGGCGTGGATCCCGAAGCGCCGGAGAATCCGCACCCGCTCACTCCGGTGAAGCCTTAGGGTTCCCTGCCAGCTCCGCAATCGTGGCTAAAACTGTCTCGCTGTGAATCCGGATGGAGGGGCTCACATTCGTCCACACCTTCGCGATCCTGCCCTTGGGGTCGATGAGGAATGTGTTCCGGTTGGCGATGGTCCATGGACCGAAGTGGCCCAGCGATCCGTACTGGCGCACGACATTCATGCTCGGGTCGGCAAGCAGATTGAAGGTCAGCGAATCCTTTGTGCAGAACTTGCGGTGGCTGGCGACCGTGTCCACGCTCACGCCCAGAACCACTGCGTTCATGGCCTGGTATTTCGCGAGATCGCGCTCGAAGTTATGCGCCTCAATGGTGCAGACGCTGGTCATGTCTTTGGGATAGAAGTAGAGGACAACCCACTTGCCAAGATATTGCTGAAGGCTAAGAGGCTGGTTCTCCTGATTGAGCAGGGTAAAAGCGGGCGCTATCTGACCCACCCTCGGCATGGGGGAATTCGACCTGTCGGCGGCGTACATGCGGACTGCGATAAAGCCGCCCACCGCCAGTGCGGCCACAAGCAGAATGGCAATTACTACGCCCTTTGACATGGTTTTCCCCCTCTGAGTGCCGGCGCTCCATTATCGGGCTTCCAGCGCGACGACGGCAATTCCGGCAACGTCAGCCTCCGCGCGCACGGCATCGCGATCGAAGATCAGCGTCCGATTCGCCTCAATCGCCAGGCAGGTCGCGCCGGCGGCGCGCATCGCGTCCATCGTTCGCACTCCGATCACGGGCACGTCGAACCGCATATCCTGTTTTGGCTTGGAGACCTTGACGACGGTAAGATGCCGCTCGAGTGTGGATGCCGGATCGCCGAGCGAGCGCATGATTTGTCCGGCGCGCTCGATGGTCGCGTCCGTGCCTTCCATCGCTTCAATGGCGACGCAGGCCTGCGCCGCGATCACGACAGTTTGCCCCAGATCGAAGGCGGCGAGCGCTCGCGCGACTTCTTTGCCGTATTCGATATCCCGCTGCTCGGCTTCGGTCGGCGCGCGTGCCGTCAGCACGCCCGGAGAGGCCAGCAGCGGTTCCAGATACGCGGTCGAGGGGATCAGCTCGATGTCCTCATCCGCCAGCACTTTGGCGACCGCACCCAGCAGCATGTCCGTGTTGCGGGTGCGCAGATTCAACAGCAGCTTTGCCAGCCGCCAATCCGGCCGGATGCTGGAGAAGATCTGCTTGTGCTTCACCTGGCCGGCCATCACCGCCTGCGTGACGCCTTCGCGGTGGAACGTCTCAATGAGCTTCGACAATTCGCCCAGTGACAGCCAGGTGACGCGCACGCCGGCGTCCGTCTGCGCTCGTGCATCCATCTCCGAATCGGCTTCTTCCCTGATCGCCGCCACGACGACTTCGCGCCCATGCGCCCGGGCCGCGTCCAGCAGCAGAAAGGGGAAGCGCCCATTACCGGCGATGAGGCCCAGCTTGTCCATACTTACTTGTACCGCACCGTGCCCGCTCAGCGCGTTAGCTGGTCGTAACCCAGAATCGCGTTGAATACCAGCGAGTAGCTGCCGATCGTTTCGGCGCGATACACCGGGTTGTTCGCGAACAGCAGCACGTTGCCTTTGCCGTAGTGGGCGTCAACGACAATTGCCTTTTCGGCGATGGGCGCGGGGTTCGCCAGCAACCCGGAGAGCAGCAGCCCCTTCGCGTCCGCGAAGCGCAGGATAACGTCGGGACGATCCTGCTCGGGAATGAGAAGCGGGTTATTCCGCGCCTGGTCGACATTCAGCGGCATCGGCTGCCAGGGTTCAGGCTTCGGCTGCGGCACCGGCTGGACAAAAGGGCGTCCCTCGGGGATGTCCGGGTCGTCAGGCCCGCCGCGCCCGGTCGGGCGCTCCTTCTTCTCGGGGAAGCGCCGGAAACCGAATGCCGACGTCGTGTCAGAGACGGTGAAGGCCATGCCGCTCTCGCTGTAGACCGCGAGCGACGGAGCGTAGCCCCACGCCACTGGACTGTTGCGGTCCACGAAATCGGCTCCAAGCACGCTGCCCACCACACGGGGGTTGCCGCCGCGATTCACGAACACGCCGGGCGCAAAGCCTTCGTCAATCGCAAACCGGGCGGTGTCTTCCGAAGCGATCAGCAGGCCGCCCTGAGAGATGAAGTCCTTGAGGTGCTGGAGGCCGCTGAATCCGAGGCCTGGGCGCACGTCCGGCGTTGAGTCGTTGCGGCCCAGATTGGGGGTGAGCGCCGTTTTCTCCCACGGCATGGGATTGCCGTACATGGGCATACCGTTCACGATGCGTTGCGTGTCTGCATAGCCGACCGGCGCAAAGACGATCACGTCATACTTCGAGCGCAGATCGCCCTCCTGCGCCACGGTCTGCGTGTTGATGTAGGCGTAGGGCACGTGCAGCTTGTCGAAGGCCATGCGCCACCAGCCCTCGGTCTGGGTGGAAAGCCACGTATGCATAATCGCCACGCGCGGCAGCGGCGCGGGCCGGGTGGTCACAGAAGGGGCCGCCGCAAGGCCGATCGCGTCCAGATTCGTATCCCTGATGGCAGAACGCAGCGCATCCGCGCTCACGTTCTCGAGAATCAGCGAGCCGGCGTTGAAATGCCGGCCACCCGAGTCGAACGCCTGCTCGGCCAGCGAAACTTTTGCTTCCTTCAGCGCATAGCGCAGGCCCAGCAACGAAACATCGCCATCATTGTTGACGGCGTAGATCGTGCCGCTGCCGCTGACGCTTCCATCGGGCGCACCTGGATTCTCCACCGGCTGCATGGCCGCCTTCAGGATGGAAACATCCGTCACTCGCACGGTGGGTACGCCGAACAGATAGGGGAACGACCAGCCTGTGTCGTCGTAGGGCGTCTTTTGCGGGTCGTTGGGCGCCCAGTATTGCTTATCCAGGAGAGCGTCGGCGATGCGCGAGTACGGCTGATCCATCCGAATCACGTAACTACCCGCGGGAAACGTCGCCTTCCCGCCTGGCTGATCCAGATTTCCAGGAAGTGTGACGGTCGCTGGTGCAGTGAGCCGGTTGACTTCGACATGCTGCAAGGCCATCACCCGCAGCAACTTCGCCTGCCGGCTGGGCGACTGCCCTGTTGCAGGAAACACGTACGCCGCCGGACCGGCATTCTCCGGCTTCTCAATCGACCGTTTCGACTTCAGGTAGTAATCCTGCAGCCAGTGCTGGCTGTGCTGCGCAAAGTAGGAGATCGTGGTCAGCAGAGCCGTCTCTTCGTAATTATTGTTGTCGCGTTGCGACCAAGTGACCACTGGGAGCGGCGGATTCGGCTTGTACCAGGTGCGCGCGTATTCGTCCGGATCCAGAATCCGCTTCTCGGTGTCTGCGCCGCCGTTGCCAAACGTCTCATAGAGACGGCTGATGCCGTTGTGCATGGCCGCGAGAAACATCAGATAACCTGGGCTCCATGTGTCGAACTCCCCATGCGTGAAGACGCCGGGCATGCCCATGGCCGTCATCTGCGAAACATTGTTCCAGCCCAGCGCCGCCCACTCGCCGTCGAGCAGCGGATCGATCCAGGCGTTGTACGGCCCGTCGCCCACCGTGTTGTCGTACAGGAACGGCACCGACTCATGCAGATCGTGCAGCACCTGAGCGTGCCACGCCAAATAGGTATTCAGGACGTTTCGTGTCAGATCGAGGCTCATGCCCATGGCGTCGCGATTGTTATCGTGCGCGACGTAGTGGCCCCAGTACGCCAGCCGCGGATAATTTTCGCCAAGGTGCGCGCGGTGCCATTTGTACAGGTCCACCATGCGATCGCGGCCATCCACTTCCACCACCGGGGTGATGAGCACGATCATGTGCGAGCGGATGTACTGGATGTAGGGAGAATTGTCGACGGCCAGGCGGTACGCCATCTCCATCAGCGCCGTGGGCGCGCCGGTCTCCGTCGAGTGGATTGTGCCCGTGACGTAGTAGACGGGGAACGACTGCTTCACCAGCGCGGCTGCGGTCGCGTCGTTCATGTCGATGGTCCGGGGATCGGCCAGCTTCGCCAGGCGGGCGTTGTTCGCCTGCTGCTGATTGAGCAGGGAAGCGTCGGCAACGGCGACGGCGATCATCTCGCGGCCCTCTTCGGTGTGCCCAATGGTGTACACGCGAACGCGCGGCGTCGCCGCGGCCAGCATGCGGAAGTACTTGTAGACCGTTTCCGCGTAGGGCAGCATATTCGGCGCACCCGACACATCGCCCAGCACCGCCTCCGGCGTGGGCACCGTCTTCGACGCCGGCAGATAATCCGTCAGCGGCGAATTGAAATACGGCTCGGTCGTGTATTTGAGAATGTGCGCCGTGTACTGCTCATCGATGGGCTGCGCGGGATCGCGCGCGTACATCGCGCCGGTTCCGATGACCGGCGCAGGCGGCGGCGCTGCGGGTTGGCTTTGCGGAAAAGCGGACGCGGCAGGAAGAAGCAGGGAAGCCGCCAATGCGGCGAGCAGGGCATAGCGAGAGATCATGGAAGGCGCAGCCTCCGGGATGCTGGATTTTTCAGCAATGAGGCAGCATATCAAAGGACTCACCGTGCAGGCATCCGCACCCGCGGCGGCCAGCTACTCCCACTCAATCGTGCCTGGGGGCTTCGACGTGATGTCGTAGACCACGCGATTGATCCCGCGCACCTCGTTCACGATCCGGCTGGAGATGGTCTTCAGCACCTCATACGGCAGCGGAACCCAGTCCGCCGTCATTCCGTCTTCCGAGTGCACCGCGCGAATCGCGCAGGTGTACGCATACGTCCGCTGATCGCCCATTACGCCGACGCTTTTCACCGGCAGCAGTACCGCGAACGACTGCCAGATCTGCTGATAGAGTCCGGCGCGCCGAATTTCGGTCACCACAATGTCGTCGGCCTCCTGCAGCAGGGCGACGCGCTCGGCGGTCACTTCGCCCAGGATGCGAACGGCCAGTCCCGGTCCGGGAAACGGCTGCCGCTGGAGAATGTCGTCGGGCATGTGCAGGTCGCGTCCGATCCGGCGGACTTCATCTTTGAACAAATCGCGGAGCGGCTCGATCAGCTTCAGCTTCATGATTTCCGGCAGGCCGCCCACGTTGTGGTGGCTCTTGATGGTTTGCGATGGCCCCTTCACCGACGACGATTCGATGACGTCGGGATACAGTGTGCCCTGCACGAGGAAATCCACGCCGCCCGTCTCTTGTTCAATGCGGCGCGCCTCGTCGTCGAACACCGCGATGAACTCGTTGCCGATGATCTTCCGCTTCGTCTCGGGATCGGTGACGCCGGCGAGCTTATCGAGGAAGCGGCGGCTCGCGTCGGCGGC
>DAHUYD010000151.1 GCA_027315385.1 Acidobacterium sp.
CGCTCTTCCATCGGGAAGAACCGGGCCGTAACCAGGTGCGGATCGTTCACCAAATCATCGAGATGGTTGATCGAACCCGATCTCGCCCTGCGCCAATTGCTCCCTCGAACGCGGCTGGTTTCAAGATTGTCGGTCCTGCGCCTACGGGAACTGCGCAACCTGGGACTTCACGCGAGGACGGATCGACGTGGGGCCCCCTGTATCATCGATCACATGTTCGATCGCTCCGAGGTTACCGAGCGCGATGGCGACCATGTGATGGAAGCGCACCCCTGGGCGGCGAGGCACCTCGATGGCGCGCATGAGCACGACTCCGGGGTGGAGGAATACGGTGTAGACGCCAAGGCCCCAGGCTTCATGATGCGTCACCCCGTCGGCTACTTTGTATGAGGCCCACCCATCCACGCCGGCGACGCTCGTGTAGCTGGCCTGATTGGGGGGATCGTAAGGAATCTCTGACTGGTAAAAGTACGTTCGCCCCCAATTCCCGTTCCACAGCACCTGGTACTGCTGGTGATGCTCGACGAAAAGGCCGTACGCGGTGACATGGCTGCCGTTGACCACCAAACCATTTCTGCTGGTGTTCACGTTCCAGCCCACGCCTGATCCGTGATCGGCGCGCCAGATCCAGATGTGATCGACGATGGTCTCGCAGCTGTTGATCTCGAGATTGATGAGCGTACGCCCTGGTCCGGCCCCGCCCACACGGAAGAACACGTCGTGCAGCGAAATGGGATCGGCCGTGTGCCGGGACTCGCTTCCCCTGGGACCAATTTGCAGCAGCACGGGCGATTCTTCAGGACCGGCATCGAAGAGAATCCCATCGATGACGATGCCGTCCACATCGGCTGTCTCCATGGCCGCAGTGCCGCGCACCGGACGCAGCGTGGCAAAGCCCAGGCCGAGAACGACCGTGTCGCGACGCTGTACTCGGATTGGCGCGTTCAGATCGTAAATGCCGGGCGTCAGCAGGAGGTCCCTGCCGCGAGCCAGCTGCTCGTTGATGGTCGCAGCCGTGTCCGCGCCCGCATGGGCGACGTAGAAGCGGCTGACGGGAATGGAGGCCCCTGGCGTTTCGCCGCCGCGCCATGTAACGCCAACACTGTTCGTGAGCAGTGCGGGAACGCGGATGCTGTAGCGGCCCGGACCGTCCACCTGCAAATAAGGCGCTTCCCGCACCACCGGCGTTTCCGCAACCCTGGTATTCGGCGGCGAAGGCCATTGGCCCGATGGCGGATTGCGGTCGCCGACGAAGACCATGTTCCAGTTCGAGCCCGTCCAGCGCGACCAGGAACAATTACGCGCGATCCACTGTTGCTGCGTGCCGGAACCGACGTTGCCGTCCACCGCGTCGTCAGACATCCACCCGCCGCTGGCCCAGCCGTGATCCTGGTCGAGAACCAGATTGCCGAGGATGTGCATGCGGCGCAACGGAGCTGCCTGCGAGACAGCCCATTGCATCGTGCCCCCCGCAGGCGCGACGGAAAAGCCCTCAGCGGCACGCCAGAAGGTAGTGGTCGCGTTGTTGTGCGGCAGGCTGGCACTGGCATGTACGTTGCCCGTAATCCGCACGTCGTCCGGCGAAGCGCCCAGCCCAATTGCCTGGGTGTAATAGCCGATGGGTACGTTGACGTGATAACTCCCCGGCAGGAACAGAAGCGCATAACGACCGGCCCCGAATTCGCTGTGCTGCTGCTCGGCGTAAATGCGATTGATCTGCCTCTGGATGGAAACGCTGGACATGGAGGGGCGAAAAACAAGTACGTTCGGCCCGAAGTCCGGCGCCTGCGCGCCAGCAAAGCCCGTCGAGGTGCCCACCACCAGAACCCAGGCGGCGGCACGCAGCACACCAAACCGCACCCGACGCATATTCCGAATATCCGATCCCCAACTACCAGACATAAGTGCCAACCGACTCCGCGGGGAGACTCGTTACGGCCATCCTGCCGTGGTACGCAATCGCGAAGTTAAAGGGGAAATTGCCCGTGTTGGAGACCACAAGAACGACCTTCCCCTCCGGCGTCAGGAACGCTACGTTGTCGAGCTGTTCCAGATTGTTGGTCCCTATGCGGATGGATCCCGGCGGCACAAATTCGGAGAAGTGCGCCAGGGCATACCACGCCAGGTTTCGGGTGACGCGATCGCCTTCAAGCGTCAGAGCGCCCCAGCAGCCAGTGCATCCACCATTGTTCGTATGCGGGCCGGCCTCGGCATCGGCGGCCAGGTTCCACAGCAGAACATTCCGGCTCCAGTTGCGCGTAGAGCCAATCAGCACCCGATCCACAGCCTCGGCAATGTCCAGCGTCGGCGATCCGGGCTTCTCCGTAATCGACTGCTCAGTCATGAACAGGCCTTTGCGCGGATACAGGTCATGTACCTTCGTGAACGTGTCGGCAGATCCTCCATACAGATGGAAAGCCGTGCCCTCCACATATTGGTTCGCTTCCGGATCGGCCAGAATCGACAGCGGATACGACGGCACATCCGGGTTATGGTCGTACACCTGGATACCGGTGTGGATTCCGGCGCGCGCGAAGGCCGGTCCCAGATCGTCGGCGATGAACCGATCCTCCTCGGACGCGAACACCGCCATGCTGGGGGTGTTCTTCGGATTCAGCGGTTCATTCTGGACTGTGATCGCGGCGAGGTGGATTCCCTCCCCCTGCATCCCCTGGATGTATTTGACGAAATACTGCGCGTACACCGGATAGTCTTCGGCCTTCAGTTCTCCACCCTTCAGGTCATCGTTCGTCTTCATCCATGCGGGCGCTGACCAGGGCGAGCCGAGAATTTTGACATGGGGATCTATCGCCAGGATCTGTTTCAGCACCGGGATCACCGCGCCGCGATCGGCGGCCAGGCTGAATCGACGCAGCTGCGGATCGGTCTCGCCAGCAGGCACGTCGTCGTACGTATACGGGTGGTCGTTCATGTCCGAGGAGCCAATGCTGACGCGGATGTAACTGACGTGAATACCGTCGCCGGTGGGCGAGAAGATCTCACGCAGGAGGGCGGCCCGCCCGGATGCCGGCATGCGCATCAGAAGGTCAGCGCTGCCTCCGGTGACCGCAAACCCGAAGCCCTCGATCAACTGGTACTGCTCCATGTCGTTGACCATGATCGTGCGGAGCGCCGTGCTGGTGGCTGTAAAGCGGATCGGGGCGCTTTGCGGCTCCAGCAGTGCCGAGCGGTTCACCGTGGTGAGCCACCGGTGCGCGGTCAGGGCCTGTGTGGATTGCGCGTCGGCAAAGGGAGAGAACAGAAGCGCGAGCAGGCCGGCCAGCAGAAAACGACAGTTCATGATGGAACTCCTCAACACGCGCCGGTAGCCCGGCCGTTTCTTCTGCGATTCTAGAGCTTTGGTTATTTACTTTCGCGTGGGCAGCGGGAAACTTAATAGCAAAGCTCTAGCCCGGCCACCTGCCGATTTCATACGACGCACCGGCGATTTACCGCGACCGTTGTTCAGATCCGCGATCGTGCGCGAGGAATTTGTCGAAGCTTTGAACGTGATGCCCGGTGCGGCGTTTCACCGGAGATTGGCGAAAACGGCACCGTTGCGGCGGCTGCGTTCTCGTTAAAACCTCTCGCGAAAGGCTGGCATGGGAGATGCTGGCCATTGACCGAAGACTGCTGTCCGAGGAAGGCTTCTCCAAACTGCAGGCAGCGGACAATCTGCGACTGCTCTTATCGGTTGCTCCGTTCCGCTCGCCGTTCCTGAATCCGGATGCCGGATCGCCTCCGAAAATACATCCCTTCTTCGGTGCCTTCAGGCAGCCATTCGGCAGTCCCGCGCAGCGAGGTGAAGGGTACTTAGAGAAGATCTCTCAACGCGCGCTGGGCGACGGGCTTGCACGAGGGCCAGCCATCGTTGCGCAGCGAATACGGTTTGCTTTGCGAGAGCAGGTCCTTAAAGGACGGCGCCTTTGAATTGTCTGCCTCGGCGGCCACGCCGACCGGAGTGCAGTTTTCCCACTCTTCGTGCTCGTGCGACTCAGGCTGCGCTCCCGCGCGGTCTTCAGAGTCGGCCTCGGCCTGAACCTCAGGCGCGGCTTCCGCAAACGCCTGGTGATCCTCGGCAGGCGCGTCGGCGACCGTGGCGAACGGCGAGAAAGCAGGCTCTTCCTCCTGCAGAAGCGGAGCCGAACCGGCCTCCATTTCGACCAGCGGAGCGGCTTCCGTTTCCGGCTCCAGGACCGGAGCCAGGCCGGCTTCCGGCTGAGCATCCGCGAGGGCAGCCGTTTCGGGGGCAAGCGTGCCAGTCAGGGCGCCAGACTCGGAGGTTTGCTCTTCGGAGAGCGCGGAGAGAACCGTGAACAGCTGGCGGCCAACGGTCTCCAGCTGTTCTCTTTTTGCCTGCAACGATACCTTTTTCGCTTCGATCTGATCGATCTCGGCGTCGATCTCGTGCAGACCGGTACTCGCCTCGACGGCGGCGTTTTCAAGCACGGTGTATTTCATTTTCGCTCCAGGGGATTTGCGGTGGACTGTTGCACGAAGGCCGGCCATTCTTCCTTCCGCACCGAAAAAGACTTGCTATCCGACGCACCAGTCGCGAAGGAAGAGGGTTTGGCGGTCGAAGCCGCAGTCAGCGGGCCCGGCTTCTCGCTTCCATCGGCCGGAAAAGACTGATTGCTCGTGGGCAGGACCATCAGCAACTGGTGAACCAGCGTCTCCAGCAATTCTCTTTTCGATTCCAGGGCTTGTTTCCTGGCTTCGAGCTGCTCAAACTCAGCGTCGATCTCTTTCAGTCCTGCACTTGCCTCGATGGCAGCTTGCTCAAATGCGCTGTATTTCATGTTCGCTCCAGTCCGTTTTTCCAGTCGATTCGAGGAGTTTAGCACCACAACTGGAGGGAAGCGTCCCCCGAATGGGGTAAGCATGATGCAACAAGAATGGTATGCTCCGGGGATGGTGCATCGGATGCCGTAACTCGCGCAATCTCCAGTGGTTAGGGATAGAACATTGCCCTGAAGAGATCGTTATGTGCGCCGATAATCTGTCGGAGTGCGACTGATGGGACGGCAACTCGCGTTTAGCGGACGAATCCGCTCCTCGCGCCCATTGTTAAAGTCTGCCTCAAGAGACCTGTCCTCACCCAGGAGGCGTACCGTCGATGCGCCCGGCCCAGGTCGGTCTCCGTGTTAAACCGAGCCCGCGCAGTTTCACGGCCTGTGCAATGCCTGCGGTAATATGGCCCCGTCCCTCACCCGATGTCGAGGTCAGACATTCCTGGGCGCAGAAGTTCAGCGAGGCTCCGGTGGTCCCCTTCGAGCCGGCGGCGATGCGCGGTCGGATCGGTGGAAATGGGCAGGCATGTCCCTTTCAACATAGAGCGTGAGAACCATTGGGGTTCTCAGCGCTCCGGTCGCCCGAGACGGGATGCTCGCCATGTTGTAATCGGGGGGCGAAAGCTGTAGCGTCGCATCTGAACGAAAATGTCGCATGTACCGACATCGAAGGAGCGGAGGGCGCTGGGACAGGCGCGGCGCAAGCAGGTTCGCCGGCAGGATCACGCGCATTGGGACGCGAAGCGGCGGCAGCGGGATCCGCTGGAACTGATCGATGAGTCCATGCGCGGAAGGGTACCGTCGCTGATCGCGCTGAAGTATGCGCGCATGCTGGAGTCTCCCTTCGGGTTCTTCCGCGGCGCGGTGCCCGCAATGGCGGCTGACCTTGCGCTGCTGCCGCACACGGG